>JAIQGD010000127.1 GCA_020072765.1 Terriglobia bacterium
CGGGCCATGTTCGTGCTGGTTTTGGTTTCGTACGCGTGCTCGTACATGAGAGATGCAGCCCTGGCTCCTTCGCCGCTCTCCAGCGCTTGCACGATGGCGTGGTGCTGGCGATGCGCGTAGCTCAGCGAGTCGTACATGCGAGGCAGGTCGATCTTATCGAAGGCAATGGCGTGCGCGGCCGCGAACGGGATCCGGCCGTTGCGTTCCAGCGCGTCGGCGATCACCCGGCTGCCCGCTCCTTGGACGATGACGGAATGGAATTGCTTGTTCATTTCGCCATAGCGGGCCTCGTCGGATTCGACCAGGTGCCGCTTGGCAAAAATCTCATCGCCTTCGCGGAGGCAATCGTGCAGCGACTGGATCAGCCGGCGGGGAGGCCCTTGTTCGGCCAGCATGCGCGCGGCCAGCCCTTCGAGCACGCCGCGCACATCGATGGCGTCCATGATCTCTTGCGGGGTGAACGCGCGCACGACGAAGCCGCGCGTATCCAGCTGGGTCAGCATCCCTTCTTGTGCCAGAAGGGGCAAGGATTCGCGGACCGGAGTGCGGGAGACTCCCAGCTTGTCCGCCAGTTCCACTTCACGCACGCGCTGGCCCGGCACGAGTTCCCCGTGCAGGATCATCTCGCGAATTCGTACGATCACTCGTGAATTCTTACCGGCCATTTTTCACGCTGCGTTGAATTAGGATCCCGGCGGGCGCGCGCCGCTGTGGGCGGCTATCGAATCACGCCCAGGATCGGTCCGGCGAGAACCCTGAAAGTCCCCGCCCCATCTTGCCAGGGGAGCACTCCGCGATCGTCCGGAGATGGTATCAACTCCCCAGGGCGCAAGCAATCACGCCGGCGATCTTCGCGAAAGTGCATTGGCGCGCCGCTTCTATTCGGCCCTGCCAAGCCATCCCATCCCACCAGACTCCCGGCAGCAGGACTAGAGCGTTTTTATGAGCGACGCAGCTCTACTGAGCCGAGACGATCTCGCCAAAGGCTCCTCTTTTGGGCCAAGTACCCTACGAATTCCTTGGGAATGGGAATTGGCTTTTGGCGACTGTTCGTATACATCATGCGCGGGACTGTATGCGACAGTTTTTTGCGGCTTGCTATGCCCCATCCGGGCGCAGGAGTACGGCAGGCGGTCAGAACCAAGGGGTCGAACCGGATACTGGGGGTGGTGCGGGAAGGTCAGGCGGCTGGCCGGCCCGATGCGATCGGGCCGGCCAGAGCCTGGGTTGAGTTTAGAAGTCGAGCTTGACGGCAAACTGAATCTGCCGCGGCGTAATGACCGGCGACTGCGAGAACGTAGTCTGCCCGGCAGTGTTACCCGGTGTATTGATGGCGCCGAGTATCCCCGCTCCTGTCCCCCCGACGTTGAAGTGATTGATGCAGTTGAAACATTCCACACGGAACTGCGCGTTCAGCTTTTCCGTGATCTTCGTGTTCTTGGTGACCGACACATCGGCGCTGATCGCACCGGGGCCCGGCAGGCTGTCTCGCGTAACGTTCCCCATGAATCCAGGGGCCTGCGCTTCGTAGCACGCGGGATCGAACCACTGGATCACTCCCGGCGCTATTACCTTGTTGATGATGTGGTTGGGGTGGCATCCGGGTGCGTACGAGTAGTTGGCCCTGGAGCCCCACTGCGTTCCCAGGGCCGCGGGATCCACGAACGAGGTGCCACTGTTGTAGACGTTCAGCGGCAACCCCGAGTGAATCCCCAGGATCGTGGCGATCTGCCATCCCTCGACAAGCCGATTCCCCTTGAATGGCAGGGCGTAGAGGCCATTCGCGCTGAAATTGTGGCGGACGTCGAAAGTGCAGTTCCCGTAGTCGTAGTTCTGGTTGTAGCGATCCTGGACCAGTGAAGCGAATTCCTCCAGCGACGAGGCAAACGAGCCGTTGTCGATGCAGTGGGACCAAGTGTAGTTCACCTGACCGGCCAGGTTGTGCGCGAACTGCCGGTTGAGGCTGACTTGGAGGGAATTGTAGCTTGAGGCCCCCGTGTTGTAAGCCTGGATGATGGATCCCATCGCCGCATTGATCCGGTTTGAGGCGAAGGGCCCGGGAGTGAATGTTACGCCGCTACCGTAGCAGCCGGTGCCATTGCCGCCGGGGGCGGTCGCGTTGTTCTGGTTTGGATCCAAGCACGCGTTTGCGCTACCGGGGATGAACGTATAGGTTGCATTGGAGGCAGTGGGCCGCGACGTGGGAACTTGCGGCAAGGCCGTGCAGTCCGGGAACTGGTTGCCTGGCGTGCTGCCTGTGCACTTGGGAGGATTGATGTCCCCCTGGGTCCAAAGGTGGCGCGCCACCGAGCCGACATAGCCGACCGAAAAGATGGTGCCGTGCGCAATTTCGCGCTGGACGTTTAGGTTGTACGTGACCTGGTACGGGGATCCGCCGTTGGGTTGATAGGTCACGCCGGCAAACTCACCCGTCGCACCCGGAGGATTACACCCACCCGCACACAGATTGGGGAAGCTGGGAAAAAAGAGGAACGAGAAGCCCGAGGGAGCCGTGTTGATAAAGTTGGACTCCCAGAGGCGGCCCGACGTGGGATCAAAGAAAACGCCGATTCCTCCGCGGATCGCGGTCTTGTGATCCTTGAAGGGATCATAAGCAAATCCGAGGCGGGGCTCGAGGTTTGCGGCGTTGGGGTTGCTCTGAAAGACGTGTTTGACGGGCGTAAACACAGGATTGGGAGCAGGAGGCGCCACGGGGCCAAAGGGTGGCAGGAATGATCCAACGATCGTTTGCATCGGCTTATTGCCGAAAGCCCAGCCTACGGGATTGGTATTGTAATCGTAGCGGAAGCCGAGGTTCAACGTAAGCCGCGAGGTGATCTTCCAGTCATCCTGGATATACGGCGCGACCAGGATTTCCCGGAAATATCGAGTTGCGTTGTTAGCCCCCGGAGGGACCGCGAACGCGAAGAGCGATGATCCTGCGACCCAATTTTGGGCAGGTTGGCGCGGGCCCCAGGCAAAATTCCAGAAGTAGCCACCGTTGGCGTAAGCCGTTTGGAGGTTCTGGGTTTGAATTCTGGTGACCACAGCGCCAAACTTGAAGCTGTGGGCGCCACGGCTCCAGACAAGGTCGTCGGCGCCGCTGAACTTGTTCTGAACGATCTCATCGGGCCGATTCAGGTCCGGGCCGATAACCGAGAGCGGCCCGAAGCCGCCGTACTGGCCGTCCTGGCGAGGCAATTCGTTGGGGTAGTTGGGCACGAAGCGGAGAGGATCGGTGGTGATAGCAGGGCCACCGAGCGTCGTCATAAACCCACTTGCCTTCGTAATCTGCGCCGCTGTAAGGGCCGGCTGCGCCTGCGAATTTTCGTTGTTGCGAACGAAGCCGAAGCGCAGCGAGTTCACCAGCGTGGCCGAAGCGACGTGCCTTTCGGTGATGGTAATGAACTGGTTTCGCGTGTGATCCGTCTCCGGGAAGATGTTCATGGGATCACGCGTGTCACCCACGAACGCGTTATCGAAGACATAGCGGCCGAACACAGAATCATTCGCGCCGAGCGTGTAGTCCACGCGTCCCAGGACGTAATCTTCATTGATGATCAGGTTCGGCGAGGTCGCAACCTCGTAATATCCGCCCAGATCACAACCTGCTTGAACGCAGGCTGCATTGCCGAGGAGAGTGTTTGCCACTGTGGGCTTAACTGGGCGACACCCTTGACAAAGGCTGTACAACGCCGCGATGTTCTCCTGCGTCTGACTCCTACCCGGAACGAGTCCGATACCGCCCGGAACTCCCGGTTGTGTACTGTTGGCAGAGGTTGTCGCGATACAAGATCCTGGGGCCGGTGTAACCAGCGAGCACGGGAGCATGCCCAGCGCAGTGTACGGCTCGGGAACAAAGATATCCGTGGTCGTCTCAAGACCTTGCCGGAGTCCCTCGAAGTTTCCGAAAAAGAACAGCTTGTCTTTCTTGATGGGGCCGCCGAGAGCGCCGCCAAACTGATTCCTCTTGAAGGGAGGCGGTGATGTTCTGCCCGCGGTTTTGTCAGTAACGTCCAGTGCGTCGAAAGCACTGTTGCGAAGGAATTCATACGCGCCGCCGTGAAAATCGTTGGTTCCAGAACGCGACGTTCCGTTTACGACCGCACCATTCCCCGCGAACTGGGCGGTATAGGTGTTGGTCAGCACTTGGAACTCGCCGATGGCTTCGACGCCGAGCGACGTGCCGCCATATCCGGAACCCGTGCCATGCTCCCAAAAATCTCGAATGTCGGTGCCGTCCAGCAAAAACATCTGTCCCGTCGGTCGCGAACCCGAGACGGAGTAGTTGTTCTGCATTCCATAGAGGCGGCCGGTCACGGCATTGAGCGCCGGCGCTATCGTCGACACGCCCGGGGCCAGTGTGAGGAGCTGTTCGAAGTTGCGCCCGTTCAGGGGCAGCTCGCGCATTTGCTGCGGGCTGATTAGAGTCGAAACCTCAGACGTTTCCGTCTCGACTTGGGAAACCTGGCTCTCGACGTTGACGGTCTCCGTTACCTTTCCGACAGGAAGGGAGAAGTCGATTACGGTCGAGCCACCGACGCTCAGCACGACGCCCTTATTGACCACCGTCTGGAAGCCCGTCAATGTGGCTTGCACGTTGTAGGTGCCGACGGGCAACTGGGAAATCCGGTAGCGTCCCTGTGAATCGGTTACGGTCGATGTCGCGGCGCTGGTGCCCACGTTGGTCGCCGTGACGCTGGCGTTAACCAGCGCGGCGCCCGAAGCGTCCGTCGCCGTGCCGGAAATGCTGGCCGTCTGCGCTTGCGCGTGCAGCGGTCCCGCATTCAGCAACAACACAAACAACGCCATCACTATGTACAGCCATGCAAATTTCGCTATGCTACGCCCTCTTGCCATTGCCCACCTTATCCTTTCACACCTGTGGATTTCACGCAGTGAGTGCGTCATACCCTAGTTCCCACACACCCTGTGCGGTGCTT
>JAIQGD010000031.1 GCA_020072765.1 Terriglobia bacterium
TCACGCTGCACAGTTCCACCATCAGCTCGCCCACCTTCTCCCGCTGGCCCTTCTTGCTGATGCTGAACTCGTAGTAATCGCGCTCGCCCAGCCGCCGCAACTCCTCGATCTGGTCATGATTCTTGGCGATCAGCGTTCCAAACTCGCCGCGCGTCATGTTCAGACCGTTCTTGGTGGCATCCAGATCCGACCGCACGCCGTTGACGTTGGTCTGCAGGTCCGTCAATTGCTTGGCGTCCTCTTCCTTGATCCGCTTGGTCTGCACGCGCGCCTGATTTACTTCGGTCTGCGTGAGCTTCATCTTGTCCGTCACCACGCTGAGTTCGCCCTGCAGTTGCGCGTTGATGTCCTCCGCCCGGGCCAGCCGCTGGTTCAAAATGTCCTGGCTCTGCCGGAACTGTTGCGATTGTGTCGCCAGGCTCTGTTCCACCGCCCGGGACCGGCTCGAGGCCGCCCAACCGGCGCTCAGCGCCACGACTGATACCACGGCCAGTCCCACCACGACGATTCCAACCCATCGCGGGGTGGCCGCTTCCTGCGTGAATGTCTGTTTTTCTTCTAGCATGGTCGTTTCCTCCGTGGAAACCCCTTCCGGCCAGGGAAAGTGCACGCCACGCACCAAACCAAAATACGCGACAGCCTACGGCTAACATGCTTGTTGTCAATGGGTTGCAATAACACACCTGAGAAGAGGCGGGGGCGAAGAAGCAGCGAACCGTGCAATTTTTACGCGGCGGTAACGCTTTCTGCGTGGCGGCGATCAGGCGAGCCGCAGTCGGTCCTCGCTAGACCAGCGGAGAGAACTTAACGGGTGACGTTCATGTTCCGCAGGACCGCGATGCGGTCGGCCAACGGAGGGTGCGTGCTGAACAGGGAGGAAAACAGCTGCCGCGCGCTCAGCGGCGCCACGATGCACAGCGAGGCCGTGGACGGCGCGATATCCATGGGGATGCGGTTATTGTACGCGCCGAGCTTTTCCAGCGCGCGGATCAATCCGTAGGGATGCCCGACCATGCGCGCGCCCGAGGCGTCGGCCTGATATTCCCGCTGGCGCGAAATGCCCAGCTGCAGCAGCATCGCGGCCAGCGGCGCCAGAATCAACATGAGCAGGGCGGCAATTCCCCCGCCGCCTTCGCGGTTGTCATCGCGTCCGCCCCAGCCGCCGAAGATCATGGCCCAGCGGCCCATCGAGGCAATCCAGGTGATGGCGCCGGCAATCGTCGCGGCGATCGAGGACGTGAGAATGTCGTAGTTGCGGACGTGGGAAAGCTCGTGGGCGATCACGCCTTCCAGCTCTTCATCGTCCATCAATTGCATCAATCCCTGCGTGACCGCCACCGACGCGTGGCTGGGATTGCGGCCCGTGGCAAACGCGTTGGGCGCCGCTTGGGGAATCATGTACAGCTTCGGCATCGGCAGATTCGCCTTGCCGGCCAGCCGCTCCATCACGGCATACAGGCGCGGCGACTGCTCCGGGCTGATGGGCACGGCCCCGCTCGACATCAGGGCGATCTTGTCGGAAAAGAAATAGGCCCCGCCGTTCATCAGGATCGCGAATCCCAGCGCCAGCGTCATGCCGCCGCGCCCGCCGAACGCCTGCCCCAGAAACAGAAGCAGCAGCGTCAACGCCGTGAGCAGAAATGCCGTCTTGAAAGTTTTCATGGTGTGTGCCGAGTATCCTTTCAGGCCACTCCTATTTTAGCTGGTTCGCGCTCAAACTTCATTTCCCCTGTTTTCGCGTCGGCCTCCACCAGCACTTCGTCGCCCGGGCGCACCTCGCCGTCGAGGATCTTCATGGCCAGCGGGTCCTGAATCAGCCGCTGGATGGCCCGCTTCATGGGACGCGCGCCATAGGCCGGGTCGTAGCCCTCGCGGAACAGCAGCGACTTCGCCGCCGCCGTCAGTTCCAGCGTCACCTGCCGCTCGGCCAGCAGCGCGCGCACGCGCTGCAGTTGGAGCTCGACGATCCGCTCGATCTGTTCCTTGCCCAGCGGGCGGAACATCACGATGTCGTCGATGCGATTCAAAAACTCCGGGCGGAACAGCTCGCGCAGCGCGCTCATGGCTTCCTCGCGCGCCTTCTTGGGGTCCTGGACCGCCAGCTCGAAAATGCTGGCCGAGCCCGCATTCGACGTCATGATGATCACCGCGTTGCGGAAGTCCACCGTGCGGCCCTTGCCGTCGGTCAGACGGCCGTCATCGAGAATCTGCAGCAGAATGTTGAAGACGTCGGGGTGGGCCTTCTCGATTTCGTCCAGCAGCACCACCGCATAAGGACGCCGCCGCACCTGTTCGGTCAACTGGCCGCCCTCTTCATATCCCACGTAGCCCGGAGGCGCGCCGATCATCCGCGCCACCGAATGCTTCTCCATGTACTCGGACATGTCCAGCCGCACGATGGCGCGCTCGTCGTCGAACAGAAACTCCGCCAGCGCCCGCGCCAGTTCGGTCTTGCCCACGCCGGTCGGCCCCAGGAACAGGAACGAGCCCACCGGGCGGTGCGGATCGCTCAGGCCGGAACGGCTGCGGCGAATGGCGTTGGCCACGCTGGCGAGCGCGGGTTCCTGGCCCACCACGCGCTGGCGCAGCCGCTCCTCCATGTGCACCAGCTTGGCCGTCTCGCCCTCGAGCAAGCGCCCCACCGGAATCCCCGTCCATTTGCCGACGATTTTCGCGATCTCTTCCTCGCCCACCTCTTCCTTCAGCATGGGGTGGTCCTTTTGCAGCTCGGCGAGGCGTTCCTGCGCGCTCTTGAGCTCCTTCTCGGCGGCGGCCAGCTTTCCGTAACGGATTTCGGCCACGCGCGAAAGGTCGCCCGCGCGCTCCTGGCGCTGTTCCTCGGCCTTCAACTGCTCGATAGATTCCTTCTGCTTGCGGATGCGGCCGATGGCCTCCTTCTCGGTTTGCCAGCGCGCCTTCAATCCGTTGGTTTGCTCGCGCAGCCCGCCCAGTTCCTTCTCGATCTGGCTCAGCCGCTCGCGCGAATGCTCGTCGGTCTCCTTCCGCAGGGCCTGGCGTTCGATCTCCAGCTGCAGGATGCGCCGCTCGACTTGGTCAATGTCCGCCGGCAGCGAGTCGATCTCCATGCGCAGCCCGGCCGCGGCTTCGTCCATCAGGTCAATGGCCTTGTCCGGGAGAAAGCGGTCGGTGATATAGCGCTGCGAAAGCGTGGCGGCGGCCACAATGGCGGCGTCCTTGATGCGCACGCCGTGGTGTACTTCGTAGCGTTCCTTGAGCCCCCGCAGAATCGCAATGGTGTCCTCGACCGACGGCTCGCCGGCCAGCACGGGCTGGAAGCGCCGCTCGAGCGCGGGGTCCTTCTCGATGTATTTGCGGTACTCGTTCAGGGTGGTGGCGCCGATGGCGCGCAGCTCGCCCCGGGCCAGCGCCGGCTTCAGCATGTTCGAGGCGTCCATCGAGCCTTCGGCCGCGCCCGCGCCCACCAGCGTGTGCAGCTCGTCGATGAACAAAATCACCTGGCCCTCGGATTCGCTTACTTCCTTGAGCAGGGCCTTCAGGCGGTCTTCGAATTCGCCCCGGTACTTCGCGCCGGCCACCAACGCCGCCAGGTCCAACGCCACAATGCGCTTCGGCTTGAGCACCTCCGGCACGTCCCCGGCCACAATGCGCTGCGCCAATCCTTCGACAATGGCCGTCTTGCCCACGCCCGGCTCGCCGATCAGCACCGGATTATTCTTGGTGCGCCGCGCCAGAATCTGCATCACCCGGCGACTCTCTTCATCGCGGCCGATCACCGGATCGAGCTTGCCACGGCGCGCCAGTTCGGTGAGGTCGCGGGCGTATTGCTCGATGGCGCGGTAGGTCGCTTCGGGATTCTGCGAGGTGACGCGGTGGCTGCCGCGGATCGCCGCCATGGCCTGCAGAATGGCGTCGTGGCTCGCGCCCTGGTGCGCCAGAAGCTGTCCCGCCGCATCGCGCTCCGCCGCGGCAATGCCGAGCAGGATGTGCTCGGTCGAGACGTACTCGTCCTTCAAGCGCTGCGCTTCGTCAAAGGCGCGCTCCAGGGCTTCGTTGGAAGCCTTGCTGAAAAATTGTTCAGAGACGCCGGAAACCTTGGGCAGACGCGCGGTCTGTTTCTCAATCTCGCCGGCCAGCGACGTGGGCGACACGCCGAGCTTTTCCAGCAGCGGCGGCACCACGCCGTCGCCCTGGGCCATCAGGGCCCACAGAAGATGCAACGGCTCAATCTGCTGCTGGCCCGCGCGCGCCCCCATTTCCTGCGCGGCCTGCAGCGCCTCTTGGGCTTTCACCGTCAGTTTGTCAAATCGCAGCATGGCCAAATCCTTTCACTTCCCTTGCGCAATAAACGCCGCGGGGCCGGGCCGCCCACCCCGGCTTCCGGCGCGGCCCCGTCGGCGACGCCATCCTTAGTGCACGGGCGTCACGTTGACCTTCACCTGCTTGGGCTTGGCTTCGACCCGCTTCGGCAGTTCCACGGTCAACACACCGTTTTTGTACTCGGCCTTGATGGCTTCGGTGTTCACCGTGTTGGGCAAGCTGAAGCTGCGGCTGAACGCGCCGTAGCTGCGCTCCACCCGCAGGTAATTCTCCTCTTTCACCTTCTGCTCGAACTTCCGCTCGCCGCGGATGGTGAGCATGTTGTTCTCGACGCGTACGTCGAGGTCCTTTTCGTTGATATCGGGCAGATCGGCCTTCAGGATCAGCTCATTTTCGGTCTCGTAGATGTCCACGGCCGGCGACCATGCGGTCAGAGCGGATTCCTCCGGGCGGATGCGAAATGACGTGTCAAACAAGCGGTTCACCTGGTCCTGAAAGGAGGTCAGGTGATGAAATGGGTCCCATCGGGTCAGACTCATGGTGATAATCCTCCTGATAGTTTCCACGCTTTCTTAGCGCGACCAGATGATAAAATATGCGCGCCTTGTTGTCAAGTATTTTCCTGGCACATCAATGCCACCACTTAAAGTCCCATGAATTTATTCTAAGACCCTAATTATCAAACACTTGAGGTAGTGCGTCTCCGGCATGGTCAGCAAGATCGGATGGTCCTGCGCCTGCGTCCTCCGCTCCACCACCGCCACGCTGCGGCGCGCATCGGTGGCGGCTTCGGCCAGGATCTGCAGGAACAAAGGTTCGCTGATGTGGTAGGAGCACGAACAGGTGATCAGAAAGCCGCCCGGCTCCAGCAGCTTGAGGGCGCGCAGATTGATCTCCTTGTATCCGCGCTGGGCCGCCGGGATGCTGTCGCGATTCTTGGCGAAGGCCGGGGGATCCAGGATGACCATTTGAAAGCGGCGGTCTGCTTCGTCGTACTCCTTCAGGACGTCAAACGTGTTGCCCTCGCGGAACTGCACGTTGGAAATGCCGTTCAGCTCCTGGTTGCGCCGGGCCGCCGCTAGGGCCGCCGGAGCCATTTCGATGCCCTCGACGCGCGCGCACCGGTCCGCAATGGTCAGCGCGAACCCGCCCTGATAGCTGAAACAGTCGAGCACGTCTCCCGAGGCATAGCGCCGGGCCGCCCCGTGGTTTTCCCTCTGGTCCAGGAACGACCCCGTTTTTTGCCCCCTCAGCAGGTCGTACACGAACGCCACCCCGTTTTCCTTCACCTGAATCTCCGGCGGGACCTCCCCGTGCAGCACTCCCACGCGCTGCTCCAGGCCTTCGAGCAGGCGCACGCGCGGATCGTTGCGCTCCAGCACGCCCTTGGGGGAAAACATCTCCACCAGGATATCGAGAAACACTTCCTTGAGCCGCTCGGTGGCCTGGCTGAGCGTCTGCAGGACGAGGAAATCCCCGTAGCGATCCACGATGAGCGACGGCAGCAGATCGGCTTCGCTATAGACCAGACGGCAGGCTTCGGAGTTTTCGACGATCCGGTCGCGATAGCGCGCCGCCCGCCGCAACCGCTCCGCGAAGAAGGCCCGATTGACCGGCACATCCGTTCGCGTCAGGAGGCGAATGGCGATCTGCGACTTATCGCTATAGAAGGCGCGCCCCTGAAAACGTCCCCGCTCGTCGGTGAGTCGGACCACGGCCCCCGGCTCCGCCTGGGCCGTGCGCACGTCGCTGCGGTAAACCCAAAGATGCCCGGCGCGCAGGCGGTCCACGCCCCGCGGGCTGATCACCACGGATCCTTCGCTGGCCAGTGCCGGTGCGCTCACAGTTTCCGCCTCTCCGCCGCAATGCGGTGGTGTTCTCTTAGCACAGTTTGCCGGAGTTGTGCCAGTACCGCCAGAGTTCGCCTGGATCGCGCCTTGTAGGGATTTCCCAAGTACGCCTATAATGCGGCGTCCATGAGTCGCGCCCGTTCACAACCCGCGGCCCACACGACCGAGTTCGCCCGCGCCGAACGCGCCGCCAAATCCATCCTGGCGCGTACGAAACTGCGTCCCCGCGTCGCCGTCGTGCTCGGTTCGGGGCTGGGAGGCTTCGCCGAACGCCTCGCCGGCGCCACGCGAATTCCCTACGCCAAGATCAGCGGTTTCCCCCGCCCGGGGGCAACCGGCCATGCCGGGCGTCTCGTGCTCGGAACGCTCGACGATGTCGCGCTTGCGGTCATGCAGGGGCGCGCCCACCTCTACGAAGGCTACTCCGCCCGGGAGCTCGGTTTTCCGCTGCGCGTCCTGGGCCGGATGGGGATCCGCGCCGTGGTTCTGACCAACGCCGCCGGAGCCATTCATCCCGACTTCCGCATGGGGTCACTGGTTCTGATCCGCGATCACATCAACCTGATGGGGGAAAACCCGCTCACGGGCGCCAACGATGAACGCTTCGGCCCCCGCTTTCCCGACCTGTCCCACGCCTACTCGCAGGACTGTCGCCAGATGGCTCTAGCGGAGGCCCAGCGGCTCGGCATCAGCCTGCACGAAGGCGTGTACGCCGCCTTTCGCGGGCCGAGTTATGAGACGCCCGCCGAGATTCGTTTTCTCCGGACCATCGGCGCGGACCTGGTGGGGATGTCGACCGTCCCGGAAGCGATCGTCGCGCGGCATATGGGAATCCAAGTCCTGGCCATTTCCAGCGTCGCCAATGCCGCCGCGGATTTGCAAAACCAAGGCATCGATCACGCCCAAGTCCTGGCCGCCGGCGCGCTCGTCGAAGAACGCCTCACGGCCCTGTTCCGCGCCGTCCTCCCGCGCATCGCAGCCGAAGAAACACAGTGAGCACTTCCCGGAGCACGCCACGAGGTTGGCGCGCCGCCGACTCGCCCTAGCCGCCCGCCTTGCGCTTGCGATGGAGTTTCTGGGCCGTGGTGCGCAGCGTTTCCGGGATATTCTTGTTGCTTGTGAGCTTGAGCAAGTCCGGCGGGGTGAGCCGGGGGAACAGGTGCAGGGAGACATCGAGCGGCGTCTTCGGATTGTTCACGAGATTTTTCACGATCGCATAATTCTTCATGAAGATGCGCGTCGCCGAAATCTGCCGCAGGATTTCCCCGGTCAGATTGGTCATGGCCGAAAAGGCTTCCACTTCCGAATCGGTCAGCCGCGGGGATTGCAGCACCGCCCGCTGCACCAGCTTGTTCGGATCGCGGATGAGCAGCATGCGTTCGGTGCGCCCGCCTTTCAGAGCCAGCGTGAGCCGCTGGACCACGTTCATGTGCGTCACGCGCTGCATCAGCGTCTCCCGCTTTACGGGATCGGGCTCGATTTCCGCGGCGGCCTCACACAGCTCGATCATGGAGACCGCGCCCTTTTCCAATTCGCCCAGCATCTCCTTCTGCGTGGCACTCGCTCCCGGGCACTTGGCCACTGCAGCCACCAGCAGCGGATCGGCGACAAAACGCTCCAGATTGTCGAGCAGCCCCTGAATGCCCGCGGCCGTCAGGCCGGGCGCGACCCGCGCCACGCACGCCGGCGGGCAACCCGGATTCTTGGCCAGGGCGTCGGGAATGCCGGGCTTTTCGCCCAGGTAATCGGCGCAATAGGCAAAAACGTGCGCGTCCGCGTCGCTGCGGGCAATCGCCGCCAGATAGGCCTCCACGGGAAGCATCAACGCCGCATTCTGCGCCCGCTCGGCGATCAACGGATCGGCGTCCGAGGCCAGCACCGCCAGCAATTCGGCGTGATCTTCCCTGCTGAGCGGCACCGCCCCGGAGCAGATCGCCAATTTCCGTTCCTGGTGGGCATGGCCGGAAAGTACTTCCGTGCGTATCTCGGCGCTAATGGGACTCCTCCCCGGCCGACTTCAGATCGTTCTGAGTCAGCGTGATGCTCCCCGGCTGTCCGGGCGTGCCGATCGGAGGGACCGGCTGCCCGTTCAGTTCCAGCAGCAAAGCGCTCGAATCGTTGGTCGTCACTTCGAAACTCGCCTTCGCGTCGAATTTCATGACGTCGTTGGCGCGCACCGCCCCTTCGAACACCGTCTTCCCGTCGGCGACCACTTTCAACTGGGCGGGCTTGCCCGCTTCCATCTTCAGCGCCAGAACCACCGGGGCCTCGGGCAGCGGCAGCCCTCCGGCAACCGGCGCAGAAGATTCCCCGGACGTGCCTGCCACATCCTTTCCTGCATCCGTTCCGCCGCGTGCCGCCGGCACCTGGGCGGCATTTCCGGCAGCCGTGTTGTCCGTCGCTCCCCCGACACGCCGGTGCATCCTTCCCGCCAGCCCAACTCCAAACAACAGATAGACCGCCAGCCCGGCAATCAGGAGAGCGCCCAAGACCGCCAGGGCGGCGACGGGCCGCCAATTCCGCGGGATTTCGGTCGGCGGGGGCGCGGCCGGGAGTTTCTCCGCTTCCCCCTTGGTTTCCAAGGAGTACTCCGCCACCAGGCCGTCTTCATCCAGTCCGAGAAACCGCGCGATGGAGCGAATGAACCCGCGGTTGAACACGCCGCCCGGCAATTGATCCCACTGATCGCTCTCGATGGCTTCCAGAAAGCGCGTGCTGATGCGCGTGGCGGCCGAGATCTCTTCCAGGGAGACCCCGCGCATCTCGCGCTCGCGTTTCAAATGTTCGCCGAAAGGTGTGGCAGGCATCCGCAGCGACCCCAAAAAATATAGGCTCCGGTACGATGGGTGTCAATGCTACTCGCCGTAGTACTTCCGGGCAGGCGGTTGGCCTTTCGGCAATTCGCCTGGAATGACGGTTGCAGCCGGAGAAAATGCTTCACTATAATGCCAAGATTGCCGAGAGAACCCCAAGACGCGCCCGCCCACGGTTCCGCCGAGTTGAACCGCCGGGGTAGTCCGGCCACGCCGTTCGACGGCGTGGAACGGCGCCGCAACCCCGCCCCGCCCGCCGACGTGGGTCCTAGTGTGGCTCCCACCGCCGCCGAAAACGAAGTCACCGTCTTCCACGAGTTGGGAAAGGCCCTCACCTCCTCCCTCCAGCTCGATCAAGTCCTGCGCACCATCATGGAAAAAATCAATGAGGTGCTGCACCCGGACACTTGGTCTCTTCTCTTGATGGATCTGGAAAAACAGGAACTCTACTTTCAGATCGCCACCGGCGAAGGCGCCGACGCCCTCAAGGACGTCCGCATCAAGGTGGGACAGGGCCTGGCGGGCTGGGTGGCGCAGTCCGGTGAAGCCGTGGTGGTGCCCGACACCAGCAAGGATTCGCGTTTCTTTGGCAAGGTCGACGAGAGGACCAACGTCGCTACCCGCTCAGTGGTCGCCGTTCCGGTGCGCTTCCGCGACCAGTGCCTGGGCGTCATCGAGCTGATCAACTGCATGGGTGAGGAAGGCTTCAGTCCCCGCGACCTCGCTCTGCTCGAGGCGCTGGCCGACTACGCCGCCATCGCCATCGAAAACGCGCGCCATGTGCAGCGCATCCACGAGCTGACCATCACCGATGACTGCACCAGCCTCTACAATGCCCGCCACTTGAACTTCATGCTTGATACGGAAATCTACCGCTCGCACCGCTACGCCTTCGAGTTCTCCCTGATCTTCATCGACCTCGATCACTTCAAGAATGTCAACGACACCTACGGCCACCTGATGGGATCGAAGCTGCTCGGCGAGATCGGCGAGGCCATCAAGAACAAGTGCCGCCTGATCGACCTGGCCTTCCGCTACGGCGGCGACGAATTCGTCCTGCTCCTTCCCCAGACCTCCAAGGAAAACGCCCTCGGCGTCGCCCGCCGCGTCCATAAACTGATCCGCGAAACC
This sequence comes from Terriglobia bacterium, assembly GCA_020072765.1. Classification (GTDB taxonomy): domain Bacteria; phylum Acidobacteriota; class Terriglobia; order Acidiferrales; family UBA7541; genus Palsa-295. Next base: position 10,094 of record JAIQGD010000031.1, read on the forward strand.
GTCTGGCTGAAGGACACCGGCCTGAATGTCCATATTTCCGCCAGCATCGGCCTGGCCTCCTATCCCACCGACTCGCGCACCAAAGCCGAACTCCTGCACCTGGCCGACGATGCCATGTACCTGGTCAAGAACACCACGCGCGATCGCGTCGCCGCCGCCAACATGGGCGTCGTTCCCGTCACCTAACCGCACTCCGCGGCGAACGGCCGCTCTTAGTTTTCCCAACCGGATTGCATGCCAAACGGCACCGGCCAGGACAGCCCCTCGATCTCCCGAATCTTGCCGCGCTCGATCTTGAACAAGTGCGGCTGCACGTAGGTGATGGGCCGGAGAAACTCCGGCGGCACCTGGATCTGGCCGGCGCCGGGCACGGAAACCGACCGGACGTCGCCTTCGTTATCGAACAACGCGAGATCCAGCATCAACCCCTGCTCCTCGTCCACGACCCACGCACGCCGGTTGCGGAACTTGGCCAGGGCGCTGAAAAAACCCCGGTCCAGTTCCCCCGCGCATCCTTGACTGAAAACACGAAAGGCAGGCTGCGCCGGATCCACCACCGGACCATCAGAATTATTCGTGGCCGCCACGCCGTTTTCCCTGCGCGAGCACGGCTCGGCAAACGCCGCGAGCGCGCCCTTGTTTTGCGTGAATCCTTGGTAATACAGATCCGACGCGGCGATCAGTTGCGCGCGCGGCGATCGCCCGGCGGCGGCCACCGGCGCCAGCAGAGCCGCATCCGGCACGACAAAGCTGCCCGCCTGCAACTCATCAATCATCTTGGGCGTCATGACCCCCGCGGTATTCGCACCCAGACCGCCCTTGGGCCGCAGTTGCTCCCGCACGGCGATCACCTCGATCTCGGTGATCCGCCGCTCTTCCACCTTGAGCCGCAGCGCCATCACCCCGAAAAGCGTGCCCCGATATTCGTTGAAGTCGCCGTAATACCCCGCCTGGCCCGTGGCGGGATCGGCGAGATACACCCGGTAGTTGCCGCGCCCGGTGAACGTCTTCCAGATGCCCTCGCCCGGTTTCACGACCTGGCCGTTCTCGGTGTACTTCACGCCCGGCGCCAGCGCGATGCCACACGCACACCGCGAGAGCAGCGCCTCGAAGTATTTGTCGACAAAACCGTTCAGGCAGGCCCGGTCGCACGGGTCCGAAGCGGCGGGCGCGGCTGGCGGCGCCATCGTCACCAACGACTTTCCCTCATCCGGCGCGGCGCTGCCGGGATATGCGAAGCTGCCGATTGCAACCAACAGGGCGCCCAGCAGCGCGCCGCGCAATACAGTCTTGAGCATCATCGTCTCCGTCTCCCAGTTCCTACTTGTCGAAAGCGGGCTCCGCATTAAAGGGCACTTCATACATGGTCATCTCGATTAATCGAATGCTGCCGTTTTCGATGCGGTAGGCCTCGTTCGACTGGTTCGTGCGGGGAACCATGAAATACGGGGGCACTTTCCAGACGCGCCCGTCCGTAAAATGCACTTCGGTTACGGTCCCGTCGAAATCCAGGTACGCCGAAGCGAGCACGGCGCCCCGCTCCGCATCCACCACCAGAAACCGCCGGTGGCGGCATCCGGTCGTGAACCCCAGAAAACCCAATTCATACTGCGCCTTGCAACCCAGCGTCGTGAAATCGCTGATATCGGTGTCGGAATGGCCGTAATTCTGCGGCCGCGGCTGATTGGTGGTCCGCACAGCGTCCTCGATGCGATTGCAGTCGTCGGTGAACGCGTAGATGCCGCGGCCGTCATTCTTCTCCAGAGCCTCGTAATACATATACGCCGTTTGCTCCAGCGCCTCGCGCGACTGCCGCCGGTCGGCGGGAATCGTCGTCAGCCACCCGGGATCGGGCTTGCCGAGTTTCTCGTAAGCCGCGGCTCCATGCGGATCATGCGCCACAAATTGCTCGGCCTCCGTGATCAGCCGATTTTCGACCTTGAGCCGCAGGATGAGAATGGCGCCGACGCCGTTCTCGTAAACCACGCGGATCAAGCCCACGTCGCCGCGCTCCGGGTCCGCGAAATAATGCTTGTACGCCCCCAGGCCGCTGGCCGTGGCCCATAACGCCTGCCCGATCTTCAGCGGCACATTATCTTGGGCGTACTTGACGTTCGGCGATAGAGGCGCGCGGGAAGGGTCGTGCGCCGCCAGGGCATCCATGTAGCGGTCGGTCATTGCCTCCAGGCATGACCGGTCGCACTGCGCCGCGCGGCTGCGCGCGTCGCCGCCGGCCGCGCCACTCGCCGCCTTCTGCGCCACGGCACCCGCCGTACCGGCGCTCGTTGCCATCAGCGCGCTGCTCCCAGCCGATTGCGCCATCAAACTCGGAGCCCAGATCCCCGCCGCCATCAACGCGGTGAGCAGCGACGCTGCCACCACCCGCGAACGCAATAAGTTTCTCAATGTCGTCCCCCTATCCCTGGACCGCCTGCTCGGCGGATGCTACCACAGTCGATGTCGTGTTGGTGCCCGATCCGACGGGGTAAATGAAGCTGGCCGGAGCTGAGCGAATCATCCCCACCTCGACACGAAACACCCAGCGCGTCCGTCTGGCGAACCGGTAACTCAGCAAAGCTCTTGATCTTCACGACTCACGAATCACAAGTCACGAGTCACTACTCACCAGTCACGAACTCTCGCCTCCTGTTGTGGCATGCAAACCACTCCCCTATACTCGATTTCTAACGCATTGGGGGAGCACGCGTTGCGCAATCGAGAAGCAGCACGCTATGCACGCTGGGCGGCGATGGCCGCAGCGGCCATTGCCCTGGCCGTCGTCGGGGTGTACGCGGAGCGCGCCTGGCGGCAGGCGCGCGCGCGGCGCGCCCTGCCTGTGGCCATCGCCGTCACCGTGCAGCAGCAGTCGGCGCAATTCTCCTTCTCCAAGGTCGAGGAGAACCGCACGCTCTTCACCGTGCGCGCCTCGCGCGCCACGCAGTACAAGGATCAGAGCCGCGCCCTGCTCGAGGACGTCTGGATCACCCTGTACGGCCACGACGGCAGCCGCAACGACAACATTCACACACGAGAATGCAGCTACGAGCCGCAGACCGGCTTGGTCCGCTGCCAGGGCGAAGTCGCCATCGACCTCCAGAGCGCCCGCCCCGCACCCGGCAAGTCCGCCGGGCCCTCGCTCCAGGTCAAGACCAGCAACCTCTCGTTCAATCGCGATACCGGCGAGGCCCTGACGCCCGCTCCGGTGGAATTTCGCTTTCCGCAGGGGCAAGGGCGCGGCGTCGGAATCACCTACCATACCGGCGACGCGGCGCTGCGCGTGGAGCACGACGTCGCCTTCGATCTCGCGCCCTCGGAAAAGTCCGGCGGCCTGCCCGTGAGCGTCACCGGCAGCAGCCTCGAAATTCGGCAGAGTGAACACCGCGTTGTGCTCGCCGGCCCGGCCATCGTGCGCGAAGGCGGCCGCGAACTCTCCGCCGATCGCATCGCCCTCGAACTCGATGCCGGCTTCCACGCGCGGCGGGTCGTGGCCGAAGGCCATCCGCGCATTCGCGCCGCCGAGGGCGGCGGTACCATCGCCGTTGCGGCCGACCGCTTCGAGGGCCTGCTGAATCCGGCCGGCTGGATCGAGCGGATCATCGCCGAAGGAAACGTCGCGGCCCAGCGCCAGACCGCCCGTGGCGCCGACCACTTCACGGCCGCGCGCGCCGAATTCGCCATGCTGCCGGGAAGCAATCTGGCCCGCGAGATGATCGCCACCGGCGGCGTGACTCTGGAATCGCAGCAGGGCGCCGATTCGCGCGTGCTGAAGACCGACGCCGTTCGCGTCACCTTCTCCGCCGGCGAGCGCGCTGCCGGCCAGCCCGCCGGCCGCACGATGGACCGCCAGCGCATCGAAAGCGCCGAAACCCTCGCCCCGGCGACCATCGACTCCACGACCGCCAACGACACCACCACGCTGCGAGCCCAAAGGTTCGCCGCGCATTTCGATTCCGCCGGGCATCTCGACCAACTGCTCGGCCACGCCAACGTCGAGGTCCGCCGGCAAATCGGCGGCGCCGCGCCGCAGGTGATCACCTCGGCCGAAATTGCCGCCACGTTTGGCGCGCGCGGCCAGTGGGAAACGCTCGAGGAAAGCGGCGGTGTCCGCTTTCAGCAGGCCAGCCGCCAGGTGACCGCCGCGCGAGCCACCATCGTCCGCGCGACGGACACCATCACGCTCGATGGCTCGCCCGTGCTCTCCGACGCCATGAGCCGCACCACCGCCGACCATGCGGCGATCAATCAGAAGTCGGGCGAGCTGCACGCCACCGGCGGCGTCGTCTCCACCTACTTCGCAGCGGCTCCGGGAGACGCGGTGAGCTTCGGCGCAGGCGCGGCGCATCTTTCCGGCGACGCCCTTTCCGGCTCGTTCACTTCCGGCCACGTCACCTACTCCGGCCACGCCCGGCTGTGGCAGGGAGAATCCGTGCTCGACGCCGATCAAATCGAACTCTGGCGCGACGACAAAAAAGTCCAGGCCTCCGGCCGCGTGGTGGCCGTCTTTCCGCAAGCGGCCAGCCCCTTTCCGCCCATGCGAGAAAGATCTTCCGGCGCGGCCAGCGCCCCTCCGGCCGGGCCGACCTTGTGGAAAGTCGTCGCGCCCGTCCTCACCTACTGGGGCGGCCAGGGAAAAGCTCATCTGGAAGGCGGCGTGACCGCCAGTTCCGCGCAAGGCTCGCTGGAATCGCGCACCCTGGACGTGTTTCTCGATCCCGCCGCGCCCCCGCAAGCGGCCGCGGCGAATTCCGCCGCTCGGGCGCAAGCTCCCAGCGGCCGCCAACTCAGCCGCGTGCTGGCCCAGGGAAACGCCGTGGTGCGGCAGGGGGGACGCCGGGGTTCGGCGGAGCAAGCCGAATACACAGCCGCCGACGGCAAGTTCGTGCTTTCCGGAGGACAGCCCACGCTCACTGACGAATCGAGCAACACGACCACGGGCCATTCGTTGACCTTCTTTGTAGCGAGTGATACGATTTTAATCGACTCGCGAGAAGGTTCGCGCACGCTGACCAAACATCGGATCGAGAAATGAAGCAGCATGCTGAAGCTCCAGTCCGCCGATCTGAGCAGATCGTATCGAGGCCGCCGCGTTGTCGACAACGTGACCCTGGAGATTCAGCAGGGCGAAGTGGTTGGGTTGCTCGGGCCGAACGGCGCAGGTAAAACGACGACCTTTCACATCCTGGTAGGTCTCGCGCGTCCCGATTATGGGCGTGTGCTGCTGGACGGCGAGGACATCACGGACCTCCCCATGTACCTCCGGGCCCGCAGCGGCATCAGCTACCTTCCCCAGGAGCCTTCGGTCTTTCGGAAACTGACGGTCGAGGAGAACCTGATCGCCGTTCTGGAGACATTGTCCATCACTCCCGAACAGCGAAGGGATCGCGTCGAGGAGATTCTGGCGCAAATGGGACTCGAAGGAGTGCGGAACAGCCAGGCTCACGTCCTGTCGGGCGGCGAGCGCCGACGCTTGGAAATCGCGCGTTCGCTGGTGCTGTCGCCTTCCTTTGTCCTCCTGGACGAGCCGTTCGCGGGCATCGATCCGCTCACCGTCGTCGACATCCAGAAGATCATCGCGGACTTGAGCGCCGCGGGCATCGGGGTGCTGGTCACCGATCACAACGTGCGCGATACGCTGGCGGTCACGCACCGCGCCTACATCATCCACGCGGGCAAGATTTTGGCCGCGGGAACGCCGGCTGAGTTGTCCGCCAACGCCGACGTGCGCCGCATCTATCTCGGAGAAGGCTTTCGCCTGAACTGAACTTTATGAACTTTCTCGCTCCCAAACTTCACCTCCGCCTTTCGCAGAAGCAAATTCTGACGCCGGGACTGGTGCAGATGGTGAGCGTGCTGGCGCTGAACCGCCTCGAGCTGCGCGAAATGATCAACCAGGAGATCATGGAAAATCCCGTCCTCGAGGAAGTCAACGAGGACGGCGTCACCGCCGAAAGCTACACCGACGAGGCCTTCCTCAAGAAAGAGACGGAAAAGGTTCCCGAGACCGAGGCGGCCAATCCCTTCGACGAGTTCGATTTCGGCTCGTTCTTCTCGCAATATCTCGATACCGGCGCCGAGCGGGCCGCCAGCAGCGAGCGCGAGGATATCGAGCGGCCATCGTTCGACAAGTTTCTCTCCTCGTCCGCGAGCCTGGCCGATCACCTGGCCTGGCAGCTCAGCGTCAGCATCTGCAGCGAAACCGTGAAAAAAATTGCCGAGGCCATCATCGGCAACCTGGATGAAAACGGCTACCTCACGGCCACCCTGGACGAAATCGCCCAGTCGGGCAATTACTCGACCGAAGACATCGAGGAAGCCCTGACCATGGTCCAGGAATTCGACCCGCCCGGCGTCGCCGCGCGCAATTTGCAGGAATGCCTGTTCCTGCAGATCAAAGTGCTCGACCCGCAGAATACGCTAGCGCAGGAGATCGTTGCCCAGCACCTGAAGCTCCTGCAGAACAACCAGCTCAAGGAAGTCGCGCGCGCCGTCAATCGCCCTATCGAGCTGGTCAAGCGCGCCGTCGACCTCATCAAGCGCCTCGATCCCAAGCCCGGCCTGCGCTACAACAAGATCGAACCCCGCCTGGTCGAGCCCGACGTCCAGTTCCGCAAGGAGGAGGGGGAATGGCAGGTGTTCATGAATGACGACGACCTGCCGCAGCTCCGCTTGAACCCCACCTACCGCCGCCTGCTCTCCCGCGATGCCGCCGACCGCGACGTCCGCAACTACGTCAAGGAGCGCTTCACCGCCGCCATCCAGTTGATGAAAAATATCGAGCAGCGCAAGCACACCATCGTGCGCGTCTGCCACTCCATCCTGCGCCGCCAGAGCGATTTTCTCGACTACGGCCCCGATCACCTCAAGCCCATGATGATCAAGGAGGTCGCCGAGGAGGTGGGCGTGCATCCCTCCACCGTCAGCCGCGCCGTCGCCAATAAGTACGTCCATACGCCCCGCGGCGTGCTCGAACTGCGCAGTTTCTTCTCCGAATCGGTCAACGGCCCGCAGGGCAGCGAAATGTCGCTGCAGTCGCTCAAGCGCCGCGTCAAGCAGATGATCGACGAGGAAGACACCGCGCACCCGCTCACCGACGACCAGATCACCAAAAAACTCGGCGACGAAGGCATCCACGTCACCCGCCGCACCGTCGCCAAATACCGCGAAGACCTGCGCATCCCCAGCACGCACCGCCGCCGGGTTAAGGCCTGAGCGCCGCCGCCGTGACTCCGCGACCCGACCACAAACGCACGCCGGCCAAATCCAGCGCCCGCCAGCTGGTCATTCTCACCGGCCTTTCCGGTTCCGGCAAAGGCTCGGTCCTGAAGACCTTCGAGGACCTGGGCTTCTACTGCGTCGATAATCTTCCCGTCGCCCTCATCCCCACCTTCACCGAGCTGTATGAGGAAAGCCGCGGCGAAATCGAACGCGCCGCCCTGCTGGTCGACGCGCGCGAGGGCCAGCAGATCGAACAGTTGCCCGAAATCTATCGCCAGCTCCGCGCCCGCCATGCCGCTTCGCTGGTCTTCATCGAGGCCAGTGACGACGCCATCCAGCGCCGCTTCAGCGAGACGCGCCGGCCGCATCCGCTCGGCCAGGGCAGCTCGATTGCCGAACGCATCCGCGAAGAGCGCCGCCGCATGGCCCCCATTCGCAGGCTCGCCGATGTCGTCATTGACACCACGAAATTCACCGTGCACGAACTCCGCCAGTTCATCATCGACCGTTTTCAGAAGTCCGGCCGCCGCCCCCTGCTGGTCTCCGTGGTGAGCTTCGGATTCCGCTACGGCGTCCCGGCGGATTCCGATCTCGTCTTCGACGTGCGCTTTCTGCCCAACCCGCACTTTGTCCCGCGCCTGCGCCCCTACAGCGGCAAGGACGTTCGCGTGGCGCGCTACATCCGCTCGTTCCCGCAGACGGGCGAATTCCTGCGCCGCATCGAAAGCCTGCTGGCCTACCTGATTCCCCATTACATTCGGGAGGGGAAAAGTTATCTGACGATCGCCCTGGGATGCACCGGCGGGCGGCACCGCTCGGTGATGCTCGCCGAAGTGATTCGCCTGGCCCTGCAGCGGAAAGGTTACGCGGCCAAAGTCGTGCACCGCGATCTGGACAAGGCCGTCACGTAACCTCCCGCAGGCGCCGCCGGCCCCGGACCCCGCGGGATTACGCCTTGCAAGATGCCCACCGCGCGCTTAGGCTAATCACATTCCAGCAGCCGGGGGGCCGGCCGCCGCGCTTCGCGCATTGACTCAAGTCGCAAAGAGCACGAAAATCTGCTGCTGCCTGCTAACCTGACACGGGGACCCGGCACCGGATATCATGGACGGCATCGCACACCTCAACGAACGCGACGAAATCCGGCGGTTGCTGCGATACCTGCGCCCCTACACCGCTCTGCTCGGCATGGGCATCGTTCTCCTGGCGCTGGCCGGACTGGTCGACGGCCTGGTCGCCTTTGCCATCCGCCCGGCGCTGGACATCATTCTCGAGCCGCACTCCACGGCCCAGTCCCTGGTCCTGTTTCAAATCCCGGGGACGCAGCACGTTCTGCAGTTGAACTCCTTTGCGCCCGCGCGCATCCATCACGTCTGGTCGGTCTTCGCCGTCGCCCTCATACTTCTCTCTTCGGTCGGAGGCGTGGCCGAATTTTTCGGCAGCATCCTGATCCAGCGCGCCGGGCTTTCCGGCGTCACCGATCTCCGCAATCAGGTCTACGGCAAGATCGTGCATCAGCCCGCCGGCTTCTTCCAGAATCATCCGGTCGGCCGCGTGATGTCCGCCGTGATGACCGACATCGAGCAAATGCGCAGCGTCTTTTCCGACTGGCTCGCCGAACTTTTCCGCCAGGCCTTCAGTCTGGTGGCCTTTGTCGCGGTCCTGCTGGTGGTGAATTGGAGGATGGCCATCGGCGCCGCCGTTTTGATTCCCCTGGTCGTCTGGCCGGTCGGCCATCTCGGCCGCCGCGTGCGCCGCTCGTCGGAAAAAAGCCGCACCCGCCTGGCCGACCTCAGCGAAATCCTGCAGGAGACCATCAGCGGCAACCGCGTCGTGAAGGCCTTCGGCATGGAAGGCTTCGAATTCCGCAAGTTTCGCGAGGCCGGCCGCAAGTTGCTGCGCGAAAACATGCGCTGGATTCGCGCTTACCGCGCCACCGCGCCCCTGATGGACTTGCTGGGCGCGGCCGTCATTTCCGTCGTCCTGCTCTTCGCCCGCGATGAAATCAGCGCCCACCGCATGACCGTGGGACTCTTCGGCGTCTTCGTCTTCGCCCTCTTCAAAGCCTACGAGCCCATCAAGCGCATCGGCAGCATCTACCAGCTTTTCCTGCAGGCCGTGGGCATCTCCACACAGGCCTTCTCCTATCTGGATCTGCCCGAAGAAATTCTGGAAGAGCCGCAGGCCAAGGTCCTGCCGCGCTTCCAGCGCTCGATCCAGCTCCAGGGCGTGAGCTTCTCCTACGAGGATGGCCCGCCCACCCTCACCGGAGTCGACCTCGAGGTTCCCGCGGGCGACATGGTGGCGATTGTCGGCTCCAGCGGCGCGGGAAAGACTACGCTGGTCAATCTCCTGCCGCGCTTTTACACCGCGACCGGTGGCTCGGTGCGCATTGACGGCCACGACGTGCGCGACGTCACTCTGCGCTCGCTGCGCGAGCAGATGGCCATCGTCACCCAGGAAACCATTCTCTTTAACGACACGGTCCGCAACAACCTCTGCTACGGCCAGCCCAGCATGCCCGACGAAAAAATCGTCGCCGCGGCCCAGGCGGCCCTGGCCCACGATTTCATCACCAAGATGCCTCAAGGATACGATACCCTCATCGGCGACCGCGGCCAGCGCCTTTCCGGCGGCCAGCGGCAACGCCTGGCCATCGCGCGCGCCCTGCTGAAGGATGCGCCGATTCTCATTCTGGACGAGGCCACTTCCGAACTGGATTCGGAATCCGAGATGCTCGTGCAAACCGCGCTCGACAATCTCATGACCGGCCGCACGGTGGTGGTCATCGCCCACCGCCTCTCCACCATTCGCCGCGCCGACATGATCGCGGTGCTCGATGAAGGTTCCATTCGCGAGCGCGGCACGCACGACGAACTGCTCGCGCGCGGCGGCCTCTATGCCCGCCTCTACGCCCTGCAATTCCGCGACGCCGATCCTCTCCCGCGCGCCGCCGCCTCCGTGAGCCCGGTGTGAACATGTCCGGCGCGCCCTCCCAATCCGGTCCCGTGAAATCGCCCGCGCCCCGCTCCGCCGGTCTCAAGTCCATGACCGGCTACGCCCAGGCCCACGCCGTCGAACACGGCTGGAGCCTGCGCGTCTCGCTGCGCAGCGTCAATCACCGCTTTCTCGACCTGCATCTCCGCGTGCCCGAGGGTTTCGAGCCGCTCGAACCCCGCATGCGCCAGATGATCCGCGAGCGTCTCCGCCGCGGCCATCTCGATGTCACCCTGCGCTACGAACTCGCCGGCCCCGCCGCCGTGGGCATCAATCAGGATGTCGCCGCCGCCTACCTGCAAGCGGCCGAGGCCCTGCGCCAGAAGTTTTCCATCCACGCCGAGCCCGACCTGGCTTCCATCCTCCGCCTGCCCGGTGTGATCGGGCTGCCGTCCGCCGCCATCGACACCGAGCTCGCGCGCCTGGAAGATACCGTGGCGCGATGTCTCGCGGAAGCCCTCGAGAAACTGGACCGCATGCGCGCCCAGGAAGGCGAAGCGCTGCGCCAGGAAATGGCTGGACGCCTGGCGAACATCGCCGGCCTGGCCGCCAAAGTCGCACCCCTGGCCGACCGCGCCCGGCCCGCGTTTGCCCGCCGGCTCGAACTCCGCCTGAAGGATCTGCTCGGCGAGACGGCCATCGAACCCGCGCGCCTCGCGCAGGAAGCCGCGTTGGCCGCCGAACGCGGCGATGTCTCCGAGGAACTCACGCGGCTGGCCAGCCACGTGCGCCAGTTCGAATCGCTGCTCGCCGGCGCCGCCGACGTGGGCAAGAAACTCGACTTCTTGCTTCAGGAGATGCAGCGCGAGGCCAATACGCTGTTGTCGAAAACTCCCGGCACCGAAACCGAAGGACTGGCCATCACCGAGCTGGCGCTGGAAATCAAATCGGAGATTGAAAAACTCCGGGAACAGGTGCAGAACCTCGAATGAATCCGCCCGAACCCCTCGTCCTGATTGTTTCCGGGCCCTCCGGCTCCGGAAAGTCCACGCTGGTGCAGAAGCTCATCGAGCTCCCCACCACCCTGCTGGCGATTTCGTGCACCACCCGCCCGCCGCGCAAGACGGAAAACGATGGCAAGTGGTACAATTTTGTTACCGAGGCTGAGTTCCAGGAAATGGTCGCCCGGGGCGAGTTCCTGGAATACGCTCAGGTCTTCGGCAAGAATTGGTACGGCACGCCCAGCAAGTGGCTCGACCAGGCCCGCGCCCAGCGCAAGGACCTCGTCCTCGAAATCGACGTGCAGGGCGCGTTGCAGGTGAAGCAGAAATTACCCGGCGCGGTGGCCATCTTCGTCCTGCCGCCGTCGCGAGCCGAGCTCGAACACCGGATTCGCGCGCGCGGCCAGGATTCCGAAGATGAAATCCGGCGCCGGCTGGAACGCGCGCGGCAGGAAATGTTGAACTACAGCAGTTACGATTTCGCCGTCGTTAACGACGATCTCGAGCGCGCCGGCCGCGAAGTCCAGGCCATTGCCCTGGCCTCGCGTTGCCGCGTGGCGCGCAATGAAGAACAGATTCGCGATATTCTGAAGTCCTTTGGAGGCTGAACTCACTTATGGCTGTTTCCAGACATGTCCCGGAAAGCCAGTTTGCTTACGTCGTTGTCGTTGCGCGTCGCGCACGCCAGTTGATGATCGGCGGGCGGCCGATGGTCGATAATCCCCACTCGAGCAAGAACACGCGTATTGCCGAAGAGGAGTTGCGGCAGGGACTCCTCGAATACGAAACCCCCGAACGTCCGGGGGAATCCGAAGAAGGCAAGAGCCGCAAGTAGCGGCGGCGAACATTTCGTTCGTCGCGGAATGGTTCGTGAGAGGGCTATGAAGATTGCCCTGGGCATCACCGGCGGAGTCGCGGCCTACAAGGCGGCGGAGCTCGTCCGCCGCCTGCAGCAGGAAAAGCTCGATATCCAGGTGGTGATGACCCGCGCGGCCCGCGAGTTCATTACCCCCCTCACGTTTGCCGCGCTCACCGGCCAGAAGGTCATCACCGAAATGTTCGGCCCGCCCGACGCCGCGGCCGCCAACGTCGAAAGCGCCATCGAGCACATCGCCGTGGCCCAGCGGATCGACCTCCTGCTCGTTGCGCCGGCCACCGCCGACATCCTGGGAAAATTCGCCCACGGCGTCGCCGACGATTTCCTCTCCACTCTCTACCTTGCCACCAAGGCGCCCGTGATCGTGGCGCCCGCCATGAACGTCAACATGTGGGAGCATCCCGCGACGCAGGCCAATCTCGCGCTGTTGCGCGCCCGCGGCGTTCACGTGGCCGATCCCGACGAAGGCTACCTCGCCTGCGGAATGACCGGCGCGGGCCGCCTCGCCGCCATCGAGGCCATCGCCCAGAAAGTTTGCAGCGTTCTGGGCCTCCGGCACGACTTCGAGGGACAAACGGTCGTGGTCACCGCAGGCCCCACCTGCGAGGATCTCGACCCGGTGCGCTTCCTCACCAATCGCTCCTCCGGCAAAATGGGTTACGCCCTGGCCGAGGCGGCCGCCCGGCGCGGCGCTCGCGTCGTGCTGGTCAGCGGGCCGACGGATTTGCCGGTCCCGGAAGCGGTCGATTGGGTGCCCGTCCGTTCCACCGAGGAGATGCGCCACGCGGTTCGCGAGCGCGCCGCGGACGCCAACGTCGTCATCATGGCCGCGGCGGTGGCCGATTACCGCCCGGCTGCGAAGCAAACGCAGAAGCTCAAGCGCGGCGATCAACCCCTGACGCTCGAACTCGAACCCACGCCCGATATTCTCGCCGAGCTCGGGCGCGATGCGGTTCAAAAAACCTCCCGCCGCACACTGGTCGGCTTCGCCGCCGAAACCCGCCAGCTGGCCGAGAGTGCCCGCTCCAAGCTCGCGCGCAAGGGCGCGGACATCATCGTCGCCAACGACGTGACCCAGGAAGGCGCCGGCTTCGATACCGACACCAACATCGTGACCCTCTTCCTTCGCGACGGCCGCGAAATCCCCCTCCCCAAGCTCCCCAAGTTCGACGTCGCCAACCGCGTCCTCGATCACGTCCTCGAAATCCAAAAAACTTCGCGCTAACCCGCTCCGGCCGGCAACTCGCTCTTGTGAATTCCGCCGCGCTCCCCGATAATCGGAAGCCTCGTGGATCACACAAAGCGTCCCCGCACGGAAGCCTGGTTTCGTTACGCCGATGATCTCGGCCTCGGCCCCTATTATCTGGACCGCGCTCCCCGCATGAACGACGGCCCATCCATCGGCCAAGCCAGCGGAGCCGAAGCCGCCGCGGCGCCCTCTTTCGCATCCCCGGAAGTATTGGCAGCGGCTGCGCGCCGCCAGCCCGAACCCGCGCCAACACCTGCGCCGGCTTCCTCGATCATCCAGGTCCCCAGCGGGCCTTCCCTGTTCGAGGTTACCGAACGCATCGAAGGCGACACCCTCGAGCGTGTCCGCAAAGACATCGGCGCGGATTGCGCGCGCTGTAAGCTGCACAAGGCCCGCACCAAGATCGTCTTCGGCGTCGGAAATCCGAAAGCGGAACTCGTCTTCGTCGGAGAAGGCCCGGGCCGCGATGAAGACGCGCAGGGCGAGCCGTTCGTGGGCCGCGCCGGAAAATTGCTCACGCAGATGATCGAGGCGATGAGCCTCCGCCGCGAGGACGTCTACATCTGCAACGTGGTCAAATGCCGCCCGCCCGAAAACCGCCTTCCGGAAAAAGACGAGATCGCCACCTGCTCGCCCTTTCTCTATCGCCAGCTCGACGCAATCCGTCCGAAAGTGATCTGCTGCCTCGGCGCCTGTTCCGCGCAGACCCTGCTCGCCACCACCCAGGGCATCTCCCGCTTCCGCGGCGAATGGCTCGACTGGCGCGGCACCCGCCTGATCGCCACTTATCATCCCGCCTATCTCCTGCGCAATCCCAGCGCCAAGGGCGAAGTCTGGAAGGACCTGCAAAAAGTCATGGCCGTCCTCGGCCTCAAGCCCAAGGCCCGCTAGTGTTGCGTCCCTCAAAGAACCGCCAATAGGTCGCGCCTCGCGGTCACGGTGCCGGCCCCCGTTGCGCGGCCTGCTACACTAGGGCTCACCCATGGCTCCCCGCTACTGCCAGGTCGCGCTTCCCGTTCCCCTGCGCTCGGCGTTCACCTATGCCGTGCCCGCTGCGATGGACGGAGAACCTCTGGCCGGCCGCCGCGTCGTCGTGCCCTTCGGCCGCCGCGCCATGACCGGCGTGATCCTCGCCGAATCCGACCGCGCCCCCGATCTCCCCCTCCTGAAAACGCCCGTAAGAGAAATCGCCACGCTGATGGATCCGCTCCCGGCCCTTCCGCCGAAACTGCTCGAACTCGGCCACTGGATCAGCCGCTATTACCTGGCGCCGGTCGGCGAGACCTTTCGCGCCATGCTCCCGCCGGAAATCGAGCTCCGCCACGACCGCGAATACCGCCTCGCCGATGCCGGCCGCTCCTACCTGCGGGAACTGGCGGAGGCCGAACACACCACGGACGTCGAGCGCGCCGAGCGGGAATTGTTGCAACACTTCGACCGCGAGGGTTCGCCGTGGACCGCCGCGCGGATGCGCGGCCGCCCCGGCGCCGAAGCGGCCGCCGAGAAACTTGTGCGCCACGGCTATCTGGAAGCACGCGCCGTTCTGAGCCGCCGCAAGACGCGCCTGCAGAAAATCGTGGCCTGGAATCCGTCGAGCGAGGAGCCTGCCGCGGGTTCGCCCGAGCAGCGCATCCGCGAAATCCTCACGGCCACGCGCGGGCCGTTGCCCCTGGCCCTGCTGCTCCAGCAGGCTGGCGTGTCGCGCGCCGTGGTCGAGCGGCTGGAAAAGAGCGGCCGGCTCACCGCCTGGGAAGAGCCGCTCACACCCGGCGAAGATCCCTGGGACACGGACTTCACTCCCCCCGCCAACGTCCTGAACCCCGAGCAGAATCAGGCCCTCGCGGAAATCTGGCGCTGGCTGGTGGCCGGAGAATTCTCCGCCGCGCTATTGCACGGCGTCACGGGCAGCGGCAAGACCGAGGTGTATCTGGGAGCCATCGCCGCGGCCCTTTCGCGCGGCAAGACGGCGATTGTGCTGGTTCCGGAAATCGCGCTCACGCTGTGGGTCGGCCGGCTGGTGCGCGCGCGTTTCGGTGAGGCCGTGGCGGTGCTGCACAGCGCCCTGCCCGATGTCGAACGCGCTCGCGAGTGGTGGCGCGTGCGCCGCGGCGAGGCCCGCGTCGTCGTCGGCACGCGCTCGGCCGTCTTCGCGCCGCTGGAGCATCTCGGCCTCCTCATCGTCGACGAAGAGCAGGAGTCCAGCTACAAGCAGGAGGAAACGCCGCGCTATCACGGGCGCGACACCGCCGTCTATCGCGCGCGGATCGAGGGCGCGGTGGTGCTGCTCGGTTCGGCCACGCCTTCCCTGGAAACCTTTCACAACGCCCGCGCCGGAAAGTACCACCTGCTGCGCCTCGCCGCGCGCGTCGAAAATCGCCCGCTCGCCGCCGTGCGCATCGTCGACCTGCGCGAAGAGTTCCGCCGCCAGCATCGCGCCGCGCCCGTTTCCGAAAGCCTGCGCGCCGCCATTGCCCGCCGCCTGGAAGAGCGCACCCAGGCGATGGTGTTGATCAACCGCCGCGGCTACTCGTGGTCGCAGCTTTGCCGCAGTTGCGGCGCGCTGGTGCAGTGCCAGAATTGCAGCATCGCGCTGACCTACCACAAGAACCGCCAGTCGCTCGAATGTCACTACTGCGGCTATTCGCTCCGCCCGCCCAAGCAGTGCCCCAAATGCCGCGGCGAATACATGTACTTCGTCGGCGACGGCGCCGAACGCGTCGAGGAATATCTGCGCGAGCAGTTTCCCGCGGCCCGCCTGGCGCGCCTGGACCGCGACACCGTGCGCACCAAACGCGAATACCAGCAGGTGCTCGGCGCCTTCGCCCGCGGAGAAACCGATCTTCTCGTCGGCACCCAGATGGTCGCCAAGGGCCACGACTTCCAGCGCGTGACGCTGGTGGGCGTCGTGGCCGCCGATCTGGCGCTGGGGCGGCCCGACTTTCGCGCCGCCGAGCGCACCTTCCAATTGCTCACCCAGGTGGCCGGCCGCGCCGGGCGCGGCGAACTCCCCGGCGAAGTGCTGGTCGAGACCTACTATCCCGAGCACTACGCCATTCAGTACGCGGCGCAGCAGGACTACCTCTCCTTCTACGAGAAGGAGGCGCACTTCCGGCGCATCCTGCACTATCCGCCCTTCACCGCGCTGGCCAACGTGCTGGTGCGCGACCGCAAAGTCGAGAACGCCATCCGCTGGTCGCGCGCGCTGGCCGGCTATTTCGCCCCGCACGAGGAGCGCGGCGTCAAAATCCTCGGCCCCGCCGCGGCCCCCCTCGCCCGCCTGCGCCGCGATTACCGCTTTCAATTTGTGCTGAAATCGCCGCACCGCGCCGCGCTCGGCAAAGCCCTCGCCGGCTGCCTCGATTTTTGCGCCGCCCAACAAATTCCCGAGACGGCCATCCTCGTCGACGTCGACCCCACCAGCCTGTCGTAGCCAATGGCTCTTTTTCGGGACCTGCGGTTTTCCGCAGCCGATCAGGGGCTGATCGCCGGCGCGAGGATGAAACACAGCAGAAACATCGCCAGCGCGACCATGGCCCACACGCGCCGCCCCCGCCCCAGCGGCTCCCACCGGTCCAGCAGCGGCGGATGGCGAAACCGCAACGACAGCACCAGCAGCAGCGTTCCCCACACGTACCATCCGGCCCACGCGTATCTCCCCAGAACCAGCAGCGCCACCGCGACACCCAGCGAAATGCGCCGGTGATTCCGGCTCGTCAAACTGAACAGAATGTGCCCGCCGTCCAGTTGCCAGGCCGGCAGCAGATTCAGCGCCGTGACGAACAGCCCCACCCACGCCGCGCGGCCCACCGGATGCAGCAGCACCGAGGCCGGGTCCACGCCGGGATGCAGCGCCGCGATCAGCATGCGCAGCAACGGCAAATCGCCGAACAGGATCAGCGCATGCTCCTGCACGCCGGGCACGATCTTGGCCGCCGCCACGCCATACACCATGGCCGGAACGGCCAGCAGAAATCCCACCACCGGCCCGGCCAGTCCCACGTCAAACAGCGCGCGGCGCGTGGTGATCGGCGAGCGGATACGGATCACCGCTCCGAAGGTCCCGAACAGCGTCGGCGCGGGAATGAAGTAGGGATAGCTTGCGTCGATGCCGTGGCGCTTGCACGCGAAGTAATGCCCCATCTCGTGCGCGAACAGGATCAGCAGCAGCGTGAAGGAGAAGGGTATGCCCAGCGCGAGCAGCCGCGGGTGCGCGAAGGGCAGCAGCATCAGCGCCAGCGGATTCTGGTCGCCGGAAAACGGTTCGCGGTTCTGCGCGTAGGATTGCGCGAACTCCGAGCCCACCGCCAGCGTGGAAACAACGGTCAGAAGAAACAGCACCACATGCGGCCACAGCGGGCCGCGCCGCGCCCGCAAGAAACGCCGCGGCGGCAGTTCGTCGAGCGGCGGAAAGCGTAGCTCGATCACATCCAGCGGTTCGCCCCGGTGTCCGTTGCCGAAGGTCATGGCTTACACATGAGAATCTGGTGTCCCAACGCGCCAGGATGGCTGCTGCAAGGAAAGCGGCTTCGTGGCGGACGTGCCGGCGGGCCGCGCGCCCAACAGAAGGGCTACGGCTTGGCGGTGGAGGCCGGAAGGGCTTGCAGTTCCTTGCCGGGCTTGAAGCGCACCGCTTTGCCGGGAGGAATATTCACCTGCTGTCCGGTGCGCGGGTTGCGGCCGATGCCGGTCTTGCGGGGCTTGACGTTGAACACGCCGAAGCGGCGCAACTCGATGCGCCGTCCCGTGCCCAGCGCGTTTTTCATGGCCTCGAAGACGGCCTCGACGGCCTGTTCGGCCTTGGTCCGGGGAATGCTGGTCTTCTGTACGATGGCGTTGACGATGTCGAGCTTGATCACGCGTTCCTCCCCCGAACTGGAACCCTATGCTAGACATGGGTTTGCGGGTTGTCAAGCGGCACGCTGTATAATACACTGCGCCGTCTCGCACCCGCCCCGCCGGAGCAGGAATCTCTCTTCCGGTGTCCTGTTTCCCGGGTGGGCTGGCGGAAAAAATCGCGCCGCGCCTCGGCGCCGCGCGAGCAGCGCCCCAAATTAAATTTCTACTTCCAAGGAGAACGCGATGTCGGTGAAGCCGGACAAATGGATTCGCAGGATGGCGCTGGAACACAAAATGATCGAGCCGTTCGAGGACCGCCAGGTGCGCCAGGGCGTCATCAGCTACGGCGTGTCGTCCTACGGCTACGACATGCGCGTGGCGGACGAATTCCGCATCTTCACCAACGTCAACTCGACCATCGTCGATCCCAAGAACTTCGACGCCAAATCGTTCGTGGAGTTCAAGGGCGATGTGTGCATCGTGCCGCCGAATTCGTTCGCCCTGGCCCGCTCGGTGGAATTTTTCCGCATTCCCCGCAGCGTGCTCACCATCTGCGTGGGCAAATCGACCTACGCGCGCTGCGGCATCATCGTCAACGTGACGCCGTGCCCGCCAAAATCTACGCCAACGAAGGACTCGCCCAGGTCGTCTTCTTCGAGTCCGACGAAATCTGCGAAATCTCCTACAAGGACAAAAAGGGGAAATACCAGTCGCAGCAGGGCATCGTCCTGCCGCGGCTCACGGTCGCACCCGGCACGCCGGCCCTGCCATTGGTGTTGGCTTTCCTGAATACCGCGCCCAGCCGCATTTGACCGCCAGGGCACAGCTGGGCTAATTCCAGCACCCCGCCTTGGATGAAAAAAATTAACCATAGCCGGCGTAGGATCGCCGCCGCCGTAACGGACCCGTCGAGCCTGACCCCGTGGCATCATCCTTTCGCACTGCAACAGAGCCCCTATATAGCAAGAGCGGGGGAAGCCCTTGCAAAGACGCCGCAAATGGGC
>JAIQGD010000128.1 GCA_020072765.1 Terriglobia bacterium
ACCGCGCGCGAGGTCTTCGAAACCTACGGCTTCCGCGACATCCGCCTCCCGATTTTCGAGGAGACCTCGCTTTTCGCGCGCTCGATTGGAGCGGAAACGGATGTGGTGTCGAAAGAGATGTACACGTTTCCGGACCAGCACACGGGCAAGGAAGTCGATCAAGCCGCGCAGATTGGCGCTTCGGGCGGAGATTTGATCACGCTGCGGCCCGAGGCGACGGCGGGGAGTGTGCGGGCGTACATCGAGCATGGGATGCACGCGCTGCCGGGGAACGTGAAGCTTTACTACACCGGGCCGATGTTCCGGCGCGAGCGGCCACAGAAGGGTCGCTACCGGCAGTTTTACCAGGTGGGCGCGGAGGTGCTGGGCCCGTCGGACGCGCCCGCCATCGACGCGGAAATTTTGGAAATGCTGCTGGTGTTCTTTGCGCGCGTGGGCCTGACCAAGACGACGCTGTACGTCAACTCCATCGGCTGCAAGGAATGCCGGCCGAAGTACGTCGAACTGCTGCGCGAGGAACTGCGCAAGGTGAAGGACCAGCTCGGCCCGGACAGCCAGCGGCGCATCGAGACCAACGCGCTGCGCGTCCTGGATTCGAAGCTGCCGCACGAGCAGCCCCTCATCGAGACGCTGCCGCGCATCTCCGGGCATCTCTGCCCCGCCTGCAGCGAGCATTTTGCGAAGCTGAAGGACGAGCTGAAGCTGCGCAACCTCGCCTATCAGGAGAACTGGCGGCTGGTGCGCGGCCTGGATTACTACACGCGCACGACGTTCGAGGTGACGGCCGAGGGGCTGGGCTCGCAGAACGCCGTGTGCGGCGGCGGGCGCTACGACGGATTGGTCGAGCTGCTGGGCGGGCAGCCGGGCGTCAAGGGCATCGGCTTCGCCATCGGCACCGACCGCGCGATCTTGTCCATCCAGGAAAGCGGCAACCTGCCGCGCCTCCCCGGCCTCGCCGTGTTCGTCGCGTGGATGGGCGCGAAGGCTTACCCCGTGGCCGTGAGCATCACGCGGAAACTCCGGGCCCGCGGCCTGGCGGTCGAATTGCCTCCCGAGGAGTTGAAATTCAAGAAGTCGCTGGGCCTGGCGGACAAGCTCGGCGCACGCTATGCCCTCATCCTCGGCGAGGATGAAGCCGCCTCGGGCACCTACACGCTGAAGCGCCTGGCCGACGCGGAACAGAAGAAGCTTTCGGAGACTGAGCTGCTCGATTTTCTAGCCACTAGCCAATTGAAGGAAGACACACGTGCTTGACACACTGGGAAATCTGAAGCGGACACACTACTGCGGCGCGCTGCGCGCCACCGACGCGGAGCAGGACGTCATTCTGACGGGCTGGGTCCACCGGCGGCGCGACCTGGGCCAACTGATCTTCATCGATCTGCGCGACCGCGCCGGCATCGCGCAGATCGTGTTCAACAAGGAGCAGCACGCCGAAGCGCACGCCAAGGCCGAAGAGCTGCGCGCGGAATTCGTGGTCGCGGTCGAGGGCCGCGTCGTGCGCCGGCAGAAGGCCAATCCGGAGATCGCCAGCGGCGAAGTGGAAGTGATCGCCACGCGCCTGCACGTGCTGAACACCGCGAAGACGCCGCCCTTCCAGGTGGAAGACGAAGTGACCGCCAGCGAGGAGACGCGCCTGCGCTACCGTTATCTCGACCTGCGCCGGCCGCGCCCGCACCGCAATATCGAGCTGCGCCACAAAATCTTTTTCGAGATTCGCAAGACGCTCGACGAACTCGGCTTCTTCGAAATCGAGACGCCCATGCTCACGCGCTCGACGCCCGAGGGCGCGCGCGACTATCTCGTTCCCAGCCGCGTCCACCACGGCCAGTTCTACGCGCTGCCGCAATCGCCGCAGATTTTCAAGCAGATCCTGATGATCGCCGGGATGGACCGCTACTTCCAGATCGTCAAATGCTTCCGCGACGAGGACCTGCGCGCCGACCGCCAGCCCGAATTCACGCAGCTCGATCTGGAGATGTCGTTTCCCCGACAGCAGGATATTTTCGAGGTGATCGAGCGGGTGATGGAGCGCGCCTGCGGCGTCATCGGCGTGGCGGCCAAGGGCCCGTTCCGCCATCTCGATTACAAGGAAGCGCTCCGCCGCTACGGCTCGGACAAGCCCGACCTGCGCTTCGGCATGGAGCTGCACAACGTGACGCCGTTGTTCGAGCCCGCGCGCGCGACGCTGCATTTCGAGGGCAACGTGCAGGCCGTGGTCGCTCCGGGCGCGGCGGCGTGGTCGCGCAAGCAGCTCGACGAGCTGGCGGAATTCGCGAAATCGGCGGGCGCGCGCGGCGTCTACACCGTCAAAGTGACGCCGGAGGGCGTCACTTCCCCGCTGGAGAAAAATCTCGGCGCGGACGCGCTCAAGAAGATGGCCGAGGCCGTGGGCGCGAAGCCCGGCGACCTGATCGTGGCCGCCGCCGCGAAGGAGCAGATTCCGCACAGCGACACGTCGCTGGGCGTCGCGGGGCAGATGCGGCTGCACCTCGGCGACAAACTGAATCTCATCGACCGCGGCAAGTGGGAGTTCGTGTGGATCACGGGCTTCGCGCTGTTCGAATGGAGCGAGACGGACAAGCGCTGGGCCAGCGCGCAGCATCCGTTCACCGGTGTGTTCGAAGAGGACCTCGACAAGCTGGAGACCGCGCCGTGGGAGTGCCGGTCGAAGGGCTACGACCTGGTGCTCAACGGCGTCGAGCTCGGCTCCGGCAGCATCCGGATTCACCGGCAAGACGTGCAGGCGCGGATCTTCAAGGCGCTCGGCCTGAGCGACGAAACCGCGCGGCAGCGCTTCGGCTTCTTCCTCGACGCGCTCACCTACGGCACGCCGCCGCACGGCGGCATCGCGCTGGGCCTGGACCGCGTGGTCACGCTGCTGGCCGGAGAAAAGTCCATCCGCGAGGTCATCGCCTTCCCCAAAACCACCACCGCGGTGGATTTGATGGCCGAATCGCCGTCGGAAGTGGACCCGGCGCAGCTCGATGAATTGGGAATTCAGATCCGCGAGAAGAAATAGGTCGATGCCGCTCGACGAGAGCAGGCCATTCGCTCAGAAATTGTCTGCATTTATCTGCGTTTATCTGTGTTCATCTGTGGTTGCATAATGGATGGAACGAGCTGATGTCGAAGATACGCATACTGGCGGAGAACGTCGCGAACAAGATCGCGGCGGGCGAGGTGGTGGAGCGGCCGGCTTCGGTGGTCAAGGAGCTGCTGGAAAACGCGCTCGACGCCGGCGCGCGCTCGATTCGCATTGAAATCGAGGCGGGGGGCAAGCGGCTGATCCGCGTCATCGACGACGGCTGCGGGATGAACCACGACGACGCGCTGCTGGCCTTCGAGCGGCACGCCACCTCGAAGCTGCGCACCACCTACGACCTGCTCTCGATCGCCACGCTGGGATTCCGCGGCGAGGCGCTGCCCACAATTGCCGCGGTGTCGCGGCTGCTGATGGAAACGCGCGCGGCCGAAGAGTCCGAGGGCACGCGCGTGGAATTTGCCGGCGGCAAACTCGGCGGCGTGAAGCCGGCGGGCGTGCCCGTGGGGACTTCCATCAGCGTGGCCGACCTTTTCTACAGCGTGCCGGCGCGGCGCAAATTCCTGAAATCGGACACGACCGAGCTCGGCCACATCGCTTCGCTGGTGACGCACTACGCGCTGGCGCATCCCGAGGCGCACTTCGTGCTGAAGACGCCGTCGCAGGTGATTCTGGATTGCGCGCCGGTGGAAAAGCTCTCCGAGCGCGTCTACCAGATTTTCGGCCGCCAGGCGCTCGACGAACTCGCGGAGATCCCGCCGCAGGAGGCTCCCGTGCGCTCGGCCATCACCGAGCCCGCGCTCGAAGCCGAGGAGCAGGCGGCCACGCTGCGCGTCACCGGCTTCACGTCGCGCCCGGAAATTCAGCGCTCGAACCGCAACGGCATCTACACGTTCGTGAACCGGCGGCTGGTGCGCGACCGCCTGCTTCTGCACGCCATCAACGAGGCCTATCGCAACATCGTGCCGCCGGGAGTTTACCCGGTGGTGCTGCTGTTTCTCGATCTTCCCTGCCAGGAAGTGGACGTCAACGTGCACCCGGCAAAGATCGAGGTGCGCTTCCGGCACCCGCAGTTCGTCCACGACTTCACGCGCGACGCCATTCGCCACGCGCTGTCCGTCGCGCGGGCCGTTCCCGGATTCTCGGCCGGGCGCGTTCCGGCGGAAGGCGCGGGCGGATTCGCCACCGCTGCGGCAGCTTCGGCGGGCAATCCCAACTCCACGGCAGGCCCGCTGGGGCCGCCGCGCGCCGAGATTCCTTCGTCGCTCGGGACCTATGCGCAGGGGCAAGGCGCCGCCGCCGTCGCGGAAGCATTTGGATTAACCGGCGCGCCCGAGCGTCCGTTCATGCAGCGCCTGGGCTTCGATGTGGCGGGAGCGACCAATTTTCCGTTTCCGCCCGCGAGCGGCGCGGCAGGGTCCGCGCCGGCGCCGGCCGATGCGGCGGGCACCCCGGGCACGCTGCCGAGCACGGAGGAGAGTGCCGACCTCAAGCCGCTCGGGCAGGTGAACGCCAGCTTCATCGTGGCGGTGAACGGCGAGGGATTGTGGATCATCGACCAGCACGTGGCGCACGAGCGCGTGCTGTTTGAGGAACATCTGCGGGCGCGGCGCGAAGGCGAGATGGGCGGGCAGCGGCTGCTGGTGCCGCTGGTGGCCGATCTGAACCCCCAACAGCTCGTGACGTTTGAACAGATCGGCGAAGAACTGCGCGCCAACGGATTCGAAGCCGAGCTGATGGGCGGGCGCAGCGTGGCGATTCAGGCGGCGCCCGCGGGCATCGCCGGCGGCGACGCGGAAAAGCTGCTGTTCGAGATTCTGGACGGCATCGCGCGCGAGAACCAGTCCATCTCGATCGACACGCTGCAATCGAAGATCGCCGCTTCGAC
>JAIQGD010000129.1 GCA_020072765.1 Terriglobia bacterium
ACGGTATCGAGTTCCCGCCGGTCGCCCGGAACCACGGCCAGCGCCAGGTGCGAGTCCACGCTGACGTTGCCGTGGCCTGGGAAATGCTTGGCCGTGGCCAGCGCGCCGTTTTCCTCGACGCCGCGGACGAATTGCGCGACGTACGCCGCCACCTCCTGCGGGTTCTCGCCGAACGACCGCACGTTGATAATGGGATTGTCCGGGTTGTTGTTGACGTCGGCGTCCGGCGCGAAAACCCAGTGCACTCCGGCGGCCCGCGCCTCGAGCGCAATCGCCTTTCCCGCCGCGTAGGCGAGCTTGGGATCGCCGGTCGCGCCGATGGCCATGGCGGACGGATACGACGTGCCCTCGTCGAGACGCATCCCCGTGCCCGACTCGAAATCGGCGCCCACCAGCAGC
The DNA here is from genome assembly GCA_020072765.1 of Terriglobia bacterium. Lineage (GTDB taxonomy): Bacteria > Acidobacteriota > Terriglobia > Acidiferrales > UBA7541 > Palsa-295. The sequence continues at coordinate 400 of JAIQGD010000129.1, forward strand.
GGAAACTTCGCGCGCCGCTGCATTTCATTGGTAAGGATGGCCGTCGGATAGACCTGGCTGCGTTCGAGCCCCAGCGGCCCGCGTGCGGTGCTGAGGATCAGCCCGCCCACGTGATTTTCCTCCACCTCGTGGAGCAATTCCTTGTATTCGAGGCTTTCCGCCGAGGTGAAGGCCCCGAAGTAGGGGACCATCAGCATCTGGCCGAGCTTTTCCCGCAGCGTCATTTTGCGCAGCGTCTGGCTGACCCACGCGGTCCGGGACGCGACGCTCCGGCTCTGGGTGGCTGGGGATTTTTGTGCGCGAAGGGAAGATGTCATGAGCAGAAGCAGCGCCAGCGCCGCAAGACCCCGTCTAGGCATCGCCTTCCTTCAGGGTCTTCTTTGTTGACGACTGCATCCTATCGCTGTATATAGCACACGGTTTCATGCCGCACAATCGAGCGTATCGAGGGGTGTTTCGTTTCCGTGCTGGCCGCGGATTCTCGCGCGCGGCAATCCTCGCGCTGCTGTGCGCGGCACTGCCCGCTCCATCCATCCCCGCGCCCCGGCCGAACGGGTCCTCCCCCGCGCGCGGCCGTGTGAAGACGGGCATCGACGTTCTCGAGGAGCAGGAATTTGCGCCGCTTCGCGGCAGGCGGGTCGGCCTGATTACGAATCAGACGGGCGTGGACGCCCAAGGGCGGCGCACGATTGACGTCCTCGCGCATGCGCCGGGCGGGAAGCTCGTCGCCGTGTTCAGCCCCGAGCATGGCCTGCTGGGGCGTGCCGATGCGCCCGTGTCCGATGCGACCGACGCGGCAACCGGCTTGCCGGTGTACAGCCTCTACGGAGCCACGCGGCGCCCCACCGACGCCATGCTGCACGATATCGACGCGCTGGTTTTTGACATGCAGGATGCCGGCGTGCGCTTCTACACTTACGTCACCACCATGGCGTACTGCATGGAAGAGGCGGCCGAGCATCACATCCCCTTCTTCGTTCTCGACCGGCCCGACCCGCTGGGCGGGGAAGTGATCGAAGGTCCGGCGCTCGATGCCGATCGCACCTCGTTCACCGGCTATTTTCCGCTGCCGGTGCGCTACGCCATGACCCTGGGCGAGCTGGCGCGGCTATTCAATGCCGAGAAGGGAATCGGCGCGGATCTGCGCGTGGTCGCCCTGCGCGGATGGCGGCGGCGCGATTCCTACGACCGCACCGGCCTGGCCTGGATTCCGCCATCTCCGAATTTGCGCACGCTCGACGCCGCGTTCCTGTATCCCGGCATCGAGATTTTGCAGGCCGGTGGCGTTTCCGTCGGGCGCGGCACCGATGCGCCGTTCGAGCTGGTGGGCGCGCCATGGATTCACGCCGATGAGCTGGCGGCGGCGCTCACCCGGCGCAAAATCCCCGGCGTACGCTTCACGCCGGCGACGTTCGTTCCCAGCCAGGATGCGTACGCGGGCCAGCCGTGCCACGGCGTCCAAATGCGCATCACCGGCCGCGGCTCGCTCCGCTCGATGCGCGTGGGGCTGGAGATGGCCGCCGCGCTGCAGCGGATGTATCCGGAGCATTTCCATCTCGCGCGAATTGTCGAACTGCTCGGCTCGCGGGCAACTGTCGAACGCATCGGGCGGGGCGATGCGCCGGAGCAAATCATCGCGGGCTGGTCCGGCGATCTCGGCCGATTTCGCCGGATGCGCGCGCGCTATCTCCTGTATGATTGACGATTCAAGCGGAGGTTTTTTCCACGATGGCAAATCCGATGCGGCCCCGCGCCTGGCTGGCCTGGAGCAGTGGGAAAGACAGCGCGTGGGCGCTGCACGCGGTGCGCCAGAGCGGAGATGTCGAGGTCGCGGCGCTGCTCACCACGGTGAACCGAACGCACCAGCGCGTGGCCATGCACGCCGTGCGGGAAAGTCTGCTGGAAATGCAGGCCGCCGCGGCCGGGCTGCCGCTGGTGAAGGTTTCCATTCCGTCGCCTTGCTCGAATGAAGTCTACGAACAGGCCATGAGCGATGCCATGGCGCGCGCCCGGGGCGAAGGCGTGTCGCACGTCGTGTTCGGCGACTTGTTCCTCGAGGACATCCGCGCCTACCGTGAAAAGCAACTGGCGTCGTGCGGGATGACCCCGGTGTTTCCGTTGTGGGGCATCGAGACGCGCCAGCTGGCTGAACAAATGCTCGCCGGAGGACTTTCCGCCTATCTCACCTGTGTCGATCCCCGCAAGCTGGATCGCGGTTTTGCCGGGCGCCGGTTTGACGCGGCGTTGCTCGGCGCGCTGCCGCCGGGTGTGGACCCATGCGGGGAAAACGGCGAGTTTCATTCGTTCGCCAACGCCGGGCCGATGTTTCGCGAGGGAATTCCGGTGGTTCCCGGCGAGGTGGTGGAACGCGACGGTTTCATCTTCGCCGACGTGCTGCCGCGCGCGCGGGCCGGCGCTTCCGCGTAGAAGAATGCGAAATGGCTGAACTGGAATCGCGGCTCGCGCAGGCTCGATCGGCTTCGAGCGAGGAGCTGAACTCTCTCGTCCACGAAGCCAGCGAAGACCTTCTGCTGGCCCTGTTGGAAAATCCCAATCTGGAGGAAGCTCACGTCCGGCGGTTGCTCGACCGGCTCGACCTGCCTTCAGAAGTGCTGGGAGCCATCGGCGGGCAAGGGAAGTGGATGGCGAACGAAAGTGTCCGCCTGGGCCTGGCGCGCCATCCGCACACGCCCAAGCTCATCGCCCTGGCGGCTGCGCGGCAACTCTACCTGTTCGATCTCGTCCGGCTGAGCCTGGCGCCCTCGGCGCCCGGCGACATCCGGCGGGCCGCCGAAGGGATCCTGGTGACGCGCGTGCCGCAGCTTCCCATCGGGCAAAAACTGACACTGGCGCGCCGGGGCCCCGCCCGCGTGGCCGGAGCCCTGCTGGCCGAAGGGCATGGGCAAGTCATCAAGCTGGCGCTGCAGAACACGTTTCTGACGGAGAGCCAGGTGCTGAAGGTGCTCGCCAATGCCCGCGTTCCCGAGCGCGTGGTCGCCGCCATCGCCCAGCATCCGAAATGGTCGTGCCAGTACAACGTGCGCGTGGCGCTGGTGCGCAATCCCCAGACGCCTCCCCCTTCGGTGCTCGCGTTTCTGCCGGATTTGACTTTGCGCGATTTGACCGACATTTCCAAGATCGAGGGCCTCCCCTCACATGTGAGAAAATACATTGAGCGGGAGATGTCTCGCCGCGGGCACGCGCCGGGGAAGCGCGCCTAGCGAAGCGCTCGGGAAGAACGGCCACAACTTCGCGGATTGTGCTCCGGCATAGGGGTGCTGCTGGCTGCGCTCCGTCGGTGGGCAAGACCTGCGCGCCGGACGAAAGGGTGACGACGGATGGCAAAAAAATCCAGTCAGGTTCGGTGGCTGATCGCACTCGGGGCCGTGGTGCTGCTCGGCGTGCTCGTCTATTCCACCCTGCAGCAGACGCGGCAGCGATATGAGGTCTGCGTGACGTTCAAAAACGCCACCCATTGCGCCACCGCCGCCGGCTCCACCTACGACCAGGCCGTCCGCAGCGCCCAGGAGATCGATTGCCAGCTTCTCACCAACGGCCGGGACGAAAACATGGTCTGCCTCGATCGCCCGCCCGCCAGCGTTCGCCCAGCCAAGTAGAGGGCTGCTCACTTCGCCTCGCGTCAAGAAATTGGAAATTCAGGGTCGGAACTTCCTTTGTCCAACGGTGTTCGGTAGAGCGTTATACCTGTCCTGTTTGGGCACCCGGCAGTGATTCGCTAGGCGGGAAGATCCGGAACCGCTCTAGACTGGTTCAGGTCAAGCATCCCTATGCAGCTTCCCGAATCCTGGACCGAGCGGCTCCCGTTTCTGGAGTCGCTGGAAGACGACTGGCATCCCGAGCCTCGCGCGGCCGTATTTCTGGCGAGCGCCTTCTACGCGCTGTTTCTCTATCAGGCGGCACGTGGCAGCGGCGCGCTGCTGATGATCGATCTGGTGCTCGTTCCCATTCACGAAGGCGGTCATCTGCTGTTCCGCTTTTTCGGTGGGGAGTTGCTGATGGTCGCCGGAGGCACGTTGCTGCAACTGGGCGTGCCGCTGATGCTGGCGACATACTTTGTGTTTGACCGCCGCCTGCAGGGCAGCGTGTTCTGCATCTTTTTCTTCTTCGAACAGTTTCTCCCCATCGCGACCTACATGGCCGACGCCCGCGCGCAGGATTTGCCGCTGCTCACCGTCGGCGATTCCGACGATGTTATTCACGACTGGAATTACCTGTTCGGGAGGTTCGGCGTGCTGGAGCACGACACCCAAATCGCCCACGCCATGCGCATCCTGGGCTGGGCCGGCATGCTCGCCACCGTCGCCTGGATGGTCTACCGCAGCGTGCTAAGCAAAGGCGATGCAACCACAGATGAACGCGGATAAGGGCAAGAGAGTGGAACCACAGATGAACACAGATGAAGAGGGATTGGGGCGTCCGAAATTCAGCAGCAGGCCCACGCGAATTCCCGATGCGCGCAGATAGTTCAGCACCTGCGCAACATGAACTGAGTCCAGCGCGGCAGAGGCCTTCAGTTCTACCAGAACCCGCTGATCCGCGATGATGTCTGCTATGTAGTCGCCCACAACGCTTCCTCGGTATTCCACCTTCAGCGCCACTTCGACGTTGAACGGGATATGGTGCGCGTGCATCTCGATTGCCAATGCGTTGGCATAAACCTTTTCAAGAAAGCCGGCCCCCAAAGTATTGTGGACTGTAAACGCGCACTCCAGAATCTTCCCTGTTAAATCCTGCTCCGGGTAGTGGTGTCCCTCTATTTCCGTGTTCATCTTCTTGCCTTTATCTGTGTTGATCTGTGTTCATCTGTGGTTCCACATCCTCAGTAGAACGGCCGCAGGTCGGGCGGATGGGGCAACTGGACCGTGAGGACGCGGCCGTAATCGCCGAGCGTAAGCTGAATCAGTTCGGCAGGGCCGACGTCGCGCGCGGTCCAGTCGGAACTGGGGAGGAGCCGCGACGCCTGCGCCAGGTCGCCGCTTTCGAAGTCTTGTCCCTGGGCGTGCAGGTCGGCCAGCGGCACGGCGTAAACGCGCGTGGCCTTGAAATCAAGCAGGAGGTACCGCCGCCCCAGCAGGACAAGTACGATGTTCGATTCCTTCTTTTTGCTCTTCGCGTAAGGCTGATAGACGTTCCAGGTGAGCGGCGTCTTCCCGTCGAGCTTCACCAGCGCTCCGGCCACGGGCGTCCAGTGGACCAGCCCGGCATCGCCGCCCGCTCGCGTTGCTCGCGCCGTGGCCAGGCTCACGCCCAGGGCAATGCTCGCCATCACGAGGAGTGCAAGCGGCCGCGCCCAGCGGCGCGCCAAAGGGTAAGGGGAAAATCGTCGGGCAGGAAATTCCATCAAGTAACAGGATACCTCAGTAGAGGCCGTTCGGGAGGGCTCGCAACAATTCCGAAGCCGACGCTTCTCCGTGTACTCTGTGCTCTTCTCTGGGATCTCTGTGTTAAAGCAGGTGCGGGGAAGACGGCGAGGATTAGTGATATCGAAGCATCCGCTTAGTCCCACGCCACGCGGACCTGGCGCGTGGAAACCACGACGTAGCCCTTGGCGCGCCCGTGCTCGACCACATCGCGCAGGATCGCCACGTCCTGCTCGCAGTACTCGGCCACGCGGTCTTTCTGCCCGGCCCGCCACCATTCGACCGCCTGCACGCCGTCGCCGCTCTTGGCCGTTCCGAGCGTTTCCTTCGCGAGTTGGTCGAGCTTCACGCGATGGCCCAGCTGCTTGTGCAGCATTTCGAGGATGTCCATCGAACGCTGGCGCAGACCCTCGATGGGGGCGTAGGCGCGCAGCACCTCGAGGTCGAAGCGGTTGCCGTTGAACGTAATGACGTGCGTGAAGCTTTCCAGCTCCGCCACCAGGAGCAGGGCGTCGGCCTCGAACCAGCGGCGGAAGCCGTGCTCTTTGTCCCACGTCACCGCCACCGCCAGGCCAAACGCGCGGATGTTCCCCCAGCCGCCTTCGACCTCGTGCGATAGCCGCAGCGTCTCAATGTCCAAATAGACTTCGCGATCGAATAGTCCCGCCGTAAAGATCTCCTTGTGATGCGAATCGCAGCCCGCGCTGCCTATTTCGATGAAACCTCGTGCAGCGATTTATCGAGCAGGCGAATGCCTTCGTCGACATCGGCCTTGCCGATGTTCATGGGCGGGGCCATGCGGATGACGTTGCCGTGAAGCCCGCCCTTGCCGATCAGCAGGCCGTTGGCGCGCGC
>JAIQGD010000032.1 GCA_020072765.1 Terriglobia bacterium
AGTGGTCGAAAAATATCTGGCGGCCGCGGGGGCCTATGGCCGAACCGTGGCCCTATCGTCGCTGGGCCTTTCGGCCGAAGAGATCGAGAGCGTCTTCAGCCTGTTCGACGAGGACTACCACATCAGCCGGTTCTTTCACCTCCGCAATGATTCCGGCGATAGCTTCCGGATAAACGGCTTTCCGCAGACGCACGTTTCCATCGACGCCGAGATTCAGACCATCCTCTAGTTTTGTCGCCGCATATCCGCGACGGGCAAGAGGCAAGGCGCCCGCCCCGCCAGTGCGGGGCGGCCGTTACAAAACCACTTCTTCGGCGAAAACGCGCACCGGCAAGAGTGCCTGTGCCACAGGCCATCAACGCAGCGGCGGATGAAAATCGAAATCGGGATCGACGTCCACGGGGATGTCGGAGGATTTGGCGAGCGCGGCGGCGAGGCCAGCGGGCATGGCGCCGTAGGTCTTGAACCAGCGCTCGACGCGCGCGCGGTCGCCGGCGGCTTCCTGTTCCAGTAATTCCTTGGCGAGGGAGGCAATGGCCGCGGGCATTTTCCCGAACTCGATTTCGTAGAGGCCCGTGGCGACATCCTGGCGGACCGCTCCCTGCTCGGCGAGGTAATTGAACTCCATGATCCGGCCGCTGCCATGCGCTTCGCCGATGCCAAAGCGCACGGTGCGGAACGTCTCGCCCATGTAGGAGGCGTAGATCATGTTCTGTTTTTCCTTGTGCACGACGCCGTGCGCGACCAGCCACTGCACGCAGAGCACGCCGACGACATCGGCCTTGGCTTCCTCGAGAGCCGCATATTGCGGACCCATCGCCTCGCGGATGTCCGTCTTACCCTGCGGCGTGCGCGCGTAGGCCGGGCCCAGGCCGTGTGAGATTTCGTGCAGGATGACCCAGTCGAGGACGCCTTCGCCGGTCACCAGCGGAACCTGATCGGGACGCAGCACGCGCTGAGCCAGCGGCAGGATGACGTCGTTGACGCGCGCGTCCATGAAATTTTTCCAGAAGATTTTCTTCGAGCCCTTCTGCTCGTGGACGCGCGGATCGTTGGGAAGATTATCGGCCACGGCCTGGTAGCCGTGGAGCAAATCGCCCGAGCGGTAGATCGCGTCCATCACTTCCATGGGCGATTGCTTGCCGCGTTTGGAAGGGCGGTCCTGGGGGGCGAGCGGGAGCCAGTCCTGCAAATCCGGGACGTGCGCCTGAAAGACGGCGAGCTTGCGGCTCTCCTCTTCGTTGCGGATCATGACCGCCGCGCCGTAGGAGGTCTTCACGCCGAGCAATCCGTCGAGATAGGTTTCATAGGGCGCGAAGACGATGTCGAACTTCGGATTCTTCAGATCGAGCCAGGCGAGGTCGCTGGGAAAGTAGTCGTCGGTGAGCAGGGCGTGGGCGCGCAGGCGCAGGAAGTTGGCGAAGGCGGGATCGTCGCTGAGCGCGGCGGCCTCGCGGAGATCCTTGGCCATGGGCACGAGAAATTCGCGAAAGGCGACGCGGTATGGAACGGACTGGATCATCGCCGCGCCGAAATCAGATGTGGTGATGGTAACGATCGTGTAGGGATTGCTGACGCTCTTGTCCGTAGCCGCGAGGCTTCGGATAACTGGCTCGTCGCTTGGCCGTGGGCCAAGTATCACCCAGGGCTCCCGGCCGATGTGTAAATTGAAAAAGCCGCGGCCGGGCGGGGCGGGCTCGGTGCCGACGAACGGTTTGTTGTCGTCGATCAGATCGAAGCGGCCGCCGTTGATTTTAAGATAGCGGCGGAGCAGTTGGTCCTGCGGATTCGTGCTTTTCTCCAGCGAGAGATAGAGCTTCAGGCCGTCGGGATCGCTCTGGCGCCAGTAGATGCAGTCGAGCAATCCCGCGGCGTCGACCAGCTTCTCGACCATCTTTTGTTCATGCGCCGTCAGCGCGGTCGAATCGAAGCTCATCTTCACGGGCTTGAATTTGGCGACGCGCGCGGCGAGGTCGGGAGCGACGATGCGTTTGGGTGGCGCGGAGGTGCGTGGCGCGGCGGTCTTGTTGGGCGGCGCGGAGGGCGCCTGCGGGGCGGCGGCCGCCAGCACGGCTAAGCCTCCTGCCAGGAGCGAAAGGACGAAGATCTTAAGGCAGGATTCACTGCAGAGGCGCAGAGGAAACGGAAAAGACAGAGCCCTGGGAGTGTAGCGGGTAGAAGAGGCGCCGGCTCTTTGTTTTGAATGAGTTAGCTCGATTTCTACTCGTTCGCATGTGCCGGGTAGCGTTGGGGCGGAGGTGGTGTTGTGGCCCGTCGCGTGACGCTGCATGGCTGGCGGGGCGATTGGCTCGTGTCGCGTTGTGAGCGTGTTAGGCACAGGGGCATCATAGTGCAGAAAGGAAAAAGTGCAAGGCTGAGGTGCTGTGGACATCGGGCGGGGCGGGATCAGCGCGGGGCTTCTACGTCGGCACCGGTGAAGAGGGGCAAAGGTGCCGGGTCGGCAAAGACGGCCGGCCCGCCTCTACAAAACCGGGGCGGATAGGAGCACGACCGCGTGGCAGCAGGAGCAAAGAGCGCAGCCAGGAGTGGCTGCGCCACGAGGACTCAGCGGCCGCTCAGCCAAATAATTTGGTGCGAGCCAGAATACAGAAGCTACACACGCGCTCCGCGGCTAACTGGAGGCTACGGCGGCGCGGGAGAGGCGCGCGGCCAGGGCCTGGTGCTCCTGGCGGAGCGGAGCCGGGAGACGGTCGCCGAACTGCTTGAAAAATTCTCCGACGGATTGTTCTTCCTCGGCCCAATCGCTGGAATTGACGCGCAGCAATTCCGCGAGCGTGGCGGGCGGGATGGAAAGTCCGTCGAGGGAGAGCGACTCGGGCGTGGGAACGCAGCCGATGGGAGTCTCAGTGGCGGCGGCGCGGCCTTCGATGCGCTCGAGCATCCACTTCAGCGCGCGGACGTTTTCCCCATAGCCGGGCCAGAGGAATTTTCCTTCGGCGCTGCGGCGGAACCAGTTGACGTGGAAGATTTTCGGCGCGTTCTTGAGGCGCGGGCCGATGGAGAGCCAGTGGGCGAAATAGTCGGCCATGTTGTATCCGCAGAACGGCAGCATAGCCATGGGATCGCGGCGCGTGACGCCGACGGCGCCGGTGGCCGCTGCGGTGGTTTCCGAGGCCATGGTGGCGCCGACGAAGACGCCGTGCTGCCAGTCGTGCGATTCGTAGACGAGCGGCGCAAGACGCGCGCGGCGCCCGCCGAAAATCAATGCGGAGATGGGCACGCCGGCAGGGTCCTCCCAGTGCGATGAAAGGGAAGTGGATTGCGCGGCGGGAACGGTGTAGCGGGAATTCGGGTGCGCGGCGGGTCCCATAGCCGGCGTCCACTGCTCGCCCCTCCAGTTAATCAGCCCCTTCGGTGCGTCGCTGTCCATGCCCTCCCACCACGGCTCGCGCCCGGGAGTCATGGCCACGTTGGTGAAGATGGTGTTGGAGTGCACGGCGGAGATGACGTTGGGATTCGTTTTGGCGTTGGTTCCCGGGGCGACGCCGAAAAATCCAGCCTCGGGGTTGATGGCGCGCAGGGTGCCGTCGGCGGCTATGTGCATCCACGCGATGTCGTCGCCGATGGTCCAGACGCGGTAGCCTTCCTTTTCCAGGGCCGAGACCATCATGGCGAGATTGGTTTTGCCGCAGGCGCTGGGGAACGCGGCGGCCATGTAGGTGACTTTGCCGGACGGGTCTTCCAGCCCGAGGATGAGCATGTGCTCGGCCATCCAGCCCTGCTCGCGCGCCATCCAGCTGGCGATGCGCAGGGCGAAACACTTCTTGCCGAGCAGGGCGTTGCCGCCGTAGCCCGATCCGATGCTCCAGATCAAATTTTCTTCCGGGAAGTGAAGGATGAAGCGGCGGTCCGGGTTCAGGTCGGCGAGCGAGTGAAGGCCGGGAACAAAATCGGAGGAACTGCCGAGCCGGTCGAGGGCGACCTTGCCCATGCGCGACATGATGCGCATGTTGGCGGCCACGTAGGCGCTATCGGTGAGTTCGACGCCGATTTTGCTGTAAGGAGACTGGGCCGGGCCCATGATGTAGGGCACGACGTACATCGTGCGGCCCTTCATGGCGCCGTCGAACAGGGGGCGGACGCGCTCCTTGGCTTCGGCCGGGGCCATCCAGTTATTGGTGGGGCCGGCGGCGTTGCGGTCGCGGGTGCAGATAAAAGTCAGACCCTCAGTGCGGGCGACGTCATTGGAGTTGCTGCGGTGGAGATAACAACGCGGATAGGTATTTTGGTTGAGCTCGGCAAAGGTGCCGTCGCGCAGCATCTCTTCGGTAAAGCGATCGTTCTCTGCTTCGGAGCCGTCGCACCAGACAATTTTCGACGGCTTGGTCAATCGTGCGGATTCTTCTACCCAACTTTCCAGAGGTGTGGACACCATGTCTCCTGAGGCTATCGCGCGGGGATAATTGCCGCCGTTCCTCTGGGCCTGCGGGGCTATATAGGAAAAAACAGACCCATTCTATGAATGCGAAATTCTAGGACAAGCCGAGGAGAAATGCAAGGCGCATAATACGCGAAATTCCACCGGAAGTGCCCGATGCTATACTGCGGCGGCAGTGTACGCGCGAAAATTACAGGCCGAGATGACGATTGGAGCCGAGCGGCGGGCGGTGCCGCTGGAATGGCTGGACAGCTTTTGCATGCGCAATTTCACGGGGTCGGCGGAATTCGACGACACCCTGCCGCTGGCCGACGGCCGCCTGGAAGCGGGGCGGCGCGTGGATCCGGCCCGGCTGGCTGCGGCCATGAGCGAATGGTTCACCAAGCGCGGGAAGGGAAACGGGCAGGCGGTAGTCGTGGAGCTGCGCGAGGTGACGTGAGGAGTTGGGTGCTCGGGCAAAATAGCGCCTTGGCAGGATGCTGAAAAAGACGCGTCTGAGCGCCAAGGCCCCATCCTTCGCACACGGCGCGAAGGATTCATCGCTTCCTCGCATCCGAGTCCAGAGAGATTCTTCGTTCCGCAAAAACATTCGGAGCGCAAACATCGCGCTTCGCTCAGAATGACGGAATGTTTTTTGCGTATCCTGTTACCAGCAGCGCCGCTACGGAGCGACGGAGACAGCGGCTTTTGTGGCGGGGCGGCCGGCGAGGGCGGACTTGATCTGGGGCAGGGCGGCGTAGGCGGCGGCTTCTCCGGCGGCCACCAGTTGCGGCGTCTTCTTGAATTCATACCACAGCACGTCATGGACATCGGGCTCGATCAGGATGTCGGTGGCGGCGCGCCAGGGCTGGGTCACCGCGGTCTGAATGATGGAGAACGACCGGCTAATCACTTCGATGGTGTTGCGCGGCTTCTCGTCGAGAAGGCCGGGATCGAGGTAGACGGAAATCACGAGTTCGGCGCCGAGCTTGCGCACGGCCTCGGCGGGGGCCGCTTCCGTGAGGAAGCCGTCGGCGAGAACGTGGCCGCGGTACTCGACGGGCATGAACAGCCCCGGATACGCGCAGGAAGCGCGCAGGGCCGGCCCGATTTCCCCATCGGTGAAGTAGACGCCCTTGCCGGTGACCAGATCGGTGGCCACGATGCTGAGCGGAATCTTGAGCTCGCTGAAATGGCGGGCGGGGGTGAACTTGCGCAGGAAGTCCTCGAGTCGCTCGCCGGCGATGAAGTCGACCGGGATTTCATATTGTTCGAGGAGGCGCAGGACGCCGATGTGCGCGATGCCGCGCGCGAAGCCGCCTCCGAGCGCGACGCCCACCTTCGGGCGGGCACCCTGCCCGGCGTAGGCGAACGAACGCAGGCCCTGGAGGGTTTTGGCTAGCCATTTTGTGGCGGTGGCCATAGGACGGTTCTTCCGGTCAGGGACACTGTAGCAAACTTCCGCGGGCGTCCGGTGTTTCCCGTTGACCCACGTTGGCGCATTTGCAACTATGTCGGGTGTGGCGGAGGCATCCATGAAACGCCTGATCGAACGAGCCGCCGTACTCGGAGCCGGAACCATGGGCGCGCGCATCGCCGCCCACCTCGCCAACGCCGGTATCCCCTGCTTTCTGCTCGATATGGTCCCGCCGGAATTGAACGCCGAGGAAAAGCGCAAGGGGCTGACGCTGGCGAGTCCGGCGGTGCGCAACCGGATGGTGCTGGCGGGGCTGGAAGCGGCGAAGAAATCGCGCCCGGCGGCGTTGTTCACGGCGGAGACGGCGCGGCTGATCACACCCGGAAATTTCCAGGACAATCTGGCATGGTGCGCCGAGGCGGACTGGATCATCGAAGTGGTCGCCGAAGATCTGGAGATCAAGCGGAAACTGCTCGAACGCGTGGACGCGGTGCGCAAGCCGGGGACGATCGTGACGACCAACACATCGGGCCTGCCGGTCCGGCGCATCGCCGAAGGGCGCTCCGAGGATTTTCAGCAGCACTGGGCAGGCACGCATTTTTTCAATCCGCCGCGCTACATGAAGTTGGTGGAGCTGATCCCCGGGCCGAAGACGCTGCCGGGCGTGCTCGAGTCGCTGGAGGAACTTTGCGATATTCGTTTGGGCAAGGGCGTGGTGGTGGCGAAGGACACGCCGAACTTCATCGCCAACCGCATCGGGACGTTCTCGATGCTGACCGCGCTGAGCCAGATGCAGGCGCTGGAAATGACCGTCGAGGAAGTCGACGCATGCACCGGGCCGGCGGTGGGATGGCCGAGTTCGGCGACGTTCCGCACGGCTGACCTTGTGGGGCTCGACGTGCTGGTCCACGTAGTGCGCAACATTTACGAGAACATACCCGACGATGAATCGCGGGCGATGTACCGCGTGCCGCCGCTGGTCGAGGCGATGATGGCGCGCGGGTGGCTGGGAGAGAAAACGGGCAGCGGCTTCTATCAGCGGGTGAAGAAGGCGGGCGAAGCGGAAATACTTTCGCTCGACTGGCAGAAGATGGAGTACCGGCCGCGGCAGAAGGCGAAGCTCGGCTCGATCGAGGCGGGCAAGGCGATGGAGGATACGCGCGAGCGGTTGCGCGCGCTGGTCGGCCCCGCGCTGGAGGGCCAGGGCGGGGATAAGGCCAACCGCTTCCTGTGGTCCTGCCTGGGGGCGACGTGCCTGTACGCCGCGCGGCGCGTGCCGGAAATTGCGAACACGATTGTGGACGTGGACCGCGCGATGCGGTGGGGCTTCGGCTGGGAACTGGGGCCGTTTGAGATCTGGGACGCCATCGGAGCCGAGCGCATGGCGCAGGCGCTGGAACGGGCAGGGCATGCGATGCCGCCGGTGGTCGCGCAGGTGCTGGCGTCGCCGAAGAAATCGTTTTACGAGGCGGAGAAGGGCCGCACGCGCTATTTGGACCTGCCCTCCGGGGCGCTGGTCCCGCTGGCAGAACCTTCGCGCATGATCGTGCTGAAGTCGCTGAAGGACCGCACGCCGGTGGTGCAAGAGAATTCCGGTGCGAGCCTGATCGATCTGGGCGATGGCGTGCTGTGCTGCGAATTTCATTCCAAGATGAACGCGCTGGGCGGAGACATCCTGGCGATGCTGCAAGCGGGAGTGGCGCGGCTGGAAACCGAGTTCGAGGCCCTTGTGATCGCCAATCAGGCGCCGAATTTTTCCGCGGGCGCCAACCTCATGCTGCTGCTCATGCTGGCGCAAGAGGGGGAATGGGACGACGTGCATCTGGCGGTGCGCCAATTTCAGCGCGCCACGATGGCGATCAAGTACGCGCCGCGTCCCGTGGTGGCCGCGCCGCAGGGGATGGCGCTGGGGGGCGGCTGTGAAATTGCGTTGCACGCGGCGCGGATTCATGCCGCGGCGGAAGCCTACATGGGGCTGGTGGAAGCGGGGGTGGGCCTGATTCCGGCGGGAGGCGGGTCGAAGGAGATGTTGATTCGCGCGGGGGAGCACGCGGCGGGCGGCGACGATCTGGATCTGATGCGGGCCTTGCAGCGCGTCTTCGAGACGGTGGCCATGGCCAAGGTATCCACCAGCGGCGAGGAGGCGCGATCCCTGGGGTATCTCCGCGCGTCCGACTTGATCGCGATGAACCGCGATCGTCAGGTGGCCGATGCGAAGCAGACGGCGCTGGCGATGGTCCGCGCCGGCTATCACCCTCCGGCTCCGGCTCAGATCCGCGTGCTGGGGGAGTCGTTTCTGGCGGCGGCCAAGCTGGGGATTCATTTGCTGGTCCGGGGAGAGTTCGCCACGGAGTACGATGGCGTGGTGGCGCGGAAATTAGCGTACGTGCTGGCGGGAGGCGGCATCACGGCGGCGCAGAGCGTTCCGGAGCAGTATATGCTCGACCTGGAGCGGGAAGCGTTCGTCAGCCTGTGCGGCGAGCGCAAGACGCAGGAGCGCATCGCGCATACACTCAAGACCGGCAAACCCCTGCGGAATTAGACGGCGGCGTGCCTGGCCGAAGGCCGGATTTCGGCGAGGCAACGTTTTCAGGCAGAATGTGTTCGAATGGACGGGACGATTCGCGGCGGAGCGGTCCGGGGCGACCCGGCGCAAAGTTGCGGAGCGTGATGGCGCCGCAAGAAGGAACGAAAACTATCGGCTGCCGCGCCCGTGGCGCAGGCAGCGAACTCACTGGATTTGGGGAGCTCGGAAGATGACGAGGAGAATGGGCGGTATCTGCTGGCTGGCCGTGGCGGGAGCCTTGGCGGTATTCACGCAGGCGGCTTGCACAGGCGTGAAGAAGTTGCCACCTTCGCCTCCTCCACCGGTGGTTGTGCCGAGCGCGGTGCAGGTGTTTCCGGGCACGACGAGTGTGCCGGTGAACGGGACCGCGCAATTCACGGCCTTCTTGCCGGGCAAGCCGAGCGCAACGTTCACCTGGAGCGTGAGCGGCGGCGGGACGATCAGCGCCGCCGGACTATACACCGCGCCGGCGGCCGTGCCCAACCCGGCGACGGTGACGATCACCGCGACCGACAGCGCCAGCAGCGCGACCGGGACGGCGACCGCCAACATTACCGCGGCGCAGGGCGTGGCCGTGAGTCCGGCGGCGATTGCCGTGCCGGCGGGGATGACGCAACTGTTCAGCGCCACGGTGGGCGGCAATCCGGTGACGCCGACGTGGCAGGTGAACGGGGTGACCGGCGGAGATTCCATTCACGGCACGATCGCGGCCAACGGGACGTATACGGCGCCGCCCACGCCGCCGCCGGGCGGTACGACGACGATCACGGCCATCAGCGGCGCCAACTCCGGCACGGCGACGCTGGCGGTGGAGTTTTCCAACCGCTCCCTGAGCGGGCGGTACGCTTTTTCCTACGCGGGGGCGGACTCATCCGGCGCGCTGGCAGTCGTGGGCAGCTTCACGGCGACATCGGCCACCGCGACGATCAGCGGCATGGAGGACTACAACAGCAAGAAGCTGGCGTCTCCGTCGCAGGCCGGAGGAATCAGCGGCTCCTATACCGTCTATCCGGACGGCAGCGGCAGCGCCACGGTGACCAACGCGCTGATCAGCGCCACGGAGACCTGGCAATTCACTCTGACATCGAGTCCGGGTGCGGCGGCCGGGCAAGGCTGGCTGATCCGTTTCGACACCTCCGGAACGGGCAGCGGCACGCTGGAGCAGCAGGACGCCACGCAACTGACGCTCTCGGCTTTCGCGCAGAACTACGTGTTCAGTCTGGCGGGCCTGGATGCGAGCAAGAAGCCGCTGCAGATCGCCGGAAAGTTTCAGGCCGATGGCCTGGGCACGATTCCGGTGAACTACGCGGTCGAGGACATCAACGACGCGGGAACGAACACGCAGACCGCGCCGGACAAGTCGTTGTACGGTGATTACGCCATGGATGCGGCGCATCCGTTGAGCGGGCGCGGCACGCTGCACCTGACGAATTCCAGCACGCAGCTTCCCGGGACGTTTACGTTTTCGTTTTACATCGTGAACCACACGCACCTGAAAGTCGTGGAGACGGATACCAGCCAGTTTCTCGCGGGCGATTTCTTCAGCGCGCCCAACACGAACGGGTCGTTTTCCAATTCACTGCTGAACGGGAAATATGCGTTCGTGCTGGGCGGGTCCAACGTGCAGCAGTCCTTGCCCTATGCGGCGGGCGGAGTCTGGGTGGCCAGCGGCGTCGGGGGAATCACGGGCGGCGTGCTGGACACCAACCAGGGCGGCGTGACCGTGCAGTTGAACCAGTCGCTGACGTCGTCGAGCTACAGCGTGGATTCGAATCTGGGCCGGATCGGGTCGTTCACACTGGTGGCGGGCACCACCACGTACAACTTTGCCGCGTACGCGGCGTCGAGCGGGGCGATTGAGATCATCGAGCTGGATCCACACATCGTGGCGGGGGGCGTGGCGCTGCCGCAGTCCAGCACCGCCCAGCCGCAAGGGAGCTTCGCGCTGAATTTCACCGGTCTGGGGAACTCGAGCGGGTATTTTCCGCAGGATGTGGCCGGGCAGATAACGGCGGGCGCCGGGGGTGCGGTGTCCGGGAGCCTATACATCAACAGCAACGGCACGCTCACTTCCGCTGCGGCGTTCGTCAGCGGCACGACGATTGGCGCCCCCGCCTCCAATGGCCGGGGAACCGCGACGGTGAAGACGTCTGGGTTTTCGTTTCCAGTGGCCTATTACACGGTGGACGGCAACACCGTGCTGATGGTTGAGACCGACAGCGCGCGCGTGTTGACCGGAGCATTTGGGAAACAGTTCTGACGCTGCGGGCCGCCGAGTCCAGTGGACTGGCGCCCGAACGGTACCTTGGTACTATTGCCGCGCATCGCGGCATACCCTGAAAATCCCATAGCTGGGCAAAGACAGCTATTGGGGCCAGCCTTTTTCGGGGGACGGCGCACTGCCGTTGGTATCGCCAAAATGTCTCGACAGGAAACGCTCGCCGCCGCGCCGCTCACCAGCGCGCCCGCAGTCTCATCAACCAAGCCGCTCATGCAGACCGACGCCGGCCGCGCTCACCCGGAGGCCGTGTTCCTGGAAGTGCCGGTGAAGATTCACGGATCGCGGGTGCTCGAAGTAGTGCGTGGGATCACGCCGCACACCGAGCCGTTCGCGGAGCAAACCGTCACCATGATTGTGTTTCCCGGTGGCGGCGTGGTGCGCATGGGCACGGCCGTGAATGCGGAACAGGCCGTGGTGCTGACCAATTTGAAGTCAGGGCAGGATGCGATTGGGCGCGTCAGCAGAGTCCGGCCGTGCGGCAACCGGCAGATGTACGTCGAAGTGGAGTTTGCCACGGCTCAGCCGGGATTCTGGGGCGTCGAGTTCCTGTCGGAGCGATCCGCGGCGGAAGCAAAGGCCGGACCTGCGCCGCCGCCGATCTTCCCCAGCACGGCCCCACTCAAGGCACCGGCGCTGGCTCAGGCGGCAGTTCCGATCGCGGAAGCGGCCACCGAGGAGAAGGCGACTTCTGCCGCTATCCCTGTGACGGCCAACTCCGCAATTTCCGCGACCGCCAAGCCTCCCGCGGCGAACACATCTTCTTCGGCGCCTCCGGCAGCATCTTCGGCCACCGCGCGGGCGGCGAGGCCAGCGTCCGCCTTCGTCTCGATCGGCGAGAGCGAGGAGGTGCAGTTGGCGGCCACAGAACCCTCCGGGCTGCGCCGGGATCGGTTCGGCAAAAGCGAAACAGTGACCGCGCTGGCCGGAGCGCCTCAAGGTGTGGCACCTGTTGTTGCGCAATCGTCTTCGGTACATCCGCCGAGTTCGCCGGGATCTTCGGAAGGCACCGGAAGCTTAGGCTGGGCACGCGCCGCGTCGCCCGAAACATCCGACACTTTTGGGGCGCGGGCGGCCTTCGGAACGTTTGCAGGCTTCGGACAAAGTGAGCAGCCGCGCCGGAGTTGGGTGCTGATCGTTATCTGTGCGGCATTGCTGCTGGCGGCTGCGGGCGGCGGCGCTGCCTACTGGGTCAACGAGCAGTTGGCCGCTGAGCCGCCTGCGATTCCGGTTCCTGTCGCGCCCGCCCCGCCGGCCGAGATAACCCCGAGTCGAGATTTGGCTGGGCCGCCCGTGGCGCAAGCCAATGCGGGGAATTCACTGGGGGATTCAGCCGCCAACACAGCGGAACCTGCCCGCGCGGATGCAGCGCCGAGCGCCGGCGCGGCGGTAGCGGGCGGTTCCGCGGGGATTCCCGCGCATGCGAACCAACCGTCGCAGCCGAAGGCGCGAGCCGCGCAGCCCGATGTTTCCGGGACGGTCAATGCGCGTCCCGTCGCGTCCCGCGAAGGAAAGACCGCCGAAATTGCCGCAGGGGCGCCGCCGGCGGCCGGGGATGTGCGTGGCAGTCGAGGCGGTGCAGCATCTGGAACGGGAGGTTCGCCGGAGGTCACGCCTCGTGCGTCGCAGGCTGTCGTGGCGGGCGCGGGGGGCTCGGTAAAAGCGCCGCGCGTGATTTCCGAAACGAAGCCGGTGTATCCGGCGACGGCCCGGCAGGCAGGTGTGGAGGGCAGCGTGGTCGTGCGCATCGTGATCGACAAGGCGGGCAACGTCGTGGATGCCAAGGCCATCGCGGGTCCGGAGATATTGCGCGGAGCAGCAGTGGATGCGGTGCGGCAGTGGAGATACGAGCCGTCCATCCTCAGTGGGCAGCCGGTTTCCGTGCAGATGCCGGTTACGATTCCGTTCCGCCGTTAGCTTTCGTTCGGCCGGCCATGGCCGCATAGTCCCGGCACATCGCAGCGATCCCGCGTGGTTGCATTTTTCTTCCTGGTGGCATCCAATGGGGAGGTTTGGAGCGGCGGAGTGGGCCGTTCCGGCCGAGGTGAGCTATGCGAGAAGCGGTGATTGTAAGCTCGGTGAGGACAGCGATCGGCAAGGCTCCGCGGGGCACGCTGCGGGCGACGCGGCCCGATGATCTGGCGGCCGTGGCGATCCGCGAGGCGGTGGCGCGCGCGAAGGGGCTGGATCCCAAGGAAGTGGAAGACGTCATCATCGGCTGCGCCATGCCCGAGGCGGAGCAGGGCATGAACATGGCGCGCATCGCGACGCTGCGGGCGGGCTTGCCGGTGAGCACGGCCGCGATGACGGTCAACCGGTTTTGCGCCTCCGGGTTGCAGTCCATCGCCATTGCCGCCCAGCGAATCATGACGGGGCAGGGCGAAGTGGCCGTCGCCGGCGGCGCCGAATCGATGAGCATGATCCCGATGGGCGGCCACAAGATTGTCCCCAATCCCTGGCTGATGGACCATTACCCGGACACTTACCTGAACATGGGGCTCACCGCGGAAAATCTGGCGAAGAAATACGGCATCACGCGCGAACAGGCGGACGAATTCTCGCTGGCCAGCCACCAGAAGGCGCTGGCGGCCATGGCGGCCGGGAGATTCCGGGACGAAATCGTGCCGGTCGAGGTGAGTTACACGGCAGTGGAAGGCGGCGCGGATGGCGCGGCGAACGGCGGGCGGCCGAAAACGCGCACGATGGTCTTCGACACCGACGAAGGTCCGCGCGCGGACACTTCGATGGAAGCGCTGGCGAAACTCAAGCCCGTGTTTCACGCCCGCGGCGTGGTGACGCCGGGGAACAGTTCGCAGATGAGCGACGGCGCGGCAGCCTCGGTGGTGATGAGCGCGGAGCGGGCGCGCGCGCTGGGCTTGAAGCCGCTGGCGCGGTTTGTGGCGTTTGCCACGGCAGGATGCCCGCCCGAGGAGATGGGCATCGGGCCGGTGTATGCGATTCCGAAGGCGCTGCAGGTGGCCGGATTGAAGCTCGAGCAAATCGAGGTGATCGAGCTGAACGAGGCGTTCGCGGCGCAGTCGCTGAGCGTGTTGCGCGTGGCCGGCCTCGATCCGGCGCGCGTCAACGTCAATGGCGGCGCGGTGGCGCTGGGCCATCCGCTGGGATGCACGGGCGCCAAATTGACCGCATCGATTTTGCAGGAGATGGAGCGGCGCCAGGCGCGCTACGGAATGGTGACCATGTGCGTCGGCGGCGGCATGGGAGCGGCCGGAATTTTCGAGCGGGCGACGTAGAGGCTAGCGCACAGCCGCAGCGACTTCCCGGCCATGCCGGCCGGCGACGGCGTAAGATGGTCTTAGCGGTGGTCAGGGCACGGCACGAATTGGGCGCGGATTTCTCTGCAAAGGGAGACCAACATGGCGACGACACCGGCGGAGCAGGTGATGGTTCGCGGCGGAGCGTTCCTGATCAGCGCGGTAAAGCCTGGGGAAATCTTCACCCCGGCCGATCTCAACGACGACCAGCGGCTGATCGGCCGCACCACCGAGGAGTTCCTCGCCAAGGAAGTGATTCCCCACACGGCCGAGATCGAGCAGCACAAAGAAGGCTTGATGGCGGCGCTGGTGAAGAAGGCGGGAGAGATCGGATTGCTGGGCGCGGGGATTCCGGAGGAGTACGGTGGCGCGGCGCTGGACAAAATTTCCAGCACGGTTCTTTCGGAGAAGCTCGGCGTCTACCCGTCGTACATGGTGGCGTTTGGCGCGCAGACGGGAATCGGCGCGATTCCGATTATTTACTTCGGCACGGACGCGCAGAAGAAGAAGTACCTGCCGAAGATCGCCACGGGCGAATGGCTTTCCTGCTACGCGCTTTCGGAGTCGCAATCGGGGTCGGACGCGCTGGCGGTGCGCACGCGCGCGACGCTTTCGGCCGACGGGAAACACTGGATTCTGAACGGCCAGAAGATGTGGATCTCCAGCGGCGGTTTTTCCGACCTCTTCATTGTCTTCGCCAAGGTGGATGGCGAGAAGTTTTCGGCCTTCATCGTGGAGCGCGGCGCGCCGGGCTTCTCGCTGGGCGCCGAGGAAAACAAGATGGGCATTCGCGGCAGCTCGACGGTGCCGCTGTTTTTCGAAAACGCGCACGTGCCCAGCGAAAACCTGCTGCACGAAATCGGGCGCGGCCATCTGGTGGCGTTCAACACGCTGAACGCGGGACGATTTTCCCTGGGGGCCAGCTGCATTGGCGGGGCCAAGCACGCGCTGGCGCTGTCGGCGAAATACGCGAAGGAGCGGACAGCGTTCGGCAAAGCGCTGTGCGAGTTCGGCCTGATCCAGGAAAAGCTGGGCGAAATGGCCATCCGCACCTACGCGCTGGAATCGATGGTCTACCGCACGGCGGGGACGATCGAAGCGGCGGTGACGAGCCAAGGGTCGGCCCGCGTGAAGCAGCTGATGCAGGTGCTCGAGGAATACTCCATCGAGAGCTCGATCGCCAAGGTGTTCGGCAGCGAGATGCTGGACTACTGCGTGGATGAAGCCGTGCAGATCTTTGGAGGCTACGGCTTCCACGAGGATTATCCGGTGGCGCGGATGTACCGCGACAGCCGCATCAATCGCATTTTCGAGGGCACCAACGAAATCAACCGGCTGGTCATCATCCAGATGCTGCTGAAGCGCGCCATGGGGGGCGTGCTGCCGCTGATCCCCGCGGCGATGAAACTCGGCGAGGAGTTGCTCGGCGGACCGTCGTTGGAAGAGCCCGCAGCCGGAATTCTTGCCGAAGAAGATCGGTCCGTCGAGCGGGCCAAGAAGATTTTTCTGTTGGCGGCGGGCACGGCGGTGCAGAAGTTCCGCGATCAGCTGGCCAACGAGCAGGAGATTGTGGGGGCGCTGGCGAATATTGTCATCGACGTGTACGCCATGGAGTCCGCGGTGCGGCGCGCGCAGAAGGCGGCAACGGGAGGCGGGGAAGCGGCCGGCGGAACGGCGCCCATGGCCGATGCGGCGCGCGTGTTCGTCTACGACGCGATGGACCGCGTGGAAAAAGAGGCGCGCCGGGCGCTCAGCGCGACGGCCGACGGGGACGCCCTGGCCACGCAACTGGCGGCGCTGCGGCGTCTGGCCAAACACGCCCCGCTGGATACGGTTGCGCTGCGCCGCCGCGTCGCCGCAGCCGTGCTCGTGCAGGACCGCTATCCGTTTGACGGCCGCTGAAGCTTCGCTGCCCTCCGCTGCAAGCTTCGCGCAAGGCAGCATCGAAGCAGGATTCTCATCTAGAGACGAGCTGATAACGGAAGTACTTGGTACCGCCATTCTGAGTCGGTCAAGGGCATTTCCTTTCGAAGGCAAATCATTTTCCTCCGCGGCTGTTGATCGTTTTTCAACCCCCGGCCCTTCAATCACTTAGCAGACAGGTACTCTGGTACTGCTCTTGCAGCACACATGTGCGGAGGCATTTCGCACTTGATGAACAGGGTCTGGAGTCAACTGAAAGAGTTGTTCACGGCGGCTTGGCAGAACGCCAAATTTCGCAAGCGGCTGGTGACGGCGGTTGTGGTTTTCATTGTCCTGCAGGTTTATTTCGTGCGCGAGTTGATTGCGGCGGAACTTCTTTTTGGATTGATCTTCGCAATCCTGTTTGTGCTGGGCGTTCTTTTCTACATTGTCGGCGCCATCGGCGAGCGGGGGCTGGACTGGGCGGAGGTGGGGCTGCGTTTCTTCGCGGAGGCAGCGCGACGCGGCTACCAGGTTGTGGAGGATCTCAGTAAAAAACCGATCCGCCATCCACATTCAGAGTCTGCCCCGTAATCGCACTGGCCCGGCTGGAAACCAGAAACAGGGCCGCCGCCGCGATTTCCTCCGCGGTCTGCGGCCTTCCTTGCAGGGTACCCAGAGACATTTGCTGCGAGATGGTGGCTTCGTCCGCGCCGGACTGGCTGGCGAGGCCGCGCCGCAGTTCCTCCGACATCTTCGTTTCAGCCACGGGTCCCGGACAAATGGCATTGACGCGCACGCCGTGGCGCGCCGCTTCGGCGGCCAGCGTCCGCGTCAGGCCGAGCAGCGCCGCCTTCGACGCCGCGTAGGGGCTGTTCCACTGGTAGGCGGCCTTCGCTGCGGTGCTGGAAATGTTCAGGATGTTTCCGGCGCCGCGGGCGTACATCTCCGGCAGAACAAGCCGCGAGAGAAGGAAGGCGCTACGCAGATTGATGGCCATCACTTGGTCCCACTCGCGCGGGGTGATTTGCTCGGCGGGCTGTACGGGACCGTAGATGCCCGCATTGTTGACGAGGATGTGGATCCCGCCGAAGGCCGCGCGCGCCGCGTTGACGATCTTCTCGCACTCCGCTTCGTGGGCGACATCGGCGGCCAGAGCCGTGGCGCGTCCGCCGGCCTTGCTAATCTCGCCAGCCACCAGCCGGACCTCGCTTTCCGTTCTCGCCGTGACCATCACGGCGGCGCCCTCGGTGGCCAGCGCCCGCGCAATGGCTCGGCCAATCCCTCGCCCCGCGCCCGTGACAATGGCGACTTGTCCGCTCAGCAGCATGGCAACTCCGCGTGCATCGGTTTCAAAGCTTAGCATCGTCCGGCCAGCTTTGCCCAATCCACGCACATGGCCTGCTCGACTGATTGACTCGGGCGCGGGGTCGGCATAGCATGTGGCCCGGCGCGGCTGTCTCATCGGAAGCGGCAAGAAGATTTAACGCAGGCTCCGGTGCTCGGATCGCCAGGCACTTCAACCAACGAGGAACCCCGAATGGCGCAAAATATCGAACTGCTGGGATCGTACTGGACGCTGGCTGGAGGGGCCATCCCCCACACAGACAAGGACTACAGCCCGTTTGATTTCAAGGACCGCGTGGAGGCCGCCGCGAAGGCCGGCTTCAAGGGGATCGGAATCTGGCATACCGACCTCGCCCATATCCTCAAGACCCGCAGCCTGAAGGAGATGCGGCAGATCCTGGACTACAACGGCATCAAGCACTTCGAGCTGGAATTTTTGACTGGCTGGTTTCTGGACGGCGAGGCGAAGAAGGAATCCGACCAGTGGAAGAAATTGCTGTTCACGGCTGCTGAAACGCTCGGCGCGCGGCACGTGAAAGTCGGCCACTTCGTGAAGGAGCCGGTGGCCATGCCCCGCCTGATTGAATCCTTTGCCGGGCTTTGCGCCGAAGCCGCCAACCACGGGACGAAGATTCTGTTCGAGCTGATGCCCTTCGGCATGATCGACACGCTCACAGATACCATGACGATGATCAAGGGCGCGGGCGCCAAGAACGGCGGCGTCATTTTCGATCTGTGGCATCTGGTGAAATTAGGCATACCGTATGACGACGTGGCCCGCGTCGTCGGGCAATGTGAAGTCGGCGTCGAACTGAACGACGGGACGTTCCAATGCCCGTGGGACCTGCACGAAGACACCATCAATCACCGCCGGCTGTGCGGCGAAGGCGAGTTCGACGTGAAGGGGTTCGTCAAGAAGATGCTCCAGGCGGGCTACAGCGGCCCGTGGGGAATCGAAGTGCTGAACGCGGAACTTCGGCAGAGGCCGTTGGAGGAACTGGTGACGCGCAGCTTCAACACCACCATGGCGCAATTTCCGAAGTAGGGCGGCGTCCCGGGAACAGTTCGCACGTCGTGCAGCGCGGCAGGGCGCGGCAAGCAGCGCCCCTGGAGCGGATTGCGAGCGCGGCGCGCTAAGCCTTCGCCGTTTTGGCGGCCATCACGGACTTCACGGCCTGCGCGATTTTGTCCTCGTCGGGCAGGACGTAGCGTTCCATCGTCTCGCTGTAGGGGACCGACGTGTCCAGGGCGGTGACCAACTTCACCGGCGCCTTGAGGTACGGGAAGGCGTGCTCGGCGACTTCGCCCGCAATGATGATGGCAGCCGAGGCGTGGCGCGGGGCCTGATCGACCAGCACCAGGCGTCCCGTCTTCTTCACGGACTCGATAATCGTCTTCGTATCCAGCGGCGCGAGGGTGCGCGGGTCGACCACCTCGACGCTGATGCCATCCTTGGCGAGGAGTTCCGCCGCAGCCAGCGATTTCTTCACCATCCATGCCGTGGCCACGATGGTGACGTCCGTCCCGGCGCGCTTCACATCGGCGACGCCGAAGGGAACCAGATGGTCTCCGTCGGGCACTTCACCCTTGTCGAGGCTCAGCATGTAGTGGTGGAGGTAGACGACGGGATTGTTGTCGCGGATGGCGGACTTCATCAGGCCCTTGGCGTCGGCGGAGGTCGAGGGAATCGCGACCTTCAGTCCGGGGATGCCCATGATCATGTGGTAGATGCAATTGGAGTGCTGCCCGGCCCAGCCGGCGGCGAATCCGAAGCCCGCCTTGAAGACGCAGGGAACCTTCACCTGTCCGCCGGACATGTAGCGCAGCCGCGGCGCTTCGTTGACCACTTCGTCGAAGGCCACCAGCATGAACTCGGCCATGTACAGCTCGACGATGGGGCGCAGGCCCATCATCGCGGCTCCGACGGCGATGCCCAGCTCGGCCGTCTCTGAAATCGGAGTGAGCCGCACGCGGTCGTGGCCGAACTTCTTCACGTACGGGTCGCGCTCCGTCATAGCCATGTTCTGGCCGTAAAAGACGACGTCGGAATCGCGCTGCATCTCTTCCATGATCGCTGTGGCGATTGCCTCGCCGAACATCATTTCACGCGCCATGACTGGCCTCCTATGCCCACACGTACTTGAGTGCGTCTTCGGGCGCGGGCAACGGGCTCGCCAGCGCAAACTGTACCGCATCCTCGATTTCCGCTTGGGCCGCGTCTTCGATCTTCTTGGCGCTGGCGTCGGAAAGCGCGCCCTGCTGGATCAGCGCGGCCCGGAACTTCGGAATCGGATCATTGGCCTTGGCGGCCTGGAACTCGGCCTTCCGGCCGTAGACCTCGATCGCTTCATGTTCCTGGAACTGCGTGGGAACCGGCGGCACGGTGATGGCGTTGCCGTGCGGGCTGAGGCGGTAGAACTGCGACTCGATCAAGCTGGGTCCCTGCCCGGCGCGCGCGCGTTCGACGGCCGTGCCCACCGCTTCGTAGACCTTCAGCGGGTCGGTGCCATCCACGGTCACGCCCGGGATGCTGAACGCCTTGGCCTTCTGCGACAGCGGATCGCCGGCGGCGAAGTTGGCGTCTTCCAGGCTGATGTGCGTGTAGGCCTGATAAAAATTGTTCTCGAGGATGAACACCACCGGCAACTTCCACACCGCCGCGAGATTCAGCGTCTCGTAGAAAGCGCCTTGCTTCGAGGATCCGTCGCCGAAGAAGGAGTAGACCACCTGGCCGGTCTTTTTCACTTGCGCCGCATACGCCGCCCCCGCCGCATGGGCGATGCTCTGGCCGACAATCCCGGAGGCGCCGGGAAAATGGTGCGCGGGGTCGGCGAGGTGCATCGAGCCGCCGAAGCCCTTGCAGATTCCGTCCCGGCGCTGGTAGATCTCCGCCATCACCCCACGGGGTGACGTGCCCAGCACCAGCGGATAGCCGTGGCAACGGTAGGTCGGAACGACGAGGTCGTCTTCCCGCCGGGTGGCCAGCGCTCCGACGATGCTGGCTTCGGCGCCGTCGGCCAGATGCGCGTGGCCGCGAATCACTCCGGGGTGGTCAACGAAGGTGCGCTTCACCCGCTCCTCAAACTCGCGGATGCGCACCATGTGGTTGTAGATCCAGACCTGCCGGTCTTTTCCTGGGGCTTGCATCGCTGCTTCCTCCCGTCCTCGCCGGCCCGGTGACAACCATTGGTTCCGGTGTCATCCCAGTGAAGCGAGGGAACTGCTTTTCGAATCCGCATCACGCGAGCCGATGCAGAGCGGTCCATGGTCCTTGCGGTATTTCGTTACGCGCCCGGAACAGTGTCGCCCGGGTCGCCGATGTAGCCGAGCAGACCGCCCACCTCCACTTCGGCAGGCTCGCGGACAGCAATCTTCAACAGCACGCCGGCGACCGGCGAATCCAGCTCGTAATTCACCTTTTCGGTTTCCAGTTCGACGATGGGCTCCCCAAGCTTGAGCGGGTCGCCTTCCTGCTTGATCCAGCGGACCACATTCACCTTGGTCGTGTTCATTCCGCCGGTTTTGGGAACTACAAGATTGGTGACGATGGCGAATCCCTTCCTTGGCTCTGAAGTTCGACGCAGCCGCCCGGACGTCTTGCCCGGCGGATGGCCCCGGGCCGCATCGCGAAAGCGATGCCGCGACTCACCGGCGCACACTGGCGCGTCGCCGCTCTGGACGTGGCCTCGTTTTTTATCCCAATGCCCGGCGAATGTCAACTCGACCCGGGGCCGGGCGATAAGGCACGGCGGCAGTTGTTCTTAGCAACGACTGCCTTCATCCCTCGCGCGCCACTTCCACCGAATTTTTCCGGTTGGGCGATTCCTTGCGCACCAATTCGACCGGGTAGAGACCGCGGACGCTGTTGCACAGATAGATCTGGCTGGCGTTGAGTAGATCGTTCAGCGTGAGCACCTCTTCGCGGGCGTCCGGGCGCTCGCGCAAAATCTGCGCGCGGAGTGTGCCGGGGAGAAGTCCGCACGCAACTGGCGGCGTCCGCCACGTGCCATCTTTCACCACGAATACGTTGTGAATCGCGCCCTCGGTCAATTCGCCGCGCTCGTTGAAGAAGAGCGCATCGTCGCAGCCCGCCTCGCGGGCGGCGGCCCACTCCTGATCGAACACGTGGCGGTGCGTTGTTTTGTGATACAGGAAAGGATCGGCGCTCGAAACGCGCCGCGCGGAAATGCGTACGCGCCCGAAGCGTTCGCGGCGAAGCTCGCTGTGCTCGATGCGCAGCGCGCCGTCGCGCGCCAGGGTCATGCGGACGCGCCGCAGCTGGCTGCCCAGCTGCTTGGCAAGTTCTTCGAGCGCCGCGCGAGCTTGCGGCGAATCGAAAGGGAAGCCGAAATATTCGGCCGAGTCGCGCAGGCGCGCCAGGTGCGCGTCGAGCAAGGTGTAGCCCGGCTCCCAGCTCATCGTTTCGAGAAGCCGGAAGTCCGGCGTGCTGCGCGTCAGGAACGACGCCTTCCACTGGCACTCCTCCCATTCGGCCGGGCCGGAGGAATCGTAGGTGATGCCGCCGCCCACGCCGATCACGCCCTGATCCGCGTCGAGCGTGGCGGTGCGGATCGCCACGTTGAATTGCGCGGCGCGCGGCGCGAAATAGCCGATGGCTCCGGTGTAGACGCCGCGCTCGGATTCCTCCAGCGCCGCGATGTGTTCCATGGCGCGGATCTTGGGCGCGCCGGTCACCGATCCCGAGGGAAACAGGGCCCGCACGAGGGCCGCGACCGTGCATCCTTCGAGCAGGTCTCCCTCGATCGTCGAGGTCATCTGCCACACGGAGCCGAAGCGCTCCACTTCGAACAGCCGCGTGGTTTTCACCGATCCGCTGCGGCAAATGCGTCCCAGGTCGTTGCGCATCAGGTCGACGATCATCACGTTCTCGGCGCGGTTCTTCTCGCTGGCCTCGAGCTCCCGGCCGCGCTGCCGGTCCTCCTCGAGGGTGCGCCCGCGCGGCGCGGTTCCTTTCATGGGCTTGACGCTGATGCGTCCCGCGTCTCGCCGGAAGAAGAGTTCGGGCGAGAGGGAGACGATTTGCTCGCTGCCGGTGTTGAGGAACGCGGCATAGGGCACGGGATGCCGGCCGAACAGCGCGGTAAACAGCTTCCAGGCGCCGCAGGTCAGGCGGAAGCGCACGCGGTCGGTGAAGTTGATCTGGTAGACCTCGCCCTGCGCGATCAGCTCGCGGATCGCTTCGATTTTCGCGCAGTAGCGGTCGCGTTCAATTTCCATGCGCGCGCCCTGGGCGAGTTCGCCCGCGTCGTCTTCGGGGAAGGGCAGGCGATCGGCCACGCGCGCGCCGTCGTACAATCCGAACCAGGCCAGGGGGCCGCGCGACTTGGCGAGCAGCGGATGCAGGCGGGGTTCGAGCGCGTAGCCCGCTTCGTAGCGCAGGAAGCCTGCTGCTTCGCCCCCGGAGTGGAGATGCTGCTCGATGCGTTCCAGCGCGGGCAGGAGAGCGGCGCGGTCGCGGGCTTCGACGACCTCTTGCGGGGCGCGATACACCCGCCACAGCGGCCCTTCGCGCAACACGGCGAAGCCTGGCTCCTGCGCCCAGTGCGAGAGAAGCGAAGCGGTCAATTCCTGCGGTTCGTGCGGACCCTGCATAAAAGCGACTGTAACTCACCGCTGGAGAACTGACCACTCTTAATCGGGACTTCTCGCCATGATCCTGAAGGGAGTCACCCAAGGTGAAGGCGGGACGAGAAGTGCAGGCGAGCTGGCGCACCAGGGAGAAGGGCGCAGCAAGCAGCGCCCCTACGGGCCGAACAGAGTGTTGCGTGGAGTCCGCGGGCTTCGTGGGCGCGGACCCTTGCTTACTGGGCGACCTTGAGCTTTCGCAGGATGGCCATCATCGGGCACCAATTGGTGAATCCCGACTGGAACAGATTCAGCCCGACGAAAGCGGTGAACAGAAACCAGTACGGATGCACCCAGTGTCCCAGAGCCAGGGAAACGAGCACGAAGAATCCGGCGATGAGCCTGAGGTAGCGTTCGATGGTCATGGTCTTGCCTCCTGTTATTCGGCTGAGCGTGCGGTGGCGTCGATCGCTGGCGGAGCATAGCGCCCGCCACTCCGCTCGCTCAAGTAATAGAGAACCGGGACAGCCATGCGCGAGAGGATAGTCGAGGCCACCTCGCCGGCCATCAGCGAAATAGCCAGCCCCTGGAAGATCGGGTCGAACAAGATGACGCTGGCGCCGACAACCACGGCCGCGGCCGTCAGCAGCATGGGGCGGAAGCGCACCGCGCCCGCATCCACCACGGCTTCCTCCAGCGACATCCCGTGCGCGCGGCGCAGTTCGATGAAATCCACCAGAATGATCGAATTTCGAACGATGATCCCCGCGCCGGCAATGAAGCCGATCATGGACGTGGCGGTGAAGAACGCTCCCATCAGCGCATGCGCCGGCAGGATGCCGACGAGCGTCAGCGGGATGGGCGCCATGATGATGAGCGGCGTCTTGAACGAGCCAAACCAGCCCACCACCAGCACGTAGATCAGCACTAGCACGGCCGCGAAGGCCAGGCCCAGATCGCGGAAGACTTCCACGGTGATGTGCCATTCGCCGTCCCACTTCATGGCGTAGCGGTCGGTGCGCTCCGGCAGCGACGTGCCCATGAGCGGCTGCACGCTGTAGCCTTCGGGCAACTGAATCTTGCGGATGGCATCGTTCATGTTGAGGATGGCGTAGACGGGACTTTCGACCACGCCGGCCACGTCGGCGGTCACGTAGACCACCGGCCGGAGATTCTTGCGATAGACGCTCGTGTCGATGGTGGTGCGCTGCACCTTGGTGACTTCGCGCAACGACACCTGCTTTCCGGAAAGTCCCGGCAGTTTCAGGCTGGCGAGATCCTCGATGCTCGAACGGTCCCGCCGCGCCAGGCGCACCTCGATGGGAATATCTTCCCGCGAGGAAGGATCGTGGAGGAGCCCGGCGGACGCTCCGCCCAGGCCAATCTGCACGGTTCGCGTCACGTCGGCGGCCGAGACGCCGTGTAGCGCGGCCTTCTCCAGATCCACCTGCATGTCGTATTTCGTCTGCGGATCTTCGACGTACCAGTCGGCGTCCACCACGCCGGGCGTTTCCTGGAAGATTTTCTTGATCTTGGTGGCCAGGGCAATCTGCCCGTTGTAATCCGGCCCGTAGACTTCGGCCACCAGCGTCTGGAGGACGGGCGGGCCCGGCGGCACCTCAGCCACTTTGATGCGCGCGCCGAACGGCGTCGCGATCTTGTCGAGTTCAGGCCGCAGGCGGCGGGCGATGTCGTGGCTCTGCGCCGTGCGCTCGTGACGCGAAAGGAGATTCACCTGGATATCGGCTTGATTGGGCTGGCGGCGCAGGAAGTAATGCCGGATCAGGCCGTTAAAATTGTACGGGCCCGACGTGCCCGCGTAGATCTGATAGTTGACGACCTCGGGCTGCTCCCCGAGGTAGCGTCCCAGAGCCTGCGCCACCCGGGCCGTCTGCTCAAGCGGCGTTCCATCGGGCATGTCGATCATCACCTGGAACTCGCTCTTGTTGTCGAAGGGCAGCATCTTGACCTGGACCCACTTCAACGGGATGAACGCAACGGCCGCCAGCAGCAGGACCACGACCAGGCCGAGAAACATCCATCTCCGCGCCGGATTGCGGATCAGGGGATTCATCATCCGGCGATAGAGCCGCGTGGTCCATCCTTCCTCCTCGTGGACGGCGCCGGCGCGGCGGGCGTAGCCGTGCAGCAGTCGCAGAGCCGCCCAGGGAGAAACCACGAAGGCCACGATCAGGGAAAACAGCATCGCCGCCGAGGCGCCCACGGGGATCGGCCGCATGTAGGGGCCCATCAGGCCGCGCACGAAGGCCATGGGCAGGATGGCGGCAATCACCGCGAAGGTGGCGAGGATCGTCGGGTTGCCGACTTCGTTGACCGCTTCGATCGCGACGTCCGGGAGAGCACGCCCGCGATTTTCGGGCAGCCGGAAGTGCCGCACGATGTTTTCCACCACGACGATGGCGTCGTCCACCAGGATGCCGATCGAGAAGATCAGCGCAAATAGCGTGACGCGGTTCAGCGTGTAGCCGTAGAAATAGAAAATGGCGAGCGTCAGCGCGAGGGTCACGGGAATGGCCAGCAGCACGACGCCGGATTCGCGCCAGCCCAATGCCAGCGCGATCAGCAGGGTGACCGACAGGGTGGCCAGGAAAAGGTGCTTGAGCAACTCGTCGGATTTGTCCTTGGCCGTTTCACCGTAGTTGCGCGTGACCGTCACATTCAGATCGCCGGGCAGCGTGTCGCCGCGCAGCGAGGCGATTTTGTCGAGGACGCGTCCGGCGACGAGCGTCGCGTTTGCGCCTTTGCGCTTGGCGACCGTGAGGGTGACCGCCGGGTAATCCTGGCCGGGCGCGCCGCCCGGTGTGCCCCGGGCGCTGGCGAACATCACGTAGCTATCGGGCTCCGCCGGGCCGTCTTCCAGCTTTTCGGCGACGTCGCGCAGGTACACGGGCCGTCCGGCGTGAATCCCCACCACGATCTGTTGCAGGTCTTCGGCGCGCGTGAGGAATCTTCCGGCTTCGACCTGGAACTCCCGGTTGTCGCGCGAAAAGCTGCCGGCCTGAGCGCGGCTGTTGGCGGCGCCGAGTTCGGCGACCACCGCCGCCGGGGCCAGCCCGTAGGACGCCAGACGCTGCGTATCGAGCACGACCCGCAACTGCCGCGTTTGCCCGCCGATGATGGCGGTCTCGGAAACCTCGTCGAGTTGCTTGAGAGAGTGGTCCAGTTCCGCGGCCACGCGGCGCAATTGATATCCGTCGTAGTTCCGGCCCCAGAGCGTCAGCGCGAGAATGGGGACGTCATCGATCGAGCGTACCTTGATGACGGGCTGCGAAACGCCCGGCGGAATCCGGTCAAAATTGGAATAGAGCTTGTTGTAGGTCTTGACGATCGCATCTTCTTCTTTGGTGCCGACATAGAAGCGCACGATCACGACGCTCAGGCCCGGATGGCTGATCGAGTAGATGTACTCGACGCCCGGAATTTCCCGCAGCAGCTTTTCCATGGGAACGGTGGCGCGCTGCGCCAGTTCCTGGGGCGAGGTCCCCGGCATCTGCACGAAAACGTCCAGCATGGGAACCACGATCTGCGGCTCTTCCTCGCGCGGCGTTTGCAGGATGCTCAGAGCCCCGAGAAGAAGGGCGGCCACGATCGCGAGCGGCGTCAGTTTC
Organism: Terriglobia bacterium; assembly: GCA_020072765.1. Classification (GTDB taxonomy): domain Bacteria; phylum Acidobacteriota; class Terriglobia; order Acidiferrales; family UBA7541; genus Palsa-295. The sequence goes on from JAIQGD010000032.1 coordinate 26,379, forward strand.
GATTGGATGAACAGACGCGCGATGCGTCCCGCCAGGCCCCGGGCATGCGGCGTTTGGCCGCCTTTGGCTGAAGTGTCGTTCATGGCTGCACAATGACCCGTTTGCCGCCCCATTCGCGTTCGCCCGGCGCGGCGATCAGCCGTTCCCCTTCTTGCAGGCCCGCGAGGACCTCCGTCTGCTGACCGCTGGTTTTGCCCAGGGTGACGTAACGCAGCGCCGCAATCTGGCTGGCGTCGATCACGTACACGCCTTGCAATTGCCCGCGCCGCACGATGGAAGAATCGGGAATGACCAGCGCCCCTCGCTGTCCACGAGAGAAGCGCGCCCTGCCGAACAGTCCGGACCGCAGCCGGGCGTCGGTGGGCAATTGCACTTTCACCAGGAAACTTCGGCTGGCGGGATCGGCCGCCGGAACGATTTGCACGACTTTGCCGCGGAGTTCGGCGCTTCCGAGCGCGTCAATCGTGACGGGTATGGCTGGGGCGGCGCCTCCCAGGCGGACGATGCCGATGTCGCTTTCATCCACCGTCACTTCCAGGCGATAGCTGCGCGTGTCCTCGATGGTAAAAAGAGGCATGCCCGGCGAGGCCAGCGTGCCCGTGTCCGCTTTTCGTTCGGTGACGATGCCGGCAAACGGCGCACGGATTTGCGCGTATCCGAGCGAGGCGCGCGCGCGAGAGAGTTCGGCGTTGGCCTGTTGTTGTCCGGCGCGGGCCATGTCTCGCCGCGCCAGCGCGCGCTGGTAGCGAGCCTTGATCTCGTCGAACTCCTGCGGGCTCACGGACTTCTTGTCGTAGAGCTGCTGGTATCGCTTCATCGTGGATTCGGCGAGGGTGAGTTCGGATTCGGCGCCGGAGACATCGTTTTGTGCCGCGGCTTCGGCGGCGGTGGCTGCCTGCATCGCGGCGCGGGGTTGCGTGTCGTCCAGCACGGCTAGGACCTGCTGGCTCTGGACGCGGTCGCCTTCGCGCGCGCGCATCTGGGTAATCGTGGCTGTCATCTGGCTGGAGACCTGGCTGGTCTGCGCCGCCTGCACGGTTCCCGGCGCCTCCAGCCAATCGGGAAGCGACGTCCTTTGAACGGCAATGACAGAGACGTGGGTTACGGTCTCCGGCGCCGCCGGTTTCGGGCGGGGTTCGCTCGCGCAGCCGGCCAGCCCCGCTGCCAGAATCAAAAGCGAAAGAGACAGCAGCGCGATTATTCGATTCTTCCGGCGGTTCTTCTGGCTCATGGTGTCACCACGGGGGAATGGGGAGTCAGGATTCCAGTTGCCAATTCGAGGCCCGCATAGCCGGTGTGGTAGTGATAGACGGCTTCCCAGTAGTCGGTCTGGCTGCGGCGCGCGGACTCTTCGGCGGCGAGCAGGTCGCTAATCGTTGAGAGGCCCGCATCGTAGCGGTTCTGATTGATGCGCAGGCTCTCCTGCGATTGCTCCACGGCGGCACGCGCGACTTCGGCCTGCTGGCGGGCGGCGTCCACCTCATAGTAGGCCCGGCGCACTTCCAGCCGGATCGCATCGGTGGCCACCTGCTTGAGCGCCGCGATTTTCTCCGCCGCGGCTCGCTCGCGCGAGAGTTGGGCGCGCTTGGCGCCGCCCTGGAACAGGTCGATCTGCAGCTCGATGCCGGCCATCCAGTTGTTTCCTCCACCGCCGGCCACAAAGGTTGGGTTGTCCGCTTCCCAGCCGGCAAACGCGTTGATTCTCGGACCGAACGCCGATTTGGCCATGGCCACAGTCTGCTGCTGGACTTGTTCCTCGGAGCGAACGCGGCCGAGATCGGGCCGCTTTTGCAAGGCTAGTTCGACGGCCTGCTCGAGAGCCACCGCCGGGAGAGTTCGCTCGGCCAAAGCCTCGGCCAGCTCGAAATCCCCTTGCGAAGCGAGACCCATGGCCGAGGTCCACTGCGCCCGCGCCAGTGCGACATTGTTCCTGGCGCGGATGAGGTCTTGCTGGCGTGCCACCAGCCGCACCTGCGCGCTCAGAAGATCGGATTCGACGGCCACACCGCTCTGGAATCGGTCCCGGCTTTCACCGAGGATGGATTGCGCCGTCTTCCAAGCCTGTTCGGCGACCTCCAGTTGTTTTTTCGCCAGCAACACACCGTAGTAGGACTCGATGACCCGGAAGACGATCTCCTGGTCGGTGCGGTCCATCTGACGGCCCGCCGCTTCTTGCAGGCGCTGGGCTCGGCTGACGCCGTGCCAGCTCGCGAAGGAATCGAACAGGTTCCACGTGCCGCCGAAGCGCGTCGCGAAGTTGCCGTAGGGCTCCGGCCTATTGAGCACGTTCAGCGCGAAATCGGGCGTAGCGAAACGCTGCTGCCGCAGCTTGCTGCCGAAGACGTAGACGGGGTCGTTGCTTCGCGTGGCCGCTTCAGAAAACGTGAGATGCGGCAGCAAGTAGGACCGCGCGGCCCCGACGTCCGCGGAGGCCACGCGCGTATCGGCCAGCGCCGCTTTGTGCTCGGGATTCTTCTCGAGCGCAATTTGTACCGCTTGCGCAAGCGTGAGCGAATCTGGCTGCGCGCTCTGCTGCGCGAAAGCCGGGAGCGCAGCCAGGACCAGGAGTCCGGCGCTTCGTGACCACCGTGCGATGCTGTGAAGTCTCATCAAACGCGCCCCTTTTCGTGAAGTGACCGCGACACCATTATCTTCTTATCCTTCTGGTCTATGGTCTGTGTGCAAGATCACCTGGGCAGCCACACGCATAAATGCAAAATCCGGGGAGATGTTACAGGGAATCGGGACAATTTCGCGTCCCGCAGGAGGCGTTTTAAGTGATTGAATGCATTGCGGTTGCGCCCGGTCGCCGGGCCTTCTGAAGCGCGGCCTGATATTGGGACAGCAGGTCCCGCCGCAACCTCGAGGCGGCTTGCGGGTCCGGGGACCCACCCGGCACGGTGCGGCACTGCTCAATCGTGCCCCGCAGGGTCGCCAGGAACGCCTCGCACGGGGCACAGCCTTGCAAATGTCTTTCCAGCTCCTCACAAAGGGAATCGTCCAGCTCGTCATCGAGATAGCTGGAGAGTTCGGCGAACATCTCCTTGCAGCGAGGTTCGCGAGACAGGGACAGCGGGGCGGCCTTCGCCGTGGGCTTCTCCGGCCACTCCTCCGCGCGATGCTGGTCCGGCTTCGCCAGTTCCTTGCGCACGAATAGTCGCGCGCGATGCAGCCGCACGCGGATCGTCCCCAGGCGAAGTCCGGTGATGGCGGCGATGTCCGCTTTGGAAAGCTCCTCCATGTCGTGGAGGACCAGAATCAGGCGGTATGCGGGAGGCAGTTTTTGTACGGCCTTCTTCAATCTGGCCGCACTCTCCTGGCGCAGCAGGGATGTCTCCGGCGTGGCTGCCGATTCGCCCGCCAACTGTTTCATCTCTTGGCGATTGGGCATCAGCTCCTCCAGCGAGAGGCTGGCTGTGGGGGCGAATTTGCTTCTGCGCCGGGTCATCAGGCAACGGTTCTTGGCCACTTTGTAGAGCCAGACCGCCAGAGCCCTGGGGCTGTCAAATTTCGAGAGGTAGGGAACGGATTTGAATAGCACTTCCTGCACGGTGTCTTCAGCATCCTGCCGCTGGCCGCACACCCGCATGCTGAACGAGAAGACCATGTCCTGAAGCAGACGGAGCGCCTCCTCCAGGGACGCGGCATCCTTGCGCTGGATCAATTGCACTACTTGCTCCATCTCGGGTCGCACGGGGCTAACTGTAACACGCCGGCCGCATCTCAAAATATACTCGTGCCAAACACGGGGCAGAGCACTGACCGGGCGGTTTTGCCTCCGGGTGCGCCGCTCCCCGGCGGCTGCCGGGGTGTTCGCACGGATTTTTCATCGCAGCGCCCGGATAGCGGTATTCTTGTCCCGAGGGAGCAGTACACCGGGAGTCCGTCGGTGGCGCGATCCAGAACAAAGGCCGCGGCGGTGGTTGTGGCATGGCTGGCCGCCAGTTTGGTTGCCCCACCCGCGCAAGCAGCCGATCTGAAACCGGAGATAGCGGCGGCGTTTGACCGTTACGTCCAAGTGACGGAAGCGCAGATGGACGACGACTTGCGGAACGGCGATTTCCTGCTCCTGGATCGCTGGCCCGAGCGGCGCCGCGAGGTCCTGCAGGCGCGATTGCGGCGCGGCGAAATCTACGTCGCGCACCTCCACACTCTGGACGACGGCCAACCCATCCGGATTCCGCACGGCCTGGTCCACGACTGGATCGGCGTCGCCTTCATTCCCGGAGCCACGCTGGCCGAAACGCTAGCCGTCCTGCGCGACTACGACAACCACCAGAACATTTACAAGCCCGAGGTGCGCCAGTCCAAACTGCTCGAGCACCAGGGAAACACCAGCAAGATTTTCCTGCAGTTTTACAGCAAATCCATCGTCACCGCCGTGCTGAACGCCAACTTCACCGTGGAGTTCCGGCAGGTGACTCCGACGGCGGCCGAGATCCGGTCTCACTCGACGCGCATTGCCGAACTCGATCACGCCGGAGAGCCCAACGAGCGCGAACTCCCGGTCGGGAAAGACCATGGTTATCTGTGGCGCCTCTACAGCTACTGGAGATTGAAGGAAGCCGATGGCGGCGTGTACATTCAGGTCGAGTCGGTGGCCCTGAGCCGGGGAATTCCATGGGAGTTTGCCTGGCTGGTCAACCCGCTGGTCCGCAAGATTTCGAAGTCGTACATGTCCAACCTTCTGACTGAGACCCGCAAGGCTGTGATCGAGCACAACCAGCATTTGACCGGACCGGCAACTCCTCCGCCGCCGGGTCGGTCGCCGGAAGCCGGCGACACCACGCCGCGCGAGCCGGCTTGCTCCGCCGGGCCGCAAGATCGCCCATGAAGCAGGCGCGCATCCGTTTCTATGCCGAATTGAACGATTTTCTGCCGCCCGAGAGAAAGATGCGAAGCATCCCGTGCCGCTTTGACGTGAGCGGGTCGGTTAAAGACATGATCGAATCCCTCGGCGTGCCGCATACGGAAGTGGACTTGATTCTGGTGAACGGAGAGCCGGTGGAGTTTGAGTGCCTGGTGCGGGATGGCGACCGCATCAGCGTCTACCCCAGGTTTCAGTCGCTCGACATTTCGACGCTGGCGCACCTGCAGCCACTGCCGCTGCGCGAGGCGCGGTTTGTGGCCGACACGCATCTGGGGCGGCTGGCGGCCTATCTGCGCATGCTGGGGTTCGACACGCTGTATCGCAACGACTATCGGGACGAAGAGTTGGCGCACCTGGCGGCCAGCGAGCGGAGGATTCTGCTGACGCGCGACCGCGGATTGCTGAAGCGGGCCATCGTCACCCGCGGCTACTGCCTGCGGAACACCGAGCCGGCCCGGCAATTGAGCGAGGTGCTCCAGCGTTTCGATCTCGTTCCGGCCATCGCGCCGTTTCGCAGGTGCATGCACTGCAATACGGTCCTGCGCCCGGCGGAGAAGGAAGCGATCCGCGACCGGCTTCTGCCCGAGACCCAACGGCACTACGACGAGTTCTTCATGTGCCCGCAGTGCGCCCGCATTTACTGGAAGGGCTCGCACTATCGCCGCATGCGGCGTTTGATTGAGAGCGTGACCTCCTCGTGAGGATTGCCGGGGGAACGCCCGGGTACGGCGCGGGCTGGGTGGCTGCTCCCTGGCTGCGCCGCTAGTGCTGGAACTTTCCCACGAGTTCGGTTTGCGCCAGCACGTGTCCCTTCATCGCGCGCTCCAGCTCGCTCTTGGTGGCTCCGGGCTTGAGGTTGGTCTTGGAATCCAGGGCATAGAGCTTGAAGAAGTAGCGGTGGACGGCACGCCGGGGAGGGCAGGGCCCGTTGTAACCGGTCTTGCCGAAGTCGTTGCGTCCCTGCCGCGCTCCGTCGCGCAGCTGGCGGTCTTTCGGCACGCCTTCGGGAAGTTCGCGCGCTGTGGCGGGAAGATCGTAGAGCACCCAATGCACCCATGTGCCGGCGGGGGCGTCGGGATCGTCCACAATCAACGCGAGGCTCTGCGTTCCCTTGGGCGGGTCGGTCCATGCCAGGGGAGGGGAGAGATCCGGACCGTCGCAAGTGAACTTCGCGGGAACGGCGCCGCCGGGAAACGCCGAGGTGGTCAGCTGAAATGCCATGGGCGATGCCTCCTTGCTGCAGTGACATCTAAATCGCGCCCAGCCGCCCGATAGCTTTCTTATCCGCCAACTCCGCGTGGGATGCAAGGGGGAACATCCCCGGCGGCGTGTTGCGCGCGCTGGAGGACTTCTGTTATACAGGCTCGTCGCGAGCGGGAGCGGAGGAAAGTGCCATGCATAAGCAGCGTCTGACAGTTGGAGCCGTCGTGGTTCTCATCCTGAGCTTGCTGGGTGGTTCCGCCAGCCGGGCCCAGGCGGAGAAGGATGTGTATGATCCGAACGTCTCCTACGATTGCGACCGTGCCTGCCTGAACGGTTTCGTCGATCAATATCTGGCGGCGCTGGTGGCGCATGATCCTGCGCGCCTGCCCCTCGCCCGAGACGTCAAGTTCACCGAAAATGGCCAGGCACTCAAGCTCGGCGACGGCCTGTGGGGCACCGCCAGCGCCGTCACCACCCACAAAATCTATGCCGACGATCCGCAGGCCGGGCAAGTGCTGTTCCTGGGTGCGCTGCAGGAAAATGGCGCGCCCATCATTTTAGCTCTGCGCCTGAAGGTTGAAATCCGCCGCATCACCGAAATCGAAACGGTGGTCACGCGAAAAGAGGCGGGCTCGTTTGCACGGCCCGAGGCGTTCGTGGCAAAGCCCATTTTCTCTGAGACGCTGGCGCCGCCCGAGCGGCGCTCGCGCCAGAACATGATCGCGATTGCCAACAGCTACTTCAGCGCCATCGAAAGAGGCAACGGCACGAAGTACGTCCCCTTCGACAAGGACTGCAACCGCGTCGAGGATGGCGTGCAGACCACTAACAATCCGTCGTTGAGTCCCTCCGGCAACTCGACCAGTGTCTTTGGCTTGGGCTGCGCCGAGCAGATCAAGCTGGGAGAATTTCAGCCCGACACCGCGATTCGCGACCGGCGTTTTCTGGTGGTCGATGAGGAGCGCGGGCTCGTGTTCGTCTTCGGCTTCTTCGATCACGACGCACAGTTGAGGTCCTACACACGCACCGACGGCCGCACCGTGCAGCAGACCCGCACGGCCCCCTGGACCTGGGAGATCGCGGAATTGTTTAAGATTCAGAACGGAAAGATTCGCCAGATCGAAGCGCTGGTCAACGCCGTCCCGTATACTATGAAGCCGGGCTGGTAATCCGCCCGCGCCGGCC
>JAIQGD010000033.1 GCA_020072765.1 Terriglobia bacterium
ATAAGCCGCAAGAACTGTGCCCGGGCCATGCGCTTGTGTAGTGCAATTTCCGCTATAACCAAATCAGAGGCGGCTGCGCGAACGCGCACGTCGAGATTCAAATTTTCACTCCTGAGAAACAGCCTGACACTTCTTTGTCAGGACCGAGAAGTCGACACCGATGTAAACGAAGGCCGAGCGATCGAAACGTCTTGTTTTTTTATAAACTTTGGCAAGTAAATCGTGGCATGTGTCTTGCCGGTTGATCAGGTCGTAAGATAGGCCGCCAGCACGTAGGACAAATCGATTGGAGGACAAGCAATTATGGAAATTCCATTGAAAATCACGTTTCGGAATATGGAACCCTCGGCGGACCTGGAAGATTGGGTCCGCGAGGAAATCGACAAGCTGGAGAGCTACTACGGGCAGATCATGGGGTGTCACATCACCCTGGAAATTCCGCACCGCCACCGCCTCAAGGGCAACGCGTATCACATCCGCATTCGCTTGACGGTGCCCGGCCGGGAAATCGTGGTGAAGTGGGAACCGACACTGAACAAGGAAGCCCGGCACCTGGGCGTGCCGGAGCTGACGAAGAAGTGGGAAGTGAATCCACGCCACAAGAAATTGCGTCAGGCCATCAACGACGCTTTCAAAGCCGCCGGGCGCCGCCTGGAGGACTTTGCGCGCCGCCAGCGCGGGCAGGTCAAGACGCACGAGCTGCTTCCCATCGGACGCGTGAACCGCCTCATCAAGGAAAAGGGCTACGGCTTTTTGACAACCCTGGATGGCCGGGAGATCTACTTCCACAAGGACAGCGTTCTCAACCGTGGGTTCTCGCGCTTGAAAGTCGGTTCTTCGGTGTCCTTCGCGGAGGAAGCGGGAGAGAAGGGCCCGCAAGCCAGCACGGTTCGGATTCACCACAAGCGCAGTGCGGCCAAACCGGTGGTGGAGTTGACCGCATCCACGGGATGACGGCCGGGAGAGAAGTGTGTGCAGCGGGAAGCCATGATCTTTTTGAATCGCATCGACGCAGGGCGGAAACTGGCAGGCCGCTTGTCGGCCTATGCCGATCGTGCGGATGTGATTGTGCTGGGGCTACCGCGCGGCGGCGTACCGGTGGCGTTCGAGGTGGCGCGGGCCCTGCATGCGCCGCTCGACGTGTTTTTGTCGCGCAAGCTGGGTGTGCCGGGGCAGGAGGAACTGGCGTTTGGGGCGCTGGCCTCCGGCGGTGTGCGCGTGCTGGATGAAGAGCTCATCCGGGAGATCGGCATCCCCGAGGGGGAAGTCGCGCGGATCACGGAGAGGGTGAAGAAGGAACTGGAACGCCGGGAAAGCGTCTACCGGGCCGGCCGGCCTCCGCTGCGGGTCGAAGGGCTCACGGCGCTGCTGGTGGATGACGGCATCGCGACGGGTTCGAGCATCCGCGCCGGAGCGAAGGCGCTCAAACAGATGAAGCCGGCGCGCATCGTGATTGCCGTGCCAGTGGCGCCCGCGTCCACCTGCAAGCGACTGAAGGACGAAGTCGACGAGTTGGTGTGCCTCCACATGCCGGAAATGTTTTTCGCCATCGGGCAGTTCTATGAGGATTTTTCCCAGCTGACCGATGAGGAAGTGATCGATTTTCTGCGGCGGAGCGCGCCGCCGGCCGTCCAGAAAACGGCCTAGAGACGCGCGGAGGGCCGGGAAAGGAGTTTACCGATGACGACCAAACGAGCCGGCGCGGGAGAAATGCTGGAGCGCGAGGTGTCCATTGACGCCGGGAAAGTGACCTTGCAGGGCACCCTAGTGGTCCCCAAAGATGCCCGCGGCATCGTGCTGTTCGCGCATGGCAGCGGCAGCAGCCGTCACAGCCCGCGGAACCGCTACGTTGCCGGCGTGTTGCAATCACACGGCATGGCGACTCTGCTGTTCGATCTTTTGACCCAGAAAGAGGAAGCGGTGGACCAGTACACGGCGGAACTCCGCTTCGATATCCCGTTTTTGGCGGAGCGGTTGATGGAAGCGACGCGTTGGGTCATGCGCCAGCCGGAAACCAAGGCCTCGAAAGTCGGCTACTTCGGAGCGAGCACCGGCGCGGGTGCGGCGCTGGTGGCGGCCGCCCGGCTCGGCGACGTGGTGGCCGCGGTGGTCTCGCGCGGAGGAAGGCCCGATCTCGCCGAAGACGCCCTCGACGCGGTGCGGGCGCCCACGCTGCTGATTGTGGGAGGAGACGACGAGCCGGTCATCGGCATGAACCAGAGCGCGCTGGCCAAGCTGCGCTGCTCGGAAAAGAAGTTGGTCATCGTGCCGGGCGCCACGCATCTGTTCGAGGAGCCGGGAACCCTGGAGCAAGTGGCGCAAGCCGCGGCCGAGTGGTTTGCCGGGCACTTCGCGCCGGTCGCCCGGCCGGAGGCCGCTGCTTCCACTCATCGCTGATCCCGGGCCGTCAGAGCCCGGTCGAGATTCTGGCAGCGCCGGCTAGCGCTGAGACTTGCCGGAGCGCCTGCGCCCCGCGGCGCCGCGAGGGCGGATGATCTGCACCGAGCACGCCGCATGGCGGGCGACGGCTTCCGATACGCTGCCCATCAGGAAGCGGTTGAGTCCCTTCCATCCGTGGGAGCCGACCACGATCAAATCGGCGCGCCACTTGGCCGCCTGATCGACAATCCGGGCCTTCGGATCTCCCGTCTCCACGGCTTCGCTCACTTGAAAGCCCGCCTTGCGGAGCTTTTGCGCCCCCTCGTGTACGAGCGCCTTTCCCTGTTTCTGCCGCTCCGCCTCGATCTCGGCAATGTGCGGCACCAGGTGCGGGACCATCTCCGCGGAGAGATAGGCGTGCATCTCTTCGATCACGTGCAGCACCCGAATCTCGGTGCCTTGCGTTCGCACCTGCGCGACCAGTGTGCGGATGGCCTCCGCTGCAAATCGGGAATCATCCACCGCCAGGAGAATCTTCATGATTGTTTCACCTCTCTTTCCAAAGAAGTCGTGAGCGCATCGTGCATCCGCGCCACGACGCTGCGCAGATCTCCGGAAAACGCGGCGTAGCGCGCCTCCATCTGCCCGGCGGAAGTGCCCGCGGGCGGCGCCGGGGGCGGCGGAATGGCCGGGCCGAAGCGCAGGCGGATCTGCGTGCGCTTCCAGGGCAGGAAGGCGCTCCAGCGCAGGGGGCGATTGCGCGCCCATACCTCGAACACTCCGTCGAGTGCCGCGGGAACCACCGGAACCTGGAGGTGCAGGGCCAGAATCGCGGCGCCCTTCTTGAATTTCTTCACTTGGCCGTCAATCGAGCGTTCGCCTTCGGGGAAGAGCAGGAGGGCCTTTTCCCGCTGCAGGCCGAAGGCGGCGGCTTGCAGGGCGCGGGTCAGGCTGGTATCGGGGTCCACCGGGGCGAGGTGGATCAGGTGGGCGAAGGCCAGGCGCAGCGGCGTGGCGAAGTACTCGCTGGCGCCGATAAAGAACAGCTTGCGGAAGATGCGAAACGGCAGCGCGCTCACCACCAGGAAGGAATCGAGAAAGCTCTCGTGGTTGGGGCAGATCAGGAAGGCGCCTTCTGGCGGAAGATGTTCGGCGCCGTCGACGCGAAAGCCGAGAAGAAGACGGGCGCACGCGCGCGCGAGCCGGGCGGCGAGAAACAGCACGAGGCCGACGACGGGATGCGGCTTGAGCAGGTTGCGGAACAGGGGTTCGTCCGCCGGGATTTTGGCGAACAGCGCGCTCCACGCCTCGGGGGGCGGGGCGGCCGCGGTGGCGCCGGGCTGGAGACGCACGGCGTCGACGAGCTGGCGGACCGTGTAGGCCGCAACGGCTGCTTCCGGAGCGACGCTGGTTCCAAACAGATGTTCGATCTGCGTCAGCACCTCCACGCGTTCGATCGAGTCGAGGCCGAGATCGAGTTCGAGGTTGGCGTCCGGATGCACCGCGGCCTTGTCGTGGGCGAATTCGCGGATCAGCGCCAGCGCGCGCGCGGCTTCGGGATCGGCGGCCCACGCGGCGGCTTCCTCGCTCAACGGCCTTTCGGATGGCGCCGGCTGTTCGGCGGCGCGGGCGCGGAGTTTTATCTGGCGCTCGATTTCATGCCGCTTGAGCTTGTTGGTCGTCGTGCGGGGCAGCGGTTCCATCCGGATTTCGTAGCTCAGGATGCGCTTGTGCGCGGGCAGCTGGATGGACAGGTTCTCGATTTCAAACCGCAGGACTTCTTTCAGGTTCACGATCTTCCGCTCGCGCATCACGTCGAGATTGGGGACGACGATGCCGTGCAGGCGCTCGGCCAGGGGCTCGTGGGGCAGCGTGGTGCCCAGCACGCAGAGTTCCCGAATGCAGGGCGACTTCGCGTAGTGCGCCTCGATCTCCTCGGGATAGATGTTTTTCCCCGAACTCAGGACGATGATTTCCTTCTTGCGGCCGGTGATGCGGAGGTTCCCCTGCGCGTCGAGAACGCCGAGGTCGCCGGTCAGAAACCAGCCGTCGCGGAGCGACTCGGCGGTGACGTCGGGCCGGTGAAAATATTCCTTCATGACAATGGGCCCGCGGATGGCGATCTCGCCGGCTTCGAGATCTTCGGCGGCGCCCGCTTCGGGAGGCAGGATCTTCACGGTCACGCCCGGCAGCGGCGCGCCGGCCGTTCCCAAGCCCCCCTGGCCCAGCGCGGTGAGCGTGGCGGCGCCGGAGGTCTCCGTCAGCCCGTAGACTTCGATGAGATTGAAGCCCAGGCCGTAAAAATCCCGCCCGACCGAGGGATCGAAGCGCGCGCCGCCGGTGACCAGCAGGCGCATGTGGCGGCCGAACAGTTGGTGAACCGGACGGAACAGATAGCGCCCCAGATTCAGGCCGGTCAGACGCCGCAGCGCGGCATGGCCGCGCAGCAGCGCGCGGAAGGCCGCGGCTTTCGCCGCTCCGCCCTCGGCCACTTTGGCGAGCAGTCGCTGGTGGATCAGGTAGAAAAACTGCGGCACGCAGCAAAAGGCCGAAGGTTCGCGCTCGCCGAGCGCCCGCAGGAGTTCGGAGGCGCTGATCTCCTCGAGGAAAATCACGCGCGCCCCGTAGAGAAACGGGAGTAGAAGATTGGCCATGAGCGCCAGGGCGTGGAACAGCGGCATCACGCCGAGGATGGAGTCGCGCTCGTCGATCGTCAGCCTTTGAATGACGGCGCTGGCTTCGGCCAGCAGGTTGCCGTGCGTGAGGACCACGCCTTTGGGATCGCCCGTGGTTCCCGAGGTGTACAAAATGACGGCCGGATCGTCGCGGGTGGCCGGGCAGGGCGGCAGGGCGCCGGCGGCGCCGGAGGGCGGTTCCGCCAGGGTGGCTCGGCCCGGAGCCGCCCCGCGCAGAAGCAGCAGCGCCGTCGCGGAGGCCCGCGCGCGCAGCGCGTGTTCGGAGGTTTCCAGATAGCGCGGGGCGGTGAGGAGGATTCTGGCGCCGCTGTCGTGGAGAAGCCCCTGGATCTGCTGCGCGCTGTAATGCGTGTCGAGCGGGACGGGCACGGCGCCCAGGCGGAGGATGGCGAGAAACGAGGCGCACCACTCGACGCAGTTGTCGTCGAGGATGGCGCAGCGATCTCCCCGGGCCAGGCCCTGCGAAGCCAGGAGCACGGCGGCCGCCTCGGCGCGGGCCAGCAACTCTCCGTAGGTCACGCGCTCTACATGGTCGCGGTGGGGCAGTTCGATGGCGACCCTGGAGGCAATCCGCTGCGCCGTGCGCGCAAACGCTTCCGGGAAGTTGGCGGGCCCGTCGAGTTCGTGGGTCGGGTGGATATAAGCTCCTTGTGTCGAAAGCTGTTCTTGCACGTGCGCGCGTTCTGGAGCAGGGGTCGCCATTGGCATCAGCTCAGAAACAGCACGGACTCAGGGCCCGCGGCAACATCCACCGCGTTTCATATTACTCCGTTTCGCATGCGCGCCGCCGGGCGGAAACGCCGTGTGATGAGGGTCACAAGGATTTGTGATTCGAGACACGGCGTCCCGCCGCCCTGCGCGGTACAAGTACGGTGAACGCGACAGCCACAATGTCCACCAACTGCACACCCCAATTCAAGTGTCATCCGGGCGCGGGGGCTTTTGGGTGTCCGCCAGGAGAGCCGCCGCGGGAGGTGATCCCATGAGCATTTCCGTTCGCCTGAAATCGGTTTTGGAAACCAACCACATTCCCTACTCGCTGATCGCCCACACTCCGACGTACAGCGCGCAGTTTGCCGCCGCGGTGATGCACGAACCGGGCAAGGACGTGGCGAAGACAGTGGTGCTGCGGTCTGGGAAGAACAATTTGATCGCCCTGCTGCCCGCGCCGTGCCACGTCAATCTGCAGAAGCTGGCCGCGGCCGCCGGGGGGCCCGTGTCGCTCATCGAGGAGCAGGAGTGCAACAAGCTGTTTCCGGATTGCGAGCCGGGCGCGGTGCCGCCCTTCGGGGAACTCTATGGACTGCCCGTGTACATGGACGCCACACTCGCCGCCGACCCGGAGATCATTTTGAGCGCGGGAACGCACTCCGATGCGCTGCGCATGCTCAGCGCGGATTTTATCCGGCTGGTCCGGCCGAAGGTCTGTGCGTTTGCGGAAAGGTCCTGAAGCGGAACCGCCGGCGCCCCCAGCAGATGGATGGGCGAGCCCGAGGAGTGGTATCCTGCGCACGATCCGGAGTTGCGGGCGGAGGGAGGGCGCATGAGGATTCTCGTCGCAGTGGATGACTCGAAGTTTTCGGAGGCGGCGGTGCAGGCGGCCGTCTCGCAATATCGTCCGGCGGAGGCCGATGTGCGCGTGGTGCACGTGTTGCAGCCCATCGCGGTTTCCGCGCCTCCGCAGATGTCGCCCGGATACGCCCCCGAACTCGCCGCCCAGGCCAAGGACGCCGAGAAACTGGTCGAGCGAATTGTGCAAAGGCTGCGCGACGCGGGTTTTCGGGTCGAAGGTCAGGTGGCGCGAGGGGAGATCCGGGAAGCCATTGTGGACATGGCCAAGGAGTGGCGGGCCGACCTGATCGTGCTGGGATCGCACGGGCGCACCGGCGTCAGCCGCTTGCTGCTGGGCAGCGTGGCGGAATTTGTGGCCCGCCATGCGCCGTGTTCGGTCGAGATTGTGCGCGTGGCGGCCAGCCGTTAAGTCTCCTGGGGAAGGGAACCGAGGTGCTGTCATGAAAGTTTTGCTGGGAGTGGACGACTCGAAGTTTTCCGAAGCGGCGATCGAGGCGGTGACACGTCTGATGCGCCCGGAGCAGACCGAGGTGTGTGTGCTGCACGTGGTCGAGCCGCTGCTCCTGATTCCCTACTACTACATGGGCCAGGTGGCGAGCCTGGAGACCGCGCAGGAGAAGCGGCTGGCCGAGGGCAAGGAACTGGTGTCCCGCGCCGCCCAGCGGTTGACCCAGGCGGGCTACCACGTGCAGACGGATGTGAAGGAAGGGGATCCGCGCGCCATGATCCTCGATTACGCCGAAGCCTGGAGTCCGGATCTGATTGTGGTCGGCTCGCATGGCCGCAAGGGGCTGGACCGGTTCCTGATCGGGAGCGTGGCTGAATCGGTGGCGCGCCACGCGGCGTGCTCGGTTCTGGTCGTGCGCCTGCGCTGATTCGGCGCGCCGGGCACGCGAGGGAATCCCTGGGCGTGGAACCGCCGGTGCGACGGCGCGTGGCGCGCACGCACAAGCGGGGCACTTACGGAGCCGCCTGAAAAACCTCCTTCGCCAGGATCATTGCCGACATCGCGGTCGGCCATCCCGAGTAGAAGGCCAGATGCGTAATCACTTCGACGATTTCGTCCCGGGTCACGCCATTCTCCAGCGCCAACTCCAGATGAAAGCGAAGTTGCTCGGTGCGATTGAGCGCCACCAGGGATGCCACTGTGATCAGACTCCGGTCACGTTTGGCCAAGCCGGGGCGTTCCCAAACGTCTCCGAAGAGAACCTGCTCGGTGAGTTCCACGAGCTTGGGTGCTACGTCGCCGATCAACCCCCGCGCGATCGGCTTCGGCTGCTGCGATGCCATGTATCCTCCTTGGTGTGCCGTGCTGTGACTTGGTGATGTCCGTGCGATTCCGCCGCGACTCACAGCAAATGAAGATTTCGGGATGATACATCGTTTTCCGCGCGCCGTTGAGCAGAGTTCCGGACGTTCACCCACACGGAGAGCCACGGCTCGAGTACCGCCCGGACCGGACTAAAGCGGGGGATTCTCGCTGCAAAGGAAGCGCCCAGTTTTGGCGCGGGGCACAACACGGTCCCCGCGGGTGGCGTGGAACGATGGGCCGGGGTCTTGGTTAGTTTGGCTGGGAGGCCTGGACTCAATCGTAGAGCAAATCAGAAATCTCAGGAAACATGGTAAAAGCTAACACCAATCCTGTCAATCGTGCCGTTTGTGGAAAACCGAAAACCCAACAATATTGGGAAATCCGAAACATCAAAAATCGGTCGATGTCTTAGGACGAAACTTAGGATGAAATGCGGGAGGACTCCCGCCGCGCACGCCTTCTCGTTGGGTCGCGCCCAAGCCGCGAGACCGACGCTCGGACTTGACAGGTAGCCGGCCAAGTTGTCTCATCTGCACCGAGCGCTCCGTCGTTCGGGGTAAAGAATCTAAACGTCGCTGACTCGGCGTCGCTAACGTTGGAGGGCCCATGAGACGATTCAGTGTTTGGTCTGCTGCTCTCTTTCGCTGGGAAGGGGTGGCAATGGCGGACGCTTCTTCGTCGCCTTTCCGGAGTTTTTCTTTGCCCAGTAGCCGAGACCCGGCAGCGGTATCCGAAGCAGCCTACAGACCCTCGCGAGATACACATCCGACACGCCGTACTGCTGGGCGAGAATGCGCATCGGCTCCGACCAGACCTTCTCGTACAACCCTGTCCGGTTGTACTGTGCAAGGAGATGCGCCGGAGGCGTCCATTCTTTCGGACTCCGCTTCTCCTCGTATTTCAATCCGAGGCGTGTGAGCCAGTAGGTCTGCGAGGCGAGATGCTCCTTCAGGCGAGGTTTGCAGAGCAACTCTTTGAGCCGATCCGTAGGGCAAGCGTTGTGCTTCTTGAATATCTGAAGCAGTTCAATCGTCACTTCAGGCTCGCATCCGTACAAAGCTCGGCGAAGATCATTGAAAGCACGCTGGTCGTTCGGGTTCCAGATCGCCCCGTGGGCGGTCACTTCGCGGGCAGAATCCAGTCCTTTGGAGACCTCGTATTTCGACCTCAGGCTCTTTCTGTAGTACGGAAAAGAAGAGCCGAAATTTAAGTGCCACAAGCAAGTATCCAATGCCGAGGAGCCTCCGTTGGGCTTGTCGTTTGGGTTTGCTCCGATCTCCAGTAGGTACTTGATCGAATCGCTGCGAGCGGAGACAGCGGCGCAATGGAGCAAATCGCTCAGGTCGTCCCGTTTGGGATCAGGCTTGAGTTTCTTCAGAACCTCAACGTTTCCCGAATAGCTTGCCTCCTTAAGTGCAGTCGTGAAGCATTCCGGGTCGTTCTCATCCACCTCGTCCACCTTCGGACCAAGAGAGCGAGGGTTCGCTCCGGCCCACAGCATGAGGCTTATCCACTTCATGTCGCCCTTGCCGCAGAAGCATCGGAGAGCACAATCCGCCTGCTCTTGCAGCGCGGCGGACACTTCAGGACGTGACCGCTTCAGTTCGACGAAAGGGCCCGACGCCGTTCTGATCTTGTTGGTGAACGCAACCGCGAATGGAGAACCCTCCACAGGGTCAGCGCCGTGCTCCAGAAAGAAGCGGAAGATGTGAGGATTCCATTCCAGCAGAACGTCTGAGAATGGGACGGACTTCACCTCTGCACCGTTCTCCACTAGCAATTGACCGAAGTCCAGCCCGTGCGACGACACTGCGTCTGTCAGCGCAGCATTTGTTGACGACTGGTTGTTCTCGTGCTTTGCAATCAGTTCGGTCAGGCTGTGAAACCGAGTCTCAACGGCGACTTGGAGCAGGCTTCCGCATTTCGCAGGGAGTGTGAGCGGTCTGCCGTCTGCAATCCATTTCTCGATTTCGTACAGCCGTCCGGCGCGGCACAACCTCAGGAGTTCCTTGACGGGGAGAGGAGTAGATGTGCACGTGAAGTGTTAAATGAGTAACGGCGATTGCAGCCATCGTTGCCTCCTGAGTAGGCACGTTGGTCAGGGGCGCGTTCAGTGCTCAAACACCGGCGCGTCTCACTACTCCCCTGGATTGCTCGGCGGCCCTGCAAGTTCTCCATTGAAGAGTTGCCGTGCTGCGGTTGCAGGCGGCTACTTCTTTGCCGCGCCGGACTGAAAGCCGATGCGCTTCATGGGCCGCCAGACGAAGTCGCGGCGAAAGTATTGCCAGAAGCCCTGGAGGCGCCAGACAAGATACATCTGGCGGTAGGGGAAATGCTCGAAGAAGCAGTAGAGCACCAGGCGGACGACGTCGCGCCAGTCGTTGTAGCGCTTGTAGGTGATCTCCTCCTGGAGCACCGCGCCGATGGAGATCATGGTGCCGAAGGCGTACCCGTAAATCAGGAACTGGAGGAAGTACTCGCGGCTGAGGACGCCCAGCACCGCCGCCAAAATGATAGTGGTATAGCCCACCAGCTCGACCACCGGCGCCAGCAGTTCGAAGGACCACATGTAGGGCAGCGAAATCGAGCCGAAACGTCCATAGGCCGGGCGGAAGAGCATGTCGCGATTGGGCCACAACACGTCGAGCAAACCCTTGTGCCAGCGGGAGCGCTGTCGCGCAAGGGAACGCAGATCCGCCGGGACTTCGGTCCAACAGACCGGATCGGGCACGAAGCTGATCTTATAGTCCATCTCCTGATCGAGTAGATAGCGGTGCAGCCGCGTGACCAGGTCAAAATCCTCGCCGATGGCTGTTGCGCGGTAGCCGCCCACGGCCTTGACCAGATCCAGCCGGAAAATCCCAAAGGCCCCGGAAATAATGTTCAGCATATTGCCCGCGGCCCAGGCCTCGCGGCCGATCAGAAACGCACGCAGATATTCGATCACCTGCAGCACTTTGAGCCAGCTTTTCGGCAGGTGCACTTCGGTCAGCTGGCCATCGGCCACACGCGAGCCATTGAGCACGCGCACGATGCCGCCGGCGGCCACGACACGCTTGGGGTCGGCTAGGATGGGCACCATGATGCGCAGGAGCGAATCACGCTCCAGGATCGAATCGGCGTCCACGATGCAGACGTACGGCTTGGACGCTGCGTTCAAGCCCGCGTTCACCGCGTCGGCTTTATTGCCGCCCGGCTCCTTATCCACCACCAGCAGCCGCGGCTCGTTCTGGCTCATGTAGACGCCGCGCACCGGCGCCGAGGGGATCTCCGGAATGTACAGCAGATCTGCTGGGCGCAGCTGAAAATACTCGGCGAGAACGTCGAGGGTCCGGTCGGTCGAACCGTCGTTGATGACGATCAGCTCCAGCTCCGGATAGTCCAGCGCGAGCAGGCCGCGCGCCGATTCGATAATCGATTTCTCTTCGTTATGCGCCGGAGCTAGCAGGGTAATCGGCGGAGCCAGCGGCGAATGGCGCAAGCGGTCGAGCCGGATGCTCGCCAGGCGCCGGCGGTGCCTCAAACTGGCCATCAGGGCGATGATCAGCAGCGCCAGATAGATGAGGTTGGAGGCCAGATAGTAGAAAAACAGCGAATAGTTCGAGAAGAGGATGAACTTGAGCAGCATCAGCTATTCCCCTTCCCGGATTTCGGCACAACGACCGGTTTCCCCTCGGCGCGCGCTGCGCTGCGCACCTGCTCCTGGCCCGCGCGCAGCGCCTGCATCAGCGCGGCGGTGGCATCTTCCCGGCGGCTGGGATCGGAGATGGCGCTGAAGAGCCGGGCCACGCCACCCGCTCGCTCGATTTCGGATATAATAGCGTGCAGCGCGAAGCGGTCGTGCGTCTCGATGACCTTGCTGACGATCTGCTCCAGGCGCGGCCCCATCCGCGCCAGAGCACCTGCCGCGCGCAACCTCACGAAGCGGTTCTCATCGCAAAGCGCTTCGATCAAGATGGGAATCACCCGCGCATCCTCGATTGTTCCCACGGCCACCACCGCGCGCAGCCGCACAAACCATTCGCGGTCCTTAACCAGATCGCTGAGCAACTCCACTGCCGAAGCCGGCCGCGCCACGCCCAGCGCGCGCGCCGCCGAGGCCCGCACTTCCGGTAGGGGGTCCGCCGCCAGCAGCAGGATGTCCTCTTCCATCGCCGGAGTGGCCAGTTCGCCCAGTACCCGCGCCATCATCTCCCGTGACCGGCCCTCCGGTTGGTCCAGATAGGCCCGCAGAATTTCCGGGCAGCCCTGGCAGCACTCGAGCAACGAATTCTGCAGCGTCAGACCCGGCGTGCTCAACCCGCGTCCGGCCACGCGGTCGAGCATCTCGATCGCGGCTTCCGGCAGGCCCGTGCCGCCCAGTCCGCGCACCGCAGCCACGCGCGTTTCCAGTTCCGGATCTTCGAGCGCGCGAGCCAGCATGGGCACGGCCTCCGGCGCGCGTGTGCGTCCCAAAGCCACCAGGGCACGGCGCCTGCGCCAGCCTTCGTACGCGGTGGCCTCATGCAGGCGCGTGGCCAGCAGCCCGCTGGAGCGCAAGACATTCAGCAAGCGTGCCGCTTCCCCGGAGAGCCCGGCCATATGCGCTGCTTCAATGTCATCGAGCAGCATCTCCTCGACGATTTCGCTATCCAGCGGCTCCTTGCGCCAGTTCGCCGCGGGCACGGCGCCGCTGAGAATGGCCTCCCAGTTCTGGCGCAGCGCAAAGACGCGTTCGTCCCGGCGGTGGAAATACCGCCGTCGCATAGCCCGCCGTCCCAGAATAAAACTGAGAAGCAGGCCAATTCCGGCCATCGAGGCGATGATCGCGTCGAGAACCAGACGGCCCGGCGCACTCAGCCAAACCGCCGCCATTAGCGCTCCGTTAGAAACGTAGTCCATAGCTCAATCCGAAACTCGTTTGCGTGCGGCCCTGCGTACGGCTCTGATAAGCAACGTAGCTGGTCAAGTCCTGCCGTGGTGCGAACTGGTATTTGAGACCGCCGCCATAGGTCCGGGCGGAAAAACGACCGATCTGGTCAATGCGCGAGTAATCTTCCGTGCCCACGGCGAAGAAAAGGTTTGCGGAGAGTTTGTCCACCAGGGGGAAGCCCAGTTTGGCCACTCCCGAGGGGCTCCAGTCCGGCGTCAGGCCCGGAAATACGCTGCGCGCCGCCGTCCCCCTCAGGAGGAAAGTCCATTCCCGAGGGAGATAGAAAAGCAGCGAAGGAGAGATCGTGAGAACGTGCGAATCTTGAAACCACTGCCAGTGTTGGTCGTACATGGCCTCGATGCCGCGCACCGGAGTGCTATCGCTGAAGCGAAATCCGCGATCGAGGCCGAAAAATGCTTCGCCGGTGGAAATCACGCTCTGGTCATTGGCCACGGCGCCGCCGGCGCTGACGGTCGTGTCGTGATTCAGGCGATGGGAAGCCGCGCCGGTAAATTTGCCCGCACGTTCGCCGAAGCGCTCCCAGGCGCTGGCGGCAAAGCTGGTGGCCCATTTGTTCGTCCAGCGGGAGTCCAGGCTGACCGTCTGCACGGCCGCGGCTCCGGTGTAACTGAAGGTGTCGGTGTCGTTGCCGATGCGCAGGAGATGCCGCGGCTCCATGCGCACGGAAACCAGGCCAGCCCGCGCTTCCGGGTCCTGAGGATCGAGCCGTGCGGCCGCGGCGAAATCCTCGCGCGCCTCGCGGGTGCGTCCCAGCGCGCGAAGCGTTCGCGCGCGCTGTACCAGGATGTCCCCGCGCCGGGGCTCAAGGGCCTTGGCAGTGGTCAGGAAGGCCAGCGCTTCGGCGAAGCGCTGCTGCCGGGCGAGCACCGTGGCCAGGCCGCTGAGTATATCGGTATCTTTTGGAGAGGCTTGCAGCACCCGGCGGTAGTCCGCTTCGGCTTCCGCCAGGCGATCCATCCGCGTGAGCACCCGGGCGCGCCAGCCGAGCGCTTCCAAGTCCTGCGGAGCCGCAGCCAGACGCTTCTCGGTTACGACCAGCGCGGCGGTCAAATCCTGGCGAGCGAGGAGATCGCGGACCTGCTGCTGCCAATCGGGCGCGGCCTGTTGCGCTACAGCGGGCAGAACGACGAACAGGCACAAGGCCACGATCCCGATTCCGGGCAGGTGTTTTCCTTCTTTCTTCTTCAGAGAAAACCTCATCCAACAACTCAACGGACACCCCTGACACTTCCGTCCGGTCGGGGGACCGGGTCGCAGCCGATACCACCCTACTCATAAATTTGATCGTACTTGCAGAAAAAAACCAATAAGCAAGAATGGCTAGTACCCCTCTCGCTTATTGCCGACGAAAATGCCGTAACCCCTTAATTGCTAGGCAGATATACCGCCTTCACTGTCGTGGCGACAATGCTGGCGACGGCGAAATAAGGTAAGGAAGGACTGGATTCACGGATGAAGTCCAGGCTTCGAACTGCGCGATGCAGCTATATCGTTGTTTTTCGGCCCATAGTCGGGCAACGGGAGGTCGTCGAAGCCGCCCGATGGTTGGATATGTCCCGCCGGACCAGCAAGATGATCGAAATTTGGCAATCTCATGAAATCTGTGTACTCAATCGGTGACTCTTCGGGTGAATTCCAGCGATCTGAGGATCCTTTTGGACTCATACATAGGGAATAAGCCATTGGAACTATAGTTGCTCCAATCCATCTGCTAGCCGAAGAGTTTGGTGTGACTTCTTATCTCCCCGGTGGGGCGGAAGCAATAACGGGATTTTGCCAGGCGTCTGGCGATCGGGACGGCATACTTTTGTGACTCTTCGAGTGAATGATTCCGTGTCGACACTTTTCCCATCCGCAAACTACGGTCGGCCCGCCACGCTTCAACCCTCCGATTCATTGGCGACGCGGTCAAACTGCGTGCCGCAGTTTCTCGTGGCACCGGACCCGGTCTGCGCCAACTTATGGGAGTCTCTGCAGGCGATTTTTACACGAGTAACGCTCCCGTCTTCGAGGAATCGCGCGGTCCTATTTCGTTACGGAACACTCGTGCGATCAAAGTCTTCCAGCCGCCCTTTTGGCGCATCCCTCGCTCTACATTGCCTATACATCTGCCTGCTCGTCTATTTACACCAGGCGTTCCCCGCGAGGGCATCCGCCATGGCGTCCGTCAACGCCAGTCCTGAAAGAATCTACTATCGAGTGCCCTTAGTCGATCGATCCAGGACGCTTCCACACATCGCGCGGGCAGGACCCGGAGGACGGCCCGAATCCGGCTCGATTTCGGATTCTTTGCCCGCGGCGGGGAGCACTACTTCCCAGGATCGGCTGGTGGTTGTCTCCAAACCCGTGCATCCCGACAACTTCCGGCAGACAATCTATCAACCTTCCTCACCCCCGGATCTTCGAATTACGTCGGAGATCAAGCTCCCAAACATTGTTTTGGGCAAGCCCCCCGAGCTGCCGAAACCCTCTTTGACCCTCGATCCGAACAAGGCACGCCCAACTCCAACATCGCGCGCTTGGAAGGCGGTGTCGGCACCTAGTCTGGCGGCCGTGACTCCCGCGGCACCCGAACTGAGACTTTTCGAAGATCCTGTGCCCCAGCCTCGATTGCCCATTCTGTCTGCCTCAGCGAGTGTTCCCCGGCCGAGGGCCGGCCAGGGTACAAGAACGGAGCCAGACGCACCATCCCTGGAGACTTCGAACAGTGCCGCAACCCTTGTTGTAATTGGTGTGGATCCTGCCGGCCCTGTGTCTCCCGTGGTGCTCCCGCCAGGAAATCGGTGGGGTGATTTCTCCATTTCCCCATCCGGCAACGGTTCCGGATCGACAGGAGGGACAACGAGTAGCACCGCGGGTGGAGGCACGGGCGGCGGGAAGGGGGGAGATGGAAGCACGGCCATCGGACCGGGTGGCGGAGGCGGCGGGAACTCGCAATTCCCGGGTCGCTTGAGTATCCGCAGCGCAGGAGGCACTAGTGAAGAGGCAGGGATGCTGGAGTTCTCTCTTGCCTCGACACTGGTTTATCCCGTGGCTCCTCATTTGAACCTGCGCCGGAACGCTCTCGTCGTCTCCACTGGTTCGACGGGAGGAGGTGGTCTGGACGTCTATGGCGTGTTGCATTGCGGAAAGATCTACACCATTTTCCTCCCGATGCCCGGGAAGGACTGGACTATGCAGTACTGCCAGAAGGTGGATGCTGCGCCACAATCTTTGTCCAACTCGCGCTCCACGGTCGTTCATCTCAACCCAGGCCTGGTGCCGCCGGATCCAGACCTGGAGAACCGATTTGATTTTCAGCGGCTGCCGGTACCGCCGGAAAAAACTCGCAACATGATCGTCCTGAAAGGAACGTTGGGACCAGACGGAATAATCCATGGTCTGGATGTGTTGCAAGGTGTCCTGCCTGCCATGGACGAAGCGGCTCGGATCGCATTCAATCGCTGGAGATTCAAACCCGCGATTCGGGATGGTAAGGCCGTGGCTGTCGAGATCCTAGTGGGAGTGCCGGTACAGGCCGCGACGAGTGGCCGACACCGATAGATGCGCCTCCACGCTTCAGGCGGGTCAGGCCTGCTATTTGGCCTGCTAGCACTGGTGCGAGGCTCTAGAATGACCGTCGGTACTATGCGTACCGGTGCGGCCCTTGCATCGCTCAACGGGGGTGGATTTACTTGCGTGAAATCATGTCTGTGGAAAGTGCACGTTAGTCTGCCGCCGGTGTAACCAACCCCTGATGCATACCCGAACTCAGCAGGGAGTCGGCCACAATGACAATCCGTTGCGCATAATGAGCAGGAACCTGCCCATCGGACTCAGCTAACCAGTCACCTTTCGAGAACTAGATATCTGCTTGGTTCTGTATTTGTATAAGCACGCGCATCTTAAAGCCTTCCCACCGAATCGGGAGGCCAATCTGTCCTTGGTATCTGTCGTGCTGGTAGCAGGGACGGGGCCGTGTCCGTATAGCTGCTGACGCTGACAATGTTCGGTGACCCCTGGATCGAATTGAGTTTGGGCCGATATTTGCGAGGATGATTGTTGCCAGACTCGACAATACGCGTTGTCTTTCTAAGCCCGGATTCTAGCCTGGTGGAGCTTTTCGCGAAAACATTGGGCGAAGGGTTCCTCACCCGCTTGAGCCAGGAATTCGACTACGGTCGGTTGAGCGATCTGCAGGCGTGGTGTGACGTCACCGTCTTGGACCTCCGGTCGCCAATCACCGAGGGCCATCGGCAGGACGGGTTCCGCCTGCTCGACGAAATCGTCAGCGTTCCTTTTCATCCTCCGGTCGTGGTGCTCTGCGAAGCAGGGTCGCGAGAAGTTCTCCTCAAGGCCATGGAGCGCGGCGCTTATGACAGCGTCACCAACCCTCCCAACATGATCGAACTCCGTTTGATTCTGCGCCGCGCCCATAATTTCTATACCGTGGAAAGGGAACTCGACCGGCTGCGCGTCAATGCGCGAGGAACCGGACGGTTGCACGAATTGCTCGGCACCTCCCAGGCGATGCAGGAGCTGTTTGGGCTGGCGCAAAAGATTGCTCCTTGCGACGTGAACGTCTTGATTATGGGAGAGACAGGAACGGGAAAAGAGCTTCTCGCTCGCGCGATTCATCAAATGAGCTCACGAAGCGCGCGCCCGATTGTCGCGTTTTCATGCGCCAATTTGCCGGAAACATTGATCGAGGACGAACTCTTTGGCCATGAGAAGGGCGCCTTCACGGGCGCGCTCGCGATGCGGCGGGGCCGGTTGGAAGCGGCTGACCAGGGAACGTTGTTACTGGACGAAATCGGCGATCTCAGTCTCGGACTGCAACCCAAGCTGCTTCGTGTTCTGCAGGAGAGGAGCTTCGAGCGACTCGGCAGCAATGTGGCCGTCAACGTCAATCTTCGGCTGATCTGTGCGACGAACCGCAACTTGAGCGAGATGGTGCAGCAAGGAAAATTCCGAGAGGATCTTTACTATCGCTTGAATGTCGTGCAGATGCATCTTCCGCCCCTTCGGGAGCGCCGGGATGACATCCCTCTCCTCGTCCAGCACTTTCTTGAAACCTATGCGGAGCAGTTCAAGAAGAAGGCCAGGCGCTTTTCACAATCAGCCATGCACGCGCTGGAGGATTACACTTGGCCCGGGAACGTGCGGGAGTTGCTGAATGCGGTGCAGCGCGCCGTCGTGCTGGCCGAAGGCCAGAGCGTGGACATCTGGCATTTGCCCGCCACCGTGCGAAAAGGTTGCGACAGCCCGCAATTCAACCGCTCGTATGACCAAGAGGTTCGCGAATTCAAACGCAGGCTTATCCTCCGGACTCTGCGCGAGTGTGGCTGGCGGAAAACGGAGAGCGCGCGAACGCTCGGTGTCGCTCGCGGTTACCTTCACAGGCTGATTAATCAATTGGGAATCGAACGATTGGAAAATGAACCGGCCGCGCTTCGTTCCGAAGAGGCTCCGTTGGTCCGGCAAGTCATGTGAGGCCGGGCAACAAAAGGCTCCCGAAAATGGCTGCCTCTTGCCGGCAGAATCATTTCTGACCACCTAACATCTTCCCCCGAAGCCTCCCTCATCGACACCTTCTGTTTACCGGCCCGGCATGGTACGCAGAATCCGCAGGAGAAGCCTTTGTACCACCCGCTTGCGCCCCAAGGAAATCCATAGCTTAGCTAGGTTGTGCCATGCGCTCGAGCGTCGTGCGAAGCACGGATATGGTCGCGGTTCCTAATTAGGTGCCCGGAAGTCGATTTCGATCTCTTGCTCGCTTTCCACCGGTTGGCCGTTGACCAGGGCAGGCAGATACCGCCAGTACTTGGCCGCATCGATGGCGGCGGCAGCCAACTGGGGCAGTCCGCTTATCAGCTTCTCGCCGTGGACGGTTCCGTCCGCTCCTATGTCGAGCCGAATCTTCACGCCTCCTTCGATCCGTTGCTGCCGTGCTTCCAACGGGTAAACCGGCTCGACGCGATACGTCAGATGGCACGGATTGAAGCGGTCGGTCGGCCGCAATGTCCGCCCGGCAATGGTTCTTGTCGCGGCAGGCAGCGAAGCGGGATCACTGGGTATGATGGCAGCGGGGACCACACTAGTTTCAGGTGCGGCCGCGGCTCTCACCACGGTTAGCGCCTCGGTTGCAGACGTGGACGGAACTTCTGGACCCACCTGCGAAATAGGTGGCAAAGGCAGGGGGAGAGGGAGCTTCCATTTCTCCGACCGAAGATTGACGGCAGCGTCTTGGGCGCGATTCTTACTAGCCGCTGCAGGTGCGACGTTGCTCAGCTTGTGCCCCGTACTCGCGCTTTCCGAGCGGCTGGAGACTATCACCGGAGCGGCGGAGCCCCCCGGATTTCGCGCTGAAGGATCGCGGGTGCCCAGTGACGCAACCCATATCCCGATGCCGAAGAAAAGAACCGACACCGATGCGGAAAGCATCGCGACCGCCAACCATCTTCGCGCACGGCTTCTCTCCGTTACCGGCGAAACGGTCAGAACGGTGCGCGCCGCAATCGGTGCCGAGGTTGCTATCGAAGCCACACGGAAAGAGACCGGCTTAGGCCCATCAGGGCGCCCTGGGCTGCCGGTATCGGGGCCACCTGGAACCGTTATGTTCGGAGACCTGCCGTCCTGACGATTCAGCTCGGCGTCCAGACCGAGTTTCACACGCTCGGTGCGCGGCTGACGAGGCACGTCCGGGAGTGGAACCGCTCCGGGCCCCGTCTCATCCCGCAACTCTGCACCTTTGCCCAACACCGGTGCGGACCCTGATGCGGCAATTGTTGCCGCGGCTTCTTGCGGGGCAGGGGGGGGAAGGTTTTTTCTTGGGGTGCCGGTGATCGGTGGAGGATGTTCATGCGTCGGTTCCGCCGTCTCCTGCTTGGCCATCAAGCTGAGCCATTTGTCTTTTCGAGACTCGCGAACGCTTTCCTGCTTTCGCCGCGCCTCGCTCACAATCTCCCGCTGCCCCAGGGTGTTCTCCAAGGCCAGAAGGGGTGAGAATTGCGAACACACCCATTTGCGGATCGCGGCGCGCGCCCCCGGCGGCGTGTGCACGAAGCACGCCCCCGCCTGCCGATGCGATTCCCCAACCCAAACAATCTGCGCCTCGGTTTCGATTCGTGTTTGCGAGTGCGGCAGTTGAATCCGGAGCGTTACCCCTGCTTGGCTGTCGAGCGGGCCTGCGGCACAAAACGCCACGCCTCCCTCGCTCAAGTTGAGGACAATCCCCCCGTTATCAGCCCCAATTTCTAGATATGCCAGAGCGCCTGCCGGTTGGCGAGCGTGGAGCCGCCGCTCCAAGGGAGGTGCCGAGTTGTCGGTGCTAGCTGGCGTAGTCGACATTGCACCAACCGCTTGCGAAGAACACTACTAAGGACAGGTCGCGGCGCGCGCGTTGAAACCCTGCACCATCACTGGGAGCCGCGCTTTTGCGCGTATCTCGGGCTATTACTCCGAGGACGCTCGTTCCGGCGGGCTCTCCCCTCGCGTTGGCCCGGATGCTTTCTACGGCCCTGCGCCTGGGGATGCCGAACAGTCGCAAGATGCGGTGATCGTCGGTTGCCGTGCCGGAAGGCTGATACCGGTAGACATACCACAAGCAACAAAATAGCCCCCGCTAGCCATTTGCGAAGTCTCATGGTCCCCCGGAAATCAAGCCCGCCACATGCATTGACCGGCACGAGTCAGGATCGTCGCCTGTCGACGCTTGAATCCGACAGTTTGAGTGCACGTCGATTGCCAAGGTTGCGCCAGGGTCGGTTTAGCCCTACCGATCACCAGGGCCATGCGAAATGCACTCCATCAACCCACCCGTAGTACGCAGGACCTTGCGCAGCCCTCAGATGGCACATGACTTGCACGTAATACCGCGCAGCTCGCGTAAGACTTCATGTAAGCTGCGCCTTTTTCGTGTCACGTGCCGGAACGGGGCGGGGAACGGTCGAAAATGGAGACTATGCAAGTCGAAGCGCCTCTCTCAATTGGTGACACTCGGATTCCCAGGGCTCTCCTCGAAGAATTGGCGCTCAAGACGCTTTTCTTGCACGGACAGATGTCCCTTGCCCAGCTCGCCGACCAGATGTGCCTGAGTTTGCCGGTTATGGAAGAGATTTTTAACTTCTTTCGCAGGGAGCAATTATGCGAAGTCAAGGGGATGGTCCGTGGAACCCAGGTCATTGCCGCCAGTGGCCTGGGAAAACAGCGGGCTGTCGATCTCTTGGCGTTCAGCCATTACACAGGGCCCGCCCCCGTCTCGCTCGAGGAGTACAGCCAGCGAATCTGCTCGCAAACCGTTCAGAAAGCACTGGTTCAGCCTGCGGATCTGAAACGGGCGTTTGACAAGCTCGTGCTGGAGGATGACCTGCTCACCCGGCTGGGTACCGCTGTGGTGTCCGGCACCTCCATTTTCCTCTACGGACCTCCGGGCACAGGCAAAACAACCTTGGCCTGCAATATTCCTTCGATCTACGGCGATTTAGTCCTCATTCCTCACGCCATTGAAGTGGATCGTCAGATCATTGCCGTCTACGATCCGGGCGTGCATCACCGCGTCGAAGGCTCCCTACCCGATGACTGGGATCGCCGGTGGGTGCTCTGCGATCGCCCGCGCGTAATCGCCGGAGGCGAACTCTCCGGCGAGATGCTGGATCTGCAATTCAATGCCAATAGCCGCTTCTTTACAGCGCCGCTCCAACTGAAAGCAAATAACGGAGTTCTGGTGTTGGACGATTTCGGGCGTCAGCGGATGCGCCCCGACGAACTGCTAAACCGCTGGATGACGCCGCTGGACCGCCGCATGGACTTCCTCACCCTCCCCGGAGGAAAGAAGTTCGAGGTACCCTTCGATGTCCTTGTCGTGTTCGCAACCAATCTGGATCCCCGCATGCTTGCTGACGAGGCGTTCTTGAGGCGGATCCCCAGCAAGATCAACGTGACTTACGCGACTCCAGAACAATTCGCGGAAATCTTTCAGCGGGAGTGCGCCGCCCGGATGCTTCCGTGCGACGTGGACCTTGCCGAATACGTCGTCGAGCTCATTAGCAGCGAGATGAAGCAGCCTCTATGCCACAGCCACGCGCGCGACATCCTCAGCCAGATCCTCTGGTCGGCGACCTATCTCGGGGTTGAGCCGCAGCTGGCCCGAAGCACTCTCCAGCAAGCCTGCCACAACTACTTCCTTCCCGTCGCCCCGGCCTAGGCAGGATCGGGGCTCGGCAAAAGCCACGCGCCATGAGCCCACCACGGGGTTCTCCGTTTAACTCCCACGGGCTGCCCGGAGCACGAATAGGTTCGCCCGGCCCCCGACACTGCCACGGTTGAACCCATCGCGATTACGATTTGAATGAGGCTGGAGGCGAGGACGGCAAGACGCTGCATGGCCATCATTAGGTCAAATGGAATCAGTGGCTTAACTTGGTTGTTCCATGGGCTCTAATGCCCGCTCGGGCTTCGAGGAACCTCCAGATAGCCAAGGATTTCGTCTTTAAGAATCTTCGTCGCAATCACCTCGAGCGGAGGGGTATTGCGCGCTACGACAAATTGCACTACTTCGTGCAGCGTCCTGTTTTTCAACTCGACGCAGGAAGGCTGGATATAAACGCACACAGTATACCGCTGCGACTTCGGGTTCGCGGATTTCAGAACGAGAGATACCGGTCCCACCAGTTGCGGATTCGAGCCACGGCGCAATTCAAAGGGAATGGCCTCCATCTCTGTGCGGGCAAGCAACTGGTTTAATTCGTCCTGACTGCGAAGGATCTCGACACCCTGCGTTCCCACTTGGCCTGCCATGTCGGTGAGCTTATCCGTCGTCGCTTGCCAGGCCTCCCGATTCGCGGTCGCATCATTCTGAAGTGCTCCGAGCCTCTGCTGGACCGCGGAAAGGCGTTGCGCAAGGGCCGGTTCGGGATCGGGCATCGTACGGACGGGCAGGTGTGGCGTGGGCGAAATCTGGTAAACCGTCCGCGCGGGACTGTGTATTGGATCAGTGGTTGGTTCCTTCTTCGCCGCGAAAGACGTCTTGCGAGTCGCCTCTAACGTGTCCAGGCGATCTTCGATCGCGGCCAAGCGCTTATCGAGGCCGGCCAGCGCGGCATCGCCCGCACTCGTCGTGTCTTGCGTGAAATGGAGCAGCAGCAGATATCCCAGAAACGCGACGACCACAATCACGGCCACGGTAAGAACCACTCGGACAGGCACCGCTGCAGGCCGCCCCACCGGTTCTCGGGGTTGCACGAACACCTGTCGGTCGAAATCCACTCCGGCTGATTTGTCGCTCATGGGCTTGGCTCACAGTCCAGCATGGTTCTAGCGGATCGAGATGCTCGCCGGGTAGCGCTGGTTTAAGTCAATCACGACTGTCTCCGTTTCCTTCGGCATCACTCCCACGGTGCGGTGTCCGGACTCCTGGCGCGGACCTCGCATGTCGATCTTATATTTTCCCGGCGCCAGGACCATCAACAAGGGAGTTTTTCCGACCAGCAGATCGTTGACAAAAATCTCCGCTCCGCTGGGCACGGAACGCAACAGCAGCTTGCCGGCTTTTTCTCCGGCATTCTCCTCGAAGTCCTTACGATTTACTTCCTCGCGTGGCGGCCCGGTTCGCGTCATGAGATGTGGAGACGGGCTTGGCTTGGCGGGGCTGGCCAGCATAAGTGGCGGGGTTGTGGCGCTGTTTGCGGCCATCGATGAACCGGAGGTCACCACCGCTGTTTCGGCCACCGCTTGCGCCTGCGCGCCATGCGCGCATAGCCCGAGCAAGCCCAGCAGCACTGCCGTCTGGAACGTTCCGCGCATCAGTTTCTCTCCCCAATGCCCCATGCCCCCCTCCCATTGGTGCCAGCCTCTGCGCCCGTGAAAGACACAAAGACTCGCTACACCACCGAGCAGGAGTCGTGCCAAACGCTCGGAATGAAAACGCGCGGATTTCACCATCTCCGTAAGTCATGGAAATTCAATCTCGTTGAAAGATCGCGGCGGATACGGAAGCTCTACGGGTGACTTAAGTGACTCCAATGTTCCCGGGACGTATCCAGCCGGTGACACTCGCGTGCCCTAGGACCATGGGAGGAGTTACACCCGGCTGGTCGGCCCCTACGCGAGGTGCTGGCGCCCCATGCGCTCGCTGGCGCAATGGGCATATGTCGTGGTTGCGGTGTTTGTTGCGGGACTAAAGCCCCGCCCCTCCACCGAGCAGCGAGGACTGGAACGTGGCCAGGAAATTGGCCAGACGGACGGACGTTTCGTTGGGACGTCGGGCCACAGGACGCCGCTACAACTGAAGTTCTTGTCGTTCGTCGGAATCAACGTGGAATGGAATTCAATGTGCAGAGTATATGAGACGGAGAGGCCGACGGAAACGACGTGTATCCGAACGCTGACGCGGACGGAAATCGCTCAGAGGGTAGCCGGACCGCGCGTGGCGGGATGGCAGTAGGCCTGAATTCTAGCAGTTCCGCTGCGTGCGCGGCTCCTCGGTACCGTGTGGCACCTTTCGGTAACGCCGCAGGTGCGCGACGGGCGCGCAAAGATATGTTGCCCAAGACTCACTCGCGAAGGAAAGTGCCGGCATGTTTGCGGAACTGTTTTGCACCGTGCGAAGTCCCTCTTGCGCCGGGCGGGCAAGATCGAGTCATGACATGGACGGTTCAGGGCTTGCATGTACAACCCCTGGAACCCCGGAGGCCGCGATGAGACACAACAGGGAAGCGGGCCAAGCGTTGCTCTTCACCGCGATCGGGCTGGTCGTCCTGATGGGCTTTGCGGGCCTGGCCATTGATATGGGCGTAATGCGGTACGAGAAACGGTTGCAGCAGACGGCAGCGGATGCCGCGGCCAGCGCCGGCGCGAACAACCTCTCTCACGGGGGCGTCACCGTGGGGGCGCAAAATGCCGCCGCAGCGAACGGCTTCACGGATAACGGCGGTGGCGCAGTAATCACCTGCACGACCTCGGGCGCCGCGGTCGGCACGGTCTGTGTCCAGGTCAACAATCCTCCTGCTTCAGGACCTCACAGCGGCGACCACAACTATGTGGAAGCCCTTGTCGCGGCAGTTCACCCGACCTACTTCGTGAAGGTCGTGGGAATCAACAGCACGGCTCTCACGGCGCGGGCTGTGGCTACGAACTTGTCTGGCGGACCCAGCAGCGGCTGCTTGTATACGTTAGGCGCTCCGTCCTCGAGCATCGAGGGGGTCAACATCAACGGCAGTGCGACCCTGAAGGCTCCGAACTGCGGGATTGTGGACAACGGCAACTTCAACACCAAGGGAAACAAGCTGATTGTCCAGGCCAGCACGTTCGGCACGTCGGGAAACTGGAATGCGAGCGGCCCGGGTGGGACGGTGACATGCACCGCGCCTGGCCCCTGTCCGACCACCGACATGCCTGCCGGGACCGACCCGTTGTCCAGTCTCACCCCTCCGTGTTCCTCATGCGGGACAGGCACCACGATTAAGATCACTGGGGGTAGTTGCAGCGGTACCGGTTGCGGCAACGTTGCCTGCGTCGGCGGCGCCTGCACGATTCAGCCAGGAAATTACAGTTCGATCACGATCGGGGGGAGCGGGCCGGCGCCCAACGTGATCTTTGCGCCCGGAGAATACATCATTGACGGCGGCGGAAGTAATAACTGCTCGCAGGCATGTCTGAACGTGCCCGCGAATGCGACGATTACGGGAAACGGCGTGATGTTCTATTTTACGAACAGTTCTACGGTCAACATTACGGGCACACCCACCATTAATTTGACAGCGCCGAGCTCCGGACCGTATGCGGGAGTTTTGATGTATCAGTACCCAACCGACACCAACGCGGGGCCAGCCCCTCAGGGCCCCTCGCTGGGAGGCAACAATGGAAGCACCTTTGACGGGGCGTTGTACTTCCCCAAGGACCAGGTCACGTTTTTCGGGAACAACGTCAGCTATAGTGTGGGCATCGTGGTCTCGGATTCGCTGGCGCTGAGCGGCAACCCCGTAGTCACCCTGGAAGGCCCCGCGGGATTGCCGCCCGGCGTGAGCCTGATTCTGGATGCGGTCCTCGTGGAGTAAATGATGAAACGCGAAGGTCACAATTCGCCGGAGCGCGGCCAAGCCATGCTGGAGGTGGCTTTGCTACTGCCCATGCTGCTGCTTCTGGCGCTCGGAGTGATTGAGCTGGGGCGGTACGCGTATATGGGCATCTTGGTGGGAAACGCCGCGCGCGCCGGCGCCGCGTATGGCGCGCAGAGCCTGCCGCAGTCGGTGGATCTCATTGGCATTCAGACGGCGGCCGACAATGATTTCCAGAACGGCCAGAACTTGAGCAGTCTCACCGTAACGTCCTCGGTCTCGTGTGGATGCGACAGCAACGGGACGGTGGCGCCAGCGGTTTGCAGCACCGGCAGCAACGTGGCGGCGGGCACGTGCACGGCGGGGGGCCACTGGGTGGTGATGGTATCGGTGACGGCTTCCGGGTCGTTCAGTTCGTTGTTCAAGTATCCTGGAATTCCAAGTCCTTTCAGCATTTCCAAGACGGCTACGCTGCGGGTGGGACAATGAAGGCCGTGGCGAGTCGTGACCCTTCGTCCTCCGCCGGCCGATTCCGGCTAAACGCGCGCCGCGCTAAAAGAACCGAGTCTTATCGGGGACCTCGAGAATCTGTGGGGCAACTCGATATTCTTTGTGGGTCGCGGCTTCAGCCGCGACCGAAAGCCCACACCATGAGAACGGCTTTAGCCGCTGACCTTCCCTGCGGTGATCGCCACACAGGCAGACGAGCCCTGATGCGGGAAGAGGGAAGCGGTCTCGTCGAATACGCCATCATTTTCATCCTCTTGATGATGCTGCTGTTTGGAATCGCCGGGTTTGGCCACGCGCTGTATGCCTATCACTTCGTTTCGAACACGGCGCGCGAGGCGACGCGCTGGGCGGCCGTGAACGGATCCACCTGCGCGAATGACGGAAGCTGTACGGCCCCTGCGACGCCTGCCGACATTCAGACTTTTGTGACCAACCACACGCCGCCGGGCATCGATTCCAGCCAGATCCAGGTGACACCCATCTGGAACCCCGCGGGCTCGTATGGTCCGTCTACGTGCAGCACAATAAACAACGGGCCCGGCTGTACCGTCGAGGTCACGGTAAGCTACAACTTCCACTTCATTTTCCCCCTCATCAGCACCAGCGCACTGCCGCTATCGAGCACTTCCGAGATGGTCATCGTGGCCGAGCAAGACGTCGCCATAGGTTCGAGCATCGGAATTCGAAATTCACCCACCGCCGCCGGCAATTCGGCTGCGGCGACTGAGATCGCCAGGCCGATTTGGGCTGCATCGAGTGCGCGGGCGCTCGATTTGTTGAAGTGGGTGTTCTCGTTTCGCGCCATGTTGGGAGCGCCCCTGGTAGGAGCGGTTCAGGGCCGGGGTCCTGAGCGCGGTTTCCCCTTTGTGCACAGAGTGCCCCGCATTAAGCGTCACCAAAGCAGAAGTGGGATGGGAAGCGAATGTCCACTAGCGGTGACGTTCTCGGAAGAGCGGACTGGCAGGCCACGACCAAGTACATCAAGAGAGCTGAAAATAGGCCAATTAGCCGGCATTCCGCGGCGCAGGAGGACTGGCTAACGACATGCTTCACCAAGCGGGAGAGTGGCATGCGCGCAGATTCCGAGCGCCCCGCAGAGGTCTTCGGCATGCGGCTCAAATTCGCTAACGCTCACGAAAGGAACGAACAAATGAAGAACATCCTGATGAGGTTGTGGAAGGAAGAGGAAGGCCAAGACCTGATCGAGTACGTGTTGTTGGTTTCGTTGATTGCGCTCGTTGTGGCGGCGGCATTTCCTCCGCTCACGACTGCGATCAGCAATGTGTTCACTGTCGCCGGCACCTGCCTAGGCGGCGGCTCCTGCAAGATATAGTTCGCACGAGGTCGAGGACACGCATGGACTTACGCCAAACAATCTGGGTCGTCACGCTTGCGCTCACGCTCTACGCCGGATGGATGGACTGGCGCACGCGGCGGATTCCGAACTGGTTGACCGTGCCGGGGTTTTTGGCGGGCCTTGCGTTGAACGCGATTCTTGGAGGAGGGCAGGGGGCCAGGCTGTCGCTCGAAGGGGCGGGCCTGGCGCTCGGCCTTCTGCTTCCGTTGGTCCTTTTGCGAGGACTGGGAGCGGGAGACTGGAAGTTGATGGGGGCCGTGGGAGCGCTGCTGGGCGGGCGCTCGATGTTGTTTGTGCTGGCGGTGAGTTTTCTGGCATCCGGATTGATGGGCATCGTCCAAATTGTGATGACCAAACGGGTGAAAAAGACTTTGTGGAACGTGGCTGCGCTAGTGAAAGGGTTTGTGACCTTCGGGATACGTCCGAATCCGGAGATCTCGCTCGACAACCCGATGCTGCTGAAGCAGCCGTTCGGCGCGGCCGTCGCGGCGGCGACCATGTTGAGTTTCGCGCTGGCGCATTGGCGGCGGTGAACGGACGTAGAAGTGATGGAAGTTAGGTAAGGAGACGGTTTTATGAATCGTACCCGCGTGATCGTTGGGTTGGTGCTCGCGATGGCGGTAGCGCTGCTGTTCAGCACGTACGTGTACCGGACATTCAAACGCGTGAGTGTCGCGAAGCCCGTCGTCACGGACCACATCGTAGTGGCGTACCGGACACTCCAGCTTGGGACGCGCGTGGAATCGAGCAATCTCCGGTTGATCGACTGGCCGGCAAACGAGCCAGTTCAGGGGATGTTCCATCGCATCGAGGATTGCGCCGGCCGCGCCGTGATTACCAACCTCGCGGAGAATGAGCCGATCCTGGAAAGCAAGCTGGCGCCCAAAGAGGCGGGAGCGGGACTGCCGGCCACCATTCCGGAAGGCATGCGAGCGCTCTCGGTGGCGGTGAATGACGTGATCGGAGTGGCGGGATTTGTGATTCCCGGCACGATGGTGGATGTTCTGGTGACCGGGCCGGCGCCGGGCACTTCCAACAACATCACGCGGACGATCCTGGAAAACGTTCGCGTGCTGGCGGCGGGCCAGACGGTCGAGCAGGACCGCGAGGGCAAACCGCAGAAGGTGCCCGTGGTGACGCTGCTGGTTTCTCCGGAGGATGCCGACACGCTGACGATGGCCAGCACGCAGGGGAAGATCCAGCTGGCGCTGCGCAACACCACCGACACGAAGCAGGTGAATCCAGCTCCCGTGATGCAGGCCGTGCTCTTCGCGGGACCTTCCGCGGCGCCGGCACATGCGAGCGCGCACCGGGCGGCGCCGTCCCGGCCTGAGCCGTATGTGGTGGAAGTGATTACGAGAAGCAAAAAAGAAATAAAAAGCTTCGAAAAACAGTGAGGCTGGAAAAACCTAATGCACACGACCAATAAAAAGCGAAATCGCGCGGGAGTCCCCGTCTTCTTCCTGCGAGGGCTCCTGATGGCGGCTGCGTTGGCGCTTCTCAGCTCGGGCGCGCTGGCGCGGCAGCAATCTAGTCCGGCGCCAGTCACACAAATTCCAGCTCCGGCGATGCCGACGGCGGCTTCCCCAGCCGCTCCGCAGCAAGCCGGCGCGGCGCAGGCTTCCGAGGACTCCGAGACGCCGCTGGCGCTCCTGGCCCGAGGCGGTTGTCGTGAGCCCGTATCAAGTGGTCGTGAACGGCAAGACCCCCGGCGGCGTGTCGCTGATCATCTGGGACGAGGCGGGGCAGAGCCAGTCGTTCGAAGTGTCCGTGGATATCGACGTGCTTGGGCTGACGCAGAAGATCCACGAAGTGTTTCCAGCCGAGCCTCTGCAGATCGCCACGTCGGGGAACGTGGTGATGTTGTCCGGGAAGATTTCCTCCGCCGACGTGGCGGACAAGATCCTGGAAGTGGTGAAGAACACCACGCCGAAGGTGACCAGCCTGATGGAGGTTCCGCCGCCACCCACCGCGCAGATTTCGTTGCAGGTGCGCTTCGCGGAAGTGAACCGGACAGCCATGCAGCAGCTGGGAGTGAATATCCTGCGGAACTTCGGCAGCAATATGCCCATGTCCGTCAGCACCCAGCAGTTTTCTCCGCCTTCCATCAGCACGACACAATCCGTGGCTACCAGCGGCGGTACAACCACCACCACGGCGTCGGGCAACAACTTCCTCATCAGCAATCTATTGAACGTCGCGATTTTCCGGCCCGATATTAATCTGGCGGTTTTGATCCAGGCGCTGCAGGAAAACAACCTCCTGGAAATCCTGGCCGAGCCGAACCTGCTGACGGAGTCGGGAAAGGAAGCGAACTTCCTGGCAGGGGGGCAGTTCCCGTATCCCGTGTTGCAGTCCGTGAGCGGCGGCACCTCGGGGGCCATCACAATTCAATTCAAGGAATTTGGCATCCGGCTGGGCTTTACACCTTTGCTCCGTGCCGATGGCATGATTCATCTCAAGGTCGAACCGGAAGTGAGCTCTCTGGATTTTACCAACGCCTTGCAGATCCAGGGATTCTTGATTCCGGCGCTGGCGACCAATCGCGTGGTGTCGGAAGTGGATTTGAGGGATGGCCAGAGCTTCGCCATCGCGGGCTTGCTGGACAATCGCGTCACCGAGCAGTTCCAGAAGATTCCGTTTATCGGCGACATCCCGGTATTGGGAAAGCTCTTTCAGAGCCGCACTTTGAATAAGTCGAAAAACGAACTGTTGGTGGTCGTAACGCCCCATATTGTGCAGCCATTGGCGGCGGGCCAAGCCGTGCCGGGGCCGGCGTTCCCACAGCCGTTTCTGCCGTCGGCGAATGCTCCGGACGAAGGACGAACGCAGTCGAAGTGAAGCGCCGAACCAGGACGGATGGCGCACAGAATCCGGCCTTTCAATCTTAGGTAAAAGGAAGCCATGCTGACGATCGGAATAGCGAGCGGCGATGCGGCGAGTTCCGCGCAGATCGTTGCCGCTCTGGAACAGACCGGCGTCGTGAAGTCGATCAAGGAGTGGGCGATCCCCGGTGCAAGAATCCCGGATACCGCGGATGCGCTTCCCGACGTGGTCTTGCTCGACCTGGGGCGGGATGCGGAATCGTTTTTCGCGTTCGGGGCACAGGTGCGGCGAATTCGTCCGGCGACGAGGCTCATTGCGGTTTCTGCCGTATCGCCGCCCACACATCAGCTTCTGCTGGAAGCCATGCGGGGCGGAGTGCAGGATTTCCTGCCCAAGCCGATCGGCATGACAGTACTGAGGGAGATGCTGTCTCGCCTCACGGAGGAGTCGGGCGCCGAAGGGCGCACGTCGCTGGACAAGCTAATCGTGGTGATGGGATCGAAGGGCGGAGTGGGCGCGACCACGGTCGCGGTCAACCTGGGGGTCCAACTCTCGGTGTTTGCACGCAAGCGGGCTGTGCTGCTGGATTTCGCCCGGCCACTCGGCAATGTGCACCTGCTACTCGATCTGCGCCCTCAGTTTGGTGTGCGCGACGCCGTGGACAACCTGGAGCGGCTGGACGGCCATTTTTTCGCGGGACTGCTGACTCCCCATACGACCAAGTTGCAGGTTCTTGCGGGGGCCACGCAACCCGAGGAATGGCAGACGATTGCCGTGCCTCCCCTGGAGCGCGTGGTAAATGTCGCGCAGAACAGCTTCGACACGGTGCTGCTGGATATGGGCGCGCAATTCGGAACGGACTGGGCTTCCATTCTGAAGACGGCGCGGATGATTCTGATCGTTGCCGAAGCCAATGTGCCGTCGCTGTGGACCTTGCAGCGGCGTCTGGTCGCGCTGACGGGCCTGGGAGTCGAACCGGAGCGGGTGAGAATCGTCCTGAACCGCTGGCATAAAGGCGAGGAGGACGTTTTGAAGGGGATTCAGAAAGACATCAACCGGCCGGTGTTCGCCTGCATCCCCAATGATTTCCGGAAAGCCAGCGCTTCGACCAACTTGGGAACGCCGCTTCTGGAAAATGCGCAGAACAACGGCTTGAGCCTCCGCTACCGGCAGATCGCCGCGCAAATTGCGGGCATCGATCCCGGCCCGGCGGCGAAAAAGGGCGTCCTGGGCGGGTTGTTCTCATTTCCGAGCAAGAGGTGAAATCAAACATGTCTCCTGTCAGCATGATCGGGCGAACGGACTTAGGCGCGGTGAAGGCGGCCATCCACCGCAAGTTGATCCATAAGCTGAACCTGGACCGCGTGACGGAAGCCAGTCGCGAGGAAGTGCGGCGCGAGGTCGGGTCGATTCTGGAAGCGCTGGTCGTCGGCGAATCCACACCGATGAATCTGCAGGAGAGAGAGCGGCTCGTGCAGGAGGTGCTGGACGAAGTCTTCGGTTTGGGTCCGCTGGAACCGTTATTGGCCGACCCGACGGTGGCGGACATTCTGGTCAACACCTACAAACACGTCTATATCGAGCGCAAGGGATTGCTCGAGCGCACGTCGGTGCAGTTCCGAGACGATGCCCATTTGATGGCGATCATCGACCGAATTGTATCGGCGGTGGGACGCCGTGTGGATGAATCCTCACCAATGGTCGATGCGCGGCTGGCGGACGGCTCGCGCGTGAACGCCATCATCCCTCCGCTGGCGATCGACGGGCCCTGCCTTTCCATCCGGCGGTTCGGACATAACCGGCTGATGGCAGAGGATCTGCTCGACAATCACTCGATGACGCCCGCGATGCTGGAGCTATTGCAGGGATGTGTCAAAGCGCGGCTCAACATTCTGATCTCGGGCGGAACCGGCGCCGGAAAGACCACGTTCCTCAACGTCTTGTCTTCCTACATCTCCAACCGGGAACGTGTGGTGACCATTGAAGACGCCGCCGAATTGCAGTTCAACCAGGAGCACGTGGTGCGTCTGGAAACACGCCCGCCCAATATCGAGGGCAAGGGTTCCATTCAGCAACGGCAGCTCGTGATCAACGCTCTGCGCATGCGTCCCGATCGCATAATCGTGGGCGAGGTCCGCGGAGAGGAAGCGCTGGACATGTTGCAGGCGATGAACACAGGTCACGACGGATCGCTGACGACGATTCACGCCAATAGTCCCCGGGATGCGCTCAGCCGGCTGGAAACGATGGTGGCCATGTCGAATTTGAACCTGCCCGAGAATGCCATCCGCAGGCAAATCGCCTCGGCCCTGGACGTGGTGATTCAGGTCAGTCGCATGAGTGACGGAACCCGCAAAGTCGTGAGCATCGCGGAAATCACCGGAATGGAAGGGGATGTGGTGACGATGCAGGATATCTTTGTGTTCCGCAAGCGGGGGATTCGCGAAAACGGAGAAGTGCTGGGAGATTTCCTGCCCACTGGGATTCGGCCCAAGTTTTCCGAGCGCTTGTTGGTGACGGGGATTCAGCTGCCGATGTCGATGTTCGAAGTACCACGAGAGCGGTAAAGGGTAAGGGGTTCCGATATGGCGCTGCTCATTGCATTCGTTACGTTCATTGTGGCCACCGTGCTTGGTCTGTTGATCTGGCTCTCGTTCGGTGCCGACAGCAAGCAAGAGCTGATTCAGCGCCGCATGGACGCGGTGCGCCGAGCCGAGCGGCGCGGCCCCATCGATTTGGGGGTTCGGCTGATCCGCGATGAGCTGTTGAGCAGCGTGCCGGCGGTGAACCGGATCATGATGAAGTGGTCGTGGTCCACGCGGCTCAAGGATGTTGTGGCGCAGGCCGGAATGAAGACTCGCCCTGGGAAGATCCTGCTGATCTGTGGCGTGCTCGCTTTCGGCGCCTTCGTCGCCACCGGAGCGTTGTATTCATTCCCTGTGCCAATACTCGCGGCCATGACCACGGGAATGCTCCCCCTCATGTATGTGGGCATCAGACGTCGCCGCAGATTGCGGCAATTCGAGGAGCATTTCCCGGAGGCCCTGGACTTGCTGAACCGGGCCATCCGCGCCGGCCACGCTTTCACCACGGGCTTGGGCATGATTGCGAGCGAAGCCCCGGAGCCGATCGCCGGAGAATTCCGCACGACGTTCGAGGAGCAGAACTTCGGGCTGCCCTTGCGGGACGTTTTGCAGAACCTGTCCGACCGCGTCCCCCTGATCGACGTGCGGTTCTTCGTTACCGCGCTGCTCATCCAGAAGGAAACCGGCGGAAATCTGTCGGAGATTCTGGATAACCTGTCGCATGTCATTCGAGACCGTTTTCGGATTTATCGCGACGTGCGGTCCAAGTCCGCACATGGCAGGCTGACCGCCGGAATCTTGATCGCTCTGCCCCCCATCATGGTACTGAGCCTTGGGATCGTGAATCCGCATTATATGAGCGCGCTGGTTGACGATCCGATCGGGCCCAAGATTCTATGGGGCGCTGCGACATGGCAGCTCATCGGATCGGCGTTGCTGTGGAAAATCATCCATATTGAAGTCTGAAGGGCCGAGGAGAAACAGGATGGACTGGACACTCGTAACCGTCACCTTCATCGCCGTCGTGGGCATCATGGGCGCGCTGGTCTACGCTTTCGTTCCGGGTGAATTGGGGGTAGCCGGACGTTTGTCGAGCCTGCTCGCCGCAGCGGCTCCCGTTCGCAAAGCCGACTTCCGGGAGAAGGGGAGGGAGCGCGTGCAGCATACGCTGGCCTCCGTCGGGGCACTGGTGTCGTCCAAGACGCCGTCCTCGCGATCCCAGCTGATGATGGTCCGAGCCGGTTTCCGCAAACCGGAGACGATGCAGGCCATCAGCGGCTTGCGGCTCGTGCTTCCGGTGGCTTTGGTGGCGGTCGTCTTCTTCACCGGATGGTACCGGTGGAACCCGTTTGTGGTTCTGGCGTTGGCGGCCTTGGCAGGTTATATGCTGCCGGAAATGTGGCTTGTGGGACGAATTCGCGCTCGGCAGCACCGATTGCGTTTGGCCCTTCCCGACGGCTTGGATCTGTTAGTAATCTGCGTCGAAGCCGGTCTGGGCTTGGATCATGCCTTGCTTCGCGTATCCGAGGAACTTGCGATCGCACACCCCGATTTCAGTGAAGAGTTGCAGCTCGTCACTGCCGAAATGAGAGTGGGTAAGACGCGGACGGACGCGCTTCGAGAACTCGCGCGGAGAACTGGCCTCGATGACATAAAAGCGCTTGTCGCCATGCTGGTGCAGACGGAACGATTTGGAACCAGTATTGCTCAGTCCTTGAGGGTGCACTCGGACGACCTGAGGATGAAAAGGCGACAGCGTGCGGAAGAGATGGCGGCCAAGATCAGCGTGAAGATGGTTCCGGTATTGGTGTTTTTCATCTTCCCGGCGCTGATGATTGTCGTGATAGGGCCGGCCATGATTGCGATTGCGCGGCAGCTGTTAAAAATGTAGCGATAGCAGAAAGGGTCGCCGCTCGCAATGTCGGTCGGGCGTCGACCCAGCAATTCAGGAGAGGAGGCACGAAAGTGGACACAGCAACGGTAGTTCGAATTGTAGCGGGAGCACTGGCAGTGGTGGTGCTGTTCATCATCATTTGGCGTCGCAAGCGGAAGGCTATCGAGTAGGCTGAATTCGCCAGCACAGGAGGGGAGGAGATGCTTCCTTGGGATACCAGGGAGCTGTGAAAGTATGTTCCAAAACGGTCAACGTCATTGCTTTTACGTCTACAATAAGACGCGGGAAACATTCCTGGCCACCGAGACGGCCATTGCCAACAGCTATTTCCCACGACTTGTCGGTCTGCTGGGAAAGACAAAGCGATGGGCGCAATTCGGGCGTGGCCTCTGGATCGTGCCCTCCCGGGGAGTCCATACGATCGGCATGCTTTTCCCGATTGACCTGATTTTCCTCGACAAGGAAAAGCAGGTCGTGCACTTGGAAGAGTATCTGCGGCCGTTTCGGGTCTCGGTCGTGTCCCTGAAAGCATCGAGTGTTCTGGAGCTCCCCACGCACACGATTTATCGCACGGGGACCAAAGTGGGAGACCGTCTGGAGATCGCGCGCTTGAGCCAATAGTTGTGCTTCGCCAAAATTCTATCCGCTCCGAAAATGGCGCGATTCTTTCTCCCCACAGCATGAAAACTCTGAACTCGACCAAGAATTGTCTTGAGGAGTGCGATGATTCTCTTTGACGGGAACCCGTGCGCGCGCGTGTGGTCGTAGTGTCGGTAGTGTCCAGACTTTTTCGCACATTGGTTGAGGCATAGGCCTGGTGGTGCTCGGCTCCCCCGGCATTCCGACTAGGCGATGCCTTCCGGCGCGAGGTGCGCGATCTTGCATTGGCTGCACTGCTCTACGTGCCGTTGCATTTTCGTGGTCTCAAAAAATCCGCCCATCAGTTCAAGCCTCCCTGTGTGTCTCCCATCCCTTTCGCAAGGCTCCAGTTCTGGGCCGTTTCGAGCTTCTGTTTGACGTAGTCGCCAGCTTCCTCGCCCCAGGCGTCCGCCATCAGGCTGACCGTCGCGTTCGCGAAGACATTCAGCCAGCCAGGTCGCCGATGCGCTGGATTGCGTAGCCGATCGCGCGCGCGATTGCCGTGGCTTGCTGCTCCGCGAGT
Organism: Terriglobia bacterium; assembly: GCA_020072765.1. Lineage (GTDB taxonomy): Bacteria > Acidobacteriota > Terriglobia > Acidiferrales > UBA7541 > Palsa-295. The sequence goes on from JAIQGD010000033.1 coordinate 36,261, forward strand.
TCCTCGCCGCGCTTGTCTTGATCTTTTTCCTTGCGGTGTCCGCAGATGGTTGCGGCTCCAGTGGCTCGGGCATCTGTCTACCGGAAGAGTAGATTCGGTATTCCGACGCATTGCCACGCAGCAGGGCGTGTTGCTGCCGCTGTGCCGCCAAGGCATCGGGACCCGCCGGAATCCATTGCCCGGCATGGTAATTGTAATAGTTGCCCTCCGGGTGTTTCTCTTCTTTGCCTCCGACCAATACCAGATCAGGTTTGACTGTGCGGTTGGCGTAGAGCGCGGCGCGACAGTAGCGCCAAGAGCCGCCCTTGAATCGCACATACTTATAGAGAGTGTATTTCGGTTGGGCCATAGCAAATCCTCGAAAACTAATACTGGGTTTTCGAGATTTCTTAGGATTTGCTCTTGGGATGGAGCCTAAGCCACTGATTCTAAAGAGTTGGCTGGGAGGCCTGGACTCGAACCAGGATAATCAGATCCAGAATCTGATGTACTGCCAATTGTACGACCTCCCAGCCGAGGGGAGACAACAAAAAAGGCCGCAGGCGCGACCTGCATCTACTTTACTGGCCGACGATGCTTTCGTCAACCGTGCAAAAGGCCTGCCAAAAATGTCCGCGCGATTCCTGCGCCAAACATGACCGGCCTGGTTCGCGGATGACGAGCCGCGCATGCGGCGATTTTTTGCGGGACGCGATCCTAGGAATGGCGCGGCGGGGCCGGCACCAGGCGCTTGGCGCGGACGTAAAATTCGCGGTCGCGCCAGTGGATGCGCTGCGGAAAAAAGCTGGCCAGCCACACCACGAAGGCAAACGCGTCGCGCAGCGGTAGCATCCACATCCTCGACCGCGCGAGATTGTCCCGCATCCCCCGCACCCCGGTCACCGAGGCCACGGCGGCGCGCAGCAGCGCGTAGCCCGCGAGGTAGCCCGCGGCTACGGCCCAGGAGGGGGCGAGGGCCGCCGCGAGCAGTGCCCACGGCAAGCCCTGGGCGAAAATCAGGCCGAAATGTCCCGCCGGGCGCGAGTAGCGGATGCTCAAATTCCAACGCAACTGATGGCGAAAGGCGTCGCGCAACGTCTCGCGCGGATAGACGATGTCCACGGGGAAGCGGCTCAGCTCGACGCGGCCTCCGCGCGCGGCGATGCGGTTGCCCAGCTCGTAGTCGTCGCAGAAGAAGTCGGCCAGTGATTCGAAGCCGCCGATTTCGGCCAGATGCCTCTTGGTTGTGGCCATCACCGCGCCGAGCATGAAATTCAGGCTGCCGCCCAGCCCGGCCACCAGGACCCCCGGCGCAAAATCGGTGGTGTTGCCCAGCGCTTCGAGATCGGCGGCGAACGATCCGTCGGTGAGCCCGCGATACAGGCACGTCACCCCGCCGACCTGCGGATCGCGGAACGGCGCGACCACCGCGCGGAGAAAACCCGGCTCGACGCGCACGTCGCTATCGCTCACCAGCACGATGTCGTGCCGCGCCTCGCGCACCATCCGGCAGAGCTTGTTGACTTTGTCGCTGGCCCCCACGGGCTCCGAGCCGGTCAGCAGGCGAATCGAGCGACGAGGAGCCTCGCCTCCGGAAAAATCGTGCATGACTTGCCGGATCACCGGAATGGCGGGATCGCTCGCGTCGGTCACGCAGAACAGGATTTCGAACTCGGGATAGTCCTGGCGGCAGAAACTGGCGTAGTTCTCGTAGGTCTCGCGGTCGAGCCCACGGATGGGTTTCAGAATGCTGACGGGCGGAGTGAAAGTAGAGGTAGCGCCGGAGGGAAGGCCCTCGGAAGCGGAAGCGTTGCCGCGAAAGAACCGCGCAGCGGCGATGAGGGCGATGCAGTAGTACGCCAGCGGCGCGAGCGCCAGAGCCAGCACTGCGTCGCGAACTGCGGTCCAGGCGGTCATCCCGCTATCCTCTGTCCCGCTTATCCCTTGCCAAGGAACACGAGTGTAACACCGATGCAGACGAGCAGAACGCCGATCCAGCGCTGGGGCGTCACGCGCTCGCCCAGAAAGAGCCTGCCCCCCAGAGCGCCCGCGGCGTAGCTCAGCGCCGTTGCCGGGAACACGAAGCTGACCTTGGCGAGCGACAGCATGCCCAGCAGCGCAAAGAACGCCACGGCCATCATGGAGACGCCCATCCACATCCGGGGAAGCAGCAGCGCGCGGCCCACCACGCGTGCGATGGCGTGCGGGCGAAAATCCGTCACCTCGCCCACCATCTTCATGGCGCGCGAGACGCACAGCTCGCCGCCCGTGCCCAGGAAAACGATCAGGAGATAGAGCACGAATCCGGTCATGGGGCGGGGTGCTCCGTGGTGCGAGGATGCGTGTGGCCCACCACAAACACGCCCGTGCAGATCACCAACACGCCGGCCCAGCGCGTCGGCGAGATCGTCTCATGCAGCACGAAATGCGCCATCAGCGCGATCAAGCCATAGGACGCCGCCGAAGCGGGCTGCACGTAGCTGTAGTCCGCCCAGGAAAGCACCACCAGGTAGGCGACAAAAAAGGTGAGCAGGAGGCTGATGCCGACCCACACCGTGCCGGTCGTGAAGGCGCGGAAGAAGAAATGAAACAGCGCGGCCGGCGCCCATCCCGCCATGGCGCCCACTTGCTTCATCCCTTTGCCGAGGAAAACGTCGCCCAGCGGGGCCACCGAGATCATGATCAGAATCAGGACGACGGTTTTGAAATGCAGGTGTTTGGCCAGCGTCATGCGCCTTGCGACTCGCCGGCGACTTCCGCTGCGGAACCCGAGCCCATGGCCGGCACGGCGACTTCCGGTCCGGAAGCGGTGTGGATCGCCGGAACGGCGACGACGGCTTTCTTCCCCACGCCCTTGCGCGCCACTTTCCGGCGGTCGGCGCGCAGCTTCAGGAAGTCCACCGCCTCGTGGAACAGGCGCTTGCGCTCATGGCTGTCCCAGAGCGATTCGCGGACGATGCGCCAGGCCACGCGCGGCCGGAAGTAGTAGCTGTCGTAGAAGCGGTTGACGGCCTCGACCATGTATTCCTTGGACAGGCCGGGATACTGGAGGTGCGGCAACTGGTGGCCGCCGTCATCGGTGATGGCTTCGCCGGCCAGGAATCCCTCGCGCGTGCCCCGGTCATAGAGTTCGGTGCCGGGATAGGCGTGCGCCATGGAGACCTGAATCGTCTCGCAATCCAGATCCTTGGCGAAATTGATGGTCTTCTCGATGGTGTCCTTGGTTTCGCCGGGCAGCCCGATGATGAAATCGCCGTGGACGTGAATGCCGACCTTCTTGCAATTCTTCACGAACGTCCGGCCCATCTCGACGGTCTGGCCCTTCTTGATGTTTTTCAGGATTTGTGGATCGCCGGATTCAAAGCCCACGATCAGCAGGCGGCAACCGGCGTCGGCCATGGCCTTCAGTGTTTCGTAGTCGCCGTGCACGCGCGACGTGCAGGACCACCGGAATCCCACGGGCTGGAATTCCTTGCACAGGGCCACCACGCGCTCCTTGCGGATGTTGAACGTGTCGTCATCGAAGAAAAATTCCTTGGCCTGGGGAAACATCTTGTGGGCCTGACGGAACTCCCGCGCCACGTTTTCCACCGAGCGCGTCCGCCAGGCGTGGCCGGAAAGCGTCTGCGGCCACAGGCAGAAGGTGCACAGCGCCGGGCATCCGCGCGTGGTGTAAAAGGAAACGAAGGGGTGCAGCAGGAACGGCACGTTGTATTTCTCGATGGTCAGGTCGCGCTGGTAGACCTCGGTGGCAAACGGCAGCGCGTCCAGCTCCTCGGTCTGCAGCTGCGGGCGCGACGGGTTGTGCACCACTTTCCCGTCCTTCAGGTAGCTGGCATTGCCGATTTCCGCCAGCGGTTTGCCCTGCGCGTACTCCACCACGGCATGGTCGAATTCGCCGCGCACGATGAAATCGATGTCCGAGCTGGCCAGCAGGCTCTCCGCTGGCTTGATCTGCACGTGCGGCCCCACAAAGGCGATCTTCAAGTCCGGCTTGGCTTCCTTCATCCCCCGCGCCATGCGCAGGTCGCTGACGAAGCCTACGGTCGAGGTGAACAGCACGACGAATTCATAATCCCGCGCGATGCGCACCACTTCGGCCGGGGAAATGTGGTGCGGCGGGCCGTCCAGCAAGCGGCTGCCCGGCAGCATCCCCGCGGGATAGGCCAGCCAGACCGGATACCAGTAGGATTCGATTTCCCGCGTGGCGGGCCAGCGAGAGCCCGCTCCTCCGTCGAACTTCTCGAAGCTCGGGGGATTCAGAAACAGGGTTTTCATCACGGACGGCATGGATGTGGCTCTCCCTCAGGCACGGTTCCGAAACGGCACCACGCAGTGCAATCAGGTTATTTTACTTGATTTTCCCGCGGCGCCCAAGCTTTCTCGCGGCGTGGTGCTTACGGAAAAAGTTTCGCCAGTTGCCCGGTGGCTTGCAGCAGGGTGAGGTGCGCCTGCTCGCGGGCGAAATCGGCTTCCAGAAAGCTCACCCACTTGTCGCTTTCGTCCAGGCGGGCCTGCTCGATTTCCTGCAGCGTGGCGCGCCCCTGGTCGAATTTGGCCTGCGCCAGCTGGAGCGTTTCCTGGGCCAGGCGCAGGTCCAGGCGCGCCACCTCGCGCACGGCCTCGCGTTCGCGCACGCTGCGCGCCTTCTGCTGCACGTCCAGGCGGACTTCCTGGCGCTTGTTGCCGAGCAGCAGTTCGGCGGCGTTCAATTGGCTTTTGGCCAGCGCCACGTTGGCCGAAGTTTTCGCGGCGAACAGCGGAATGGTGATCTGCAGGCCGACGTTGACGTTGTTGCGCTCGAAGCGCTTGTAAAACTCATCGTAATTGTTGAATTTGCTCAGCACGCTGTACTGGCCCACCAGGTCCACGGTGGGGAAGTAGCTCCAGCGCGCGCCGTGCAGGAGATGTTCGCGCGCGGCCCGCTCGTTTTCCGCTTCGGCGATGCCGCGGTCGTTTTGCAGGGCCAGGCTCACGATCTCGGTGTCGGGCTGGTTGGTGGCCAGCGCGGCGTCGAACGACGCGGCATCGGTTTCCACCTCGAGGGCCTGGCCTTCGGGAATCTGCGTCAGGTCGCGCAACTGCGCCACGAGCGTTTCCTCGCGGTCTTCCAGCCGGATGATGCGCTCCTGGACGCGCGCCACCAGCAATTCGCTGCGCGTCACTTCGATGGGGAGTTCCTGGTTGGCGGCCAGGCGCGCGCGGACCACTTCGAGGATTTTGGCCCCGCTGGATTGTTCGCTGCGGAGCAATTCCAGCGAGTGCCGCACCTTGCTCAGATCGAGATAGACGCTGGCCGCGCGGACGATGACGTCGTCCCGCATGCGGTCCATCTCGAGTTTCTGGTTCTTGGCCCGTTCCTCGGCGGCGTGCTGCTCGCCCTTGAGCAGGGGATTGAACAGCGTCTGCGAATAGTCCAGTTGAAAGAGCGAGGGGGCCTGGCCGCCGGGCAGCGAGGGGAAGCCGTGCGTGTAGGCCGCGCCCGCGCCGGTGTAGAGATTGGGGCGGAAGGCCGCGCGATCCACGCGCGCTTCGCCCAGCGCCACGTTGTACTGCACGCGGGCCAGCTTGAGGTCGCGGCTGTTCTGCAAGGCCAGCGTCACGGCCTGCTGCAGCGTCAAGGTTCCCGCGTCCTGGGCGCGCGCCGGCGCCGCCAGCAGCAGCGCCAGCATCCCGGCGACCGCCGGCCAGCGGCGGCTCCGGAGTAGTTTTCGATGCGCGGATCTATTCATGGCGAAGCGCTTCCGTCGGTTGGAGTTGGGCCGCCCGGTTTGCCGGGAGATAGCCGAACACCAGCCCTGTGGAGCAGGATACTACAAACGCCAGCACCACCGAGATCCACGAGACGGGCACGCGGAGATCTCCGGCCTCGGGAAACATCGCGATCAGGAGATTCAGGAGTCCGGGGATGGAAATGGCGATCAGGATGCCGGCCAGCGCTCCGGTTCCGCTGATCAGTAGCGCTTCGATGAGGAACTGATAGCGGATGGCATCGTGCGACGCGCCGATGGCCTTGCGGATGCCGATCTCGCGCGTCCGCTCGGTCACCGTGACCAGCATGATGTTCATGATCCCGATGCCGCTGATGGCCAGCGCGATCAGCGCCACCAGGATCAGAAAGGCCGTCAGCGCCGTGGCGATGCTCCGCGCCGTCTCCAGAATCCCGGTGAGATTTTCCACCTGGTACTTGGCGCCCGCGCGGTGGCGGCCCTGCAGGATCTCCGTCACCTGCCGCGTCACCGTGGGGACATCCTCGGGGCGATCGGCCCGCGCGTATAGGGTCGTCAGCGCGTCTCTCCCCGTGTAGTAGTGCAGCAGCGAGAAGGGAATCAGCGCGGATTCCCGCGTGATCTCCGTTTCCCCGAACGTCGCCACGCGCTCCCGGAACACGCCGATCACCGTGAAATGCAGCTCGCCCAGGCGAATCGTCTTGCCCGTCGCGCTGCCCGAGGGGAACACGCGCCGGGCCAGTTCCTGGGTGATCAGGCAAACCTTGCTGCGCGAACGCAGGTCGTCCGAGTCGAAATAACGCCCCCGCAGGATCTCGAGGTTGCGAACCCCTTGGAAGTCTTCGGTGGCGCCCACCAGATTGATGGGGCGCTCGTGGCTCTCGACCACCGCCGTCATGGGAACGGTGCCCGTCCCGGCCGCCGCCGTCACCAGTGCCGGGAGCCCTTCGCGAATGGCGGCGAGGTCGGCGGGCGTGATTTCATCCGCCAGCGTCGAGCTCCCCGGTTCGTCGGAATGGATCAGGTGGGCATAGACCAGGTTGGCGCCCACGCCCTCGATCTGCGCCAGGACGTACTGCTTGCCCGCCAGCGCGACCGTCACCACCAGGACAATCGAGCCGCTCCCGATAATCACGCCGACCATGGTCAGCAGGGCCCGCAGCTTATTGGCGCGCAACGCCTGAATCGCCAGCCACCAGATCTCGCCCCACAAGGCCGAACTTTTCCGCGCGTCCTTCCGGCGGGCTGGCTCCAGCGGACCCAGGCCGCCCGGCGAGATCGAGTTGCGAGCCGAGTCCATGCGTCCCTACGGAGATGTCTTCCGAGACAATCGCTCGAGGCGCGCGCGCGCTTCCTTGCGCTGGGGATCCAATTGCAGGGCGGCGCGGTATTGCTCGGCCGCCTCGCCGCGTTTTCCCTGGGCTTCGTACAAGCGCCCCAGCCATTCGCGCCCGGCCGCGTGCGGGGGCCAGTTGCTGCGCTCCGGCGTGCTGGCCAGATAGGACTTCAAGTCCTGCTCCGCGTTGGCCAGATCGGCGTGCGCGAGCACCCCGGCGACTCCCCGGTAAAACGGAAGGCGTGCATCGCCCGGGCTCACCAGCGCGGCGGCCTGAATGGCGGTAGAAACCTCGGCGGCTTTGCCCTGGCTGCGGTAAAAATCGGCGGCTTCCAGATACGGCTCGATACGGTTCGGCTTCGCCGCCAGCACCTCGCGGTATTCGTTCTCGGCCTGATCAGGCCGCTTCAGCCCTTCCTGAAAGTAGATGGCGCGGGCCAGATGGCCTTCGACGGGATCGATGGCCGCGATGGCGTTGACCTGCTGGAGGGCTTCGTCCTTGCTGCCGCCCACGATCCACGGGGCATCCACGCAGAACTCCGCCAGGTCTCGCCGGGCCGCCAGATTCGAGGGGTTCAGGCTGACCGCCTGCTGAAATTCTTTTTTCACTTTGCGCGCGAGGAAGAAACTCCGCTCGCGGTCGGCCTTGCCGCCGTAGGCGCGGCCCAGCCACTGGTGGTAAATGGAATTACGGGCGTCCAGCGCCACCGCTCGTCCCAGTTGCGCGATGGCGTTGTCGTAATCGCGGAGTTCGTAGTAGCTGCGCCCCAGCCAGTAATACGCTTCGGGGTTCGACGCGTCTCGCGAGGCCGCCGGTTGCAGCGTGGCAATTGCCGCGGTGTAATTGCCGGCATGGAACTGGCGTTGCGCCGCCTGAATCGGCGCGGCATCATCGGCGCGAGCCGCCCGTGCCGGCGCTGCGTGGGCCCCGGGCGCGGCGGGCAGCGAGAAGATTCCCGCGCACAGAACCGTGAAAACGATCCGGGGCAGCGCGTGCTTCAATCGGCCTCCATGGGTCGCACTTCCATCCCGTCCTTCAGTTCCTTTTCCGCGGGCAGGGCCACGCGGTCCTTGGCCGCCAGCCCGGAGAGCACTTCGTACTTGGACGCGCTGGCCACCCCGACGGTGATGTCGCGGCGGCGCACTTTGCCGTCCACCAGCAGGAAAACGTAATGGCGCCCGCGGTCGTCGCGGACGGCCTCGCGCGGCACCACCAGCGCTCCGCGCCGCTCGCGCACCAGAATCCGCACCTGCACGTTGACGTTCGGCAGCAGCTCCAGCCGGCCGTTGTCGATCGTGCACAGCACTTCGCCCACGCTGCGCATCCCGCGCGCCACGGCCTGCTTGGGCACCTGGCCGGTGTGGCCCGTCCACATGTGGTCGGGCCGCGCATCCCAGGTCACCTCGACGTCCTGGCCCGCTTCCAGCGCGCCCAGGTCCGGCTCATCCACAAAGGCACGCACCTGTACGTGCTTCAGATCGGCCATTTCGGCCAGCGTGTCCCCGACCTTCACATAATCGCCGGCCTTCACCGGCAGGGAATACAACGTGCCGTCGGTGGGAGCCACGACCGTCGCCGATCGCACCTTCTCTTCCAGCGAGCGCACCAGTTCCTGCGCCTGGCTGACGTGCAGCCCGGCGCTTTCCACGGTCACCGCCGACTGCTGGGTGCGCAGCTGCTTCTTCGCTTCCAGGGCCTTCAAATTCCCGCGCGCCTTGGCCAGCCGGGCCTGCTGTTGCACCAACTCTTCCGGGGTGGCGGCGTGCTGGGCCACCAGATTTTCCAGCGCCTGCTCATCATGCTCCAGGTTGGTCACTTCCAGCCGCGCCGCCTGCAGATCGCTTTCGAACTGCGCCACTTCGTCCGGCGGGCCGCCCGCGCGCGCATGTTGCAGATCGGTTTGCGCGCCCAGCAGATCGGCGCGCGCCTGCGCCAGCTGCGACCGGACGTCCGCCGCGTCCAGCGTCACGATCAACTGTCCGCGCCGCACGGCCTGCCCCTCATGGGCCGCCACCCGGCTCACGAATGCCGGGAAGCCGGCGCGGGCCACCGTCGCGGCCACCGGCTCGACTTTGCCGTTGCTGGTGATGGTGGCGCTCAGGTCCTCGCGCACCACCTCCTCGAAGGGCACCAGCGGCGCCTTCTTGCGCAGCGAAAACACGGCGACGATCAGGACGATGATCACCGCCGCTAGAATCAGGATGTTCCTTTTTCGTTTGCCGTTTTCCGCCATGTTTGCCCGCGCTTCCGCGCCCCGCCTGCCCCGCAAAACAACAAATTGTAACAGACCCCTTCCGGGCTTGCCTATGTTAACCCGGTCCGGGTACCCCATAGGGCATGGTCTGGACGATGCTATACTTCCGCGGCGGGATGCCCGTCGTTTTCGTGATCGCGCGTGATTGGACGCTGCGCACCGGCGTCCGCGCCGAGCTCCGCGAACAGGGTATCGACGCGCTGGGCATGGAGTCGCCGGACGATGCGGGCCGCGCCCTGGCCGCCGGGCAGATGCCCTCGGCCCTGGTGATCGAAGTCACCGCGGAAATCGCCGGCGACCCGGGCCTCCAACACCTGATGGCGCGGGTCCCGGCCGTTTTGGTCGCCTCGCGCACCGAAAAAATTCCCCTGCCTGCCGCGCACTCCGTCTTTTACCGGCCGGTGCGCATCGCAGATATCACGGCGCGTGTTCGCGAAATTCTCCGGCGCGGTCATGCCGCGTAGCAGAGTGCTGCCAGGTTGCGGCCCTGATGATGTTAGAATTCGTTCTTCCATGTCCTCGGACTCGCTGATCCACGTCGCCCATCTCTCCAAACATTTCCAGACCTTCCGCCGCCGCGAAGGCATCTGGGGCTCGATTCAGAATCTGTTCGTGCGCGACTACCTCACGGTGAAGGCGGTGGACCGCGTGAGCTTTTCCATCGAGCGCGGGGAAATGGTCGGCTATATCGGTCCCAACGGCGCCGGCAAATCCACCACCATCAAGATGCTCACGGGCATTCTGGTGCCGACCAGCGGCGAAATCCGCATCAACGGCTTTGTGCCGCATCGCCAGCGGCGGCACTACGTGAAGACCATCGGCGTGGTCTTCGGCCAGCGCACCCAGCTCTGGTGGGACATTGCCGTCATCGAGTCGTTCAAACTGCTGCGCCGCATCTACGATGTCTCCCAGCGCGATTTCGATGCCCGCATGGAGCGCTTCAACGAAATTCTCGGCCTCCGCGATTACCTGCACACGCCGGTGCGCAAGCTCTCGCTGGGCGAACGCATGCGCTGCGACCTGGCCGCCGCGCTGCTGCACAATCCGCCGCTCCTGTTCCTCGACGAGCCGACCATCGGCCTCGACGTGGTCGCCAAGGACCACATCCGCCAGTTCCTGCGCGCCATCAACCGCGAGTTTCAGACCACCGTCCTGCTCACCACCCACGACCTGGACGACATCGAGGAGTTGTGCCGCCGCATCATGATCATCGACCACGGCCGCGTCCTGTTCGACGGCCCGCTCGCCGGTCTCAAGGAGCGCCTGCTGCGCACCAAGCAGGTCAAATTCATCCTCAAGGACCGCGCGCAGGTGCCCCTGATCGACGCCTTTCCTCGCCACGGCCTTCAATTGGAACGCGTCGACGAGCTCACCTATCGCATCCGCTTCGACCGCGTGAAGGTTGCCACGGCCGACCTGATCCGCCATATCCTCGCCGCCGTCGAGGTCCGCGACTTGCTCATCGAAGACGAGCCCATCGAGGAAATCGTCAAGCGCATCTACGCCGGCGAAGCCTCCCTGGAAACGCCCGCCTGACCGGCGCGGCCGGCTCCCCCGGCGACATCGGGAACAATCTCCGGTACCATAGCGGCTTCGCACCGCACGTCCCGGCGAGGGGCAGGCAAACCGACGATGACATCCGTCTCCAGTGAGCTTCATCCCAGCGCGTCGAAAGTTTCCGCGGCCGTTCAAACTCTCGAGTTGACACGGAAGTTTGAAGATCTCGTCGCCGTCGACCATCTTTCCTTTTCCACCGCGAGCGGCTCGATCTTCGGCCTGCTCGGCCCCAACGGCGCGGGCAAAAGCACGCTGATCAAGATGCTGACGACGCTTCTGCCTCCCAGTGGAGGCACCGCCCTGGTAGCCGGCTTCGACGTCGTGCGCCAGCCCCGCGAAGTGCGCCGAAGAATCGGATACGTCTCGCAGATGTTGTCGGCGGACGGCGACCTGACCGGCTACGAAAATCTGCTCATCTCTGCGAAGCTCTACGGAATCCGCCGGCCGGAGCGAACCCAGCGTATTGCCCAGGCCCTCGAGTTCATGGAGCTCACCCAGGCCGCCGGAAAGGTCGTGCGCCACTACTCCGGCGGGATGATCCGCCGCCTCGAGATTGCCCAGTCGATGCTCCATCGCCCGGCCATCCTGTTCCTCGACGAGCCCACCGTGGGACTCGACCCGGTCGCCAAGCAGGCCGTCTGGCACCGCATCCAGGCGCTGCGCGGCGAATTCGACACCACCATCTTCATGACCACCCACGACATGGAAGAAGCCGATCAGCTCTGCGACGTCGTGGCTTTCATGCACTCCGGCCGTCTGCTCGCCCAGGGACCTCCGGCTGATTTGAAAGCTCGCCTGGGTCCCGACGCGAGCTTGGGCGACGTCTTCATCCACTACGCGGGCGCCTCTATTGCGGAAGAAGGAGAATGGACCAATGTCGCACGCACACGAAGCACCGCTCGCCGCCTGGAGTGACGCGGGATGGTTCGGGTTTCTGCGCCAGACCTCCGCGGTGGCCGAAGCGGATATCCGCAAGCTGCTCCACGACCCGATGGAACTCCTCACGCGGATGGTGCAGCCGGTCTTGTGGCTGGCGATCTTCGGTCAGGTATTTTCGCGCACCCGCGCCATTCCCACCGGCGGGCTCCGCTATCTCGATTTCATGACCCCCGGAGTCCTGGCGCAAAGTGTGCTCTTCGGCGCCATCTTCTACGGCATCTCCTTGATCTGGGAGCGCGACCTCGGCATCGTCCACAAGTTCCTGGTCAGTCCCACGCCACGGGCGGCTCTCGTGCTGGGCCGGGCGGCGTCTTCGATGGCGCGCAGCCTTTGCCAGATGACGCTGGTTTACCTCCTCGCGTTCCTGCTCGGCGTTCAGCTTCGTTTTGGGATCGGGGCGTTCGCGGGCGTCGCGGCGGCCGTCATGCTGGGCTCCGCGATCTTCTCGACGTTCTCGCTGATCGCCGCCTGCATCGTGAAATCGCGCGAGCGCTTCATGGGCATCGGCCAGGTCCTGACCATGCCGCTATTCTTCGCCAGCAACGCCATCTACCCGCTGAGCATGATGCCCGGCTGGCTGCGGTCGATCGCAGTCGTCAACCCGCTCACCTATCAGGTCGATGCCTTGCGGGCCCTGATGATCCAGGGCGGGACCAGCATGTTTGGCTTGCGCATCGATTTTGCCGCGCAACTCTTCGCCTTCGCCGTTCTGGTGGCCATCGCGACGAAACTCTATCCCAAGATCATCACGTAGGACCTGGCCGGTCCCCGCGCGGCCCCATGTGACGCCAGTCACGCGCACCTGTGATCGGCTTCCTATCCCCGCGGCGCGCGCGTCTGCGACCCTTGCCTTGCAGACACGAGGCAATCCCATTCGCGATGTTCCCGGAGAACCGTATGCCAGTCGAAATGGAACGAGAAGGAGCGCGGCATCCTCATCGCGCGCGGTGCGTCCTGCTGGGAGTTCTGCTCCTGGCGTTCGCGGCGCTCCCGACGCGGGCCCAGCAAGCGGGTCTCGGCTGGCCGCGCACCATTCAATCGGATAGCGAGCAGATCCAGATCTACCAGCCGCAGGTGGACAAGTGGGAGGGCGGAAAGCTCGAGGCCCGCGCCGCCATCGTCATTACCCGCCAAGGGCTGGAGCAGCCGATCTACGGAGTGGTCTGGCTCGCGGCGCGCACCACGCTGAATCAGGCGCAGCGCCTGGTCACTTCCTACGACATCGATGTGACCAAGGCGGAATTTCCCGCCGCCAGCCCCAAGGAGTCCAGTTACGTCGCCAGCGCCACCGCCGCCCTGGCGCAGTGGAGCTTCACCATCGCGCTTGATCGCCTGCTCGCCGATCTGGCCATCACGCAGAGCGAGGCCAAGACCCGCGGCGAGCCGCTGGGCACGGCGCCTCCGAAAATCTTTGTCCGCAAGGACCCGGCCGTCCTGATTCTGATCGACGGCGAGCCGGTGCTGCGAAAAGTGGAAGGCACGAGTCTCATGCGCGTGATCAACTCCCCGGCGCTGATCGTGCTCGAGCCCGGTACGGCCCAATACTTCCTGCGGGGTGACGGCTACTGGATGACCGCTCCCAGCCTGACCGCCTCCTGGACCAAAGCCCTCCATCCTCCCGCGGCGCTCGCCTCTGTCCTCCAGGAGGAACAGGCCGCTGGCGCCGCCACGGCGGCCCCGAAGCCGGGCGAGGCTCCTCCCGAAATCATCGTCAGCACGGAACCCGCCGAGCTGATTCAGCTGCGCGGCGAAGCGCAGTTCTCGCCCATCAGCGGAACGAACCTGCTCTACGTGACCAACACGGACAGCGATCTGTTCATGAGCGTGCCCGATCAGCGCCATTACCTGCTGCTTTCCGGCCGGTGGTTCCGCAGCCAGACCCTCGACGGCCCCTGGGAATTTGTTTCCGGGTCGGGGCTCCCGCGGGATTTCGCCCGCATTCCTCCCGAGCACGCCAAAGCCTCGGTGCTGGCCAGCATTCCCGGCACACCGCAGGCGCAGGATGCGGTGGTGGCGGCGCAGGTTCCCCAGACGGCGACCGTCAACCGCAAGCAGGTGCAGTTCGCCGCCACCTACGACGGCGAGCCGCAGTTCAAGCCCATCGAAGGCACGGACATGTCCTATGCCATTAACTCGCCCGACGACATCATCCTCGTCGGCGGCAAATACTACGCCGTGAGCGATGGGGTGTGGTTCGTGGCGGATAATCCCCTGGGCCCCTGGCGGGTCTGCGATTTCGTCCCGCCGGGAATCTATTCCATCCCGCCCAGTTCGCCCCTGTATCACGTGAGATACGTCTACGTGTATGACGCGACCCCGGATTTCGTCTACGTCGGCTATCTGCCGGGATATTTTGGCGCGTTCATTTGGGATGGCGTCGTGGTGTACGGCACGGGATTCTGGCATTCCTGCTGGGCCTACGACATCTGGTATCCGTGCCCGTGGACCTGGGGCTTTGGCTGGCACTACGCGTACTGGGGATGGGGTTTTCACTGGCGCTCCTGGTACCCGTCCCGCTGGTATTGGCATGGCTGGCGCGGTATGCCTCGTGGGTTCCCACGTTGGAATCAGCGCATGATGTACAACCGCTCGATCCAGCGAACTCCGGCCCCCGCCCGTCTGCAGAACCGAAGCGTGTACGACCGCTGGAAAGCGCCCGGAGTCATCAGCCACCATCCGGTTCCTCTTCGCGCCCCCGCGAGAGTAACGCCGCCTCCTCGGCCAATTACCAGGCCGCCGGGCACCCCCAGGCGCGATATCTACGCCGGACCCGATGGGCGCGTCTACGAGCATCAAAAAGACGGCTGGTATCGCCGCGATGGCCAGAAATGGGAGCGAATCGAGCCGGGGCAGCGGCAGCCGGAAGCGAGACCTCCGGCCCAGCCACCTGCCAGGCCACCACAGCAGGTGCCTCCGCGAGCGGCACAGCCCCCCAGCAGCGTCACGCAGCAGCTGGAACGCCAGCGCCAGGCCCGCATCCAGGGAGCCAGTCGCGAGGCTCAGTCCCATCGCGCCGCGCCTCCCCCAGCGGCCAGGCCTCCGGCGCAAGCCAGACCTCCGGCTCAGCCGAGGCCGTCGGCGCCCGCTCGACCTCCATCAGGCGGCAGGGGTGGCGGAGGCGGCGGGGGAGGCGGCGGCCGCCCCCGGATCGTTTAGCAGGATACTGAAAAACGCGGAGAGCTTTGTGGGTCGCGGCTTCAGCCCAGCGGCCAAGCCTCGTCGTCCGCCCCGGCGGACGCCGAGGCCCCCCGGCGTATTGCAACACCGCAGACGTCTCCGCTGTCGCCGCCCCACTGTGAACTGTAGACTGTCAACTGTCGGCCGTCTGGCTGCCCCCGCCCCTCGCCCCCACCATCCCTCGCCCCTTCTTCCTGTCCACAGACTCTCATGCTTGCATTTTGCGCCGGGTCTCCTAAGATCGGAGTGTGATGCTTGGTACAAGATTCGGTTCTCGCGGTTGGGGTGGCAGGCTCAGCGAGTTGCCCGTTCGTCGCCCCTCGCCCTCACCCCTCACGCCTCACCCCTCACCCCTTATCTCCGCCCGTCTAATCGCAACACATGCGGAAACAGAATTCGTTCTAACTCATTGGAAACAAAGGGCGGGTGGCTGTTCTAATCGCAACACTTTGCGGATGTCCGCAACATTGCAAAATTGCGAGGTGGCGGACTCATGAGCGCCTTGGCCGAGTCGCTCGGGCCCTATGTGGAATTTGCCCGCGTCGGCTTCGTGAACATTCTGGCGTTCCGCCTGCGCTACTTCACCGGCATCATCACTTATTTTCTGAACGTGACCGTTTACTACTTCATCTGGACCGCCGTCTACCGCTCGGGAAATTCGATTGCCGGCTACGACCTGGCGCAGATGATCACCTACGTCAGCGTCGGCTGGATCATCCGCTCGTTTTACTGGAACACGATCGACCAGGAAATGGCTTACGAAGTGATCGAAGGAAAAATTTCGATGGACCTGATCAAACCGGTGTCCATCGAGTGGATGTGGATTTTTCGCGCCATGGGCGAATCGGCGTTTCGCCTGGGCTTGCTCACGCTGCCGACCGCCCTGGTGGTGGCGTTTGTGTTTCCCGTGCAGGCGCCGGCCTCGCTCGTGAATTTCGCGATCTTTCTCGCCGCCGTGCTGGGCAGTTTTTTCCTGATGGGCGCGATCAACTTCATGATCGGGACCTGCGCGATTCCGCTGAAGTCGATTCTGGCGCTGATCCGCGCGAAATACTGGCTGGTCGAGATGCTTTCCGGTCTGCTGATTCCGATGGCTTTTTTTCCGGAGCGCGCGCAAAAGGTGCTGGCATGGCTGCCCTTCGAGCACATCGCCAACACGCCGCTGCAAATCTATCTCGGCAAGCTGGCCGGCGCGCAGGCGCTGCGCATGCTGGGGATCCAGTGGTTCTGGGTAGTGGCCCTGCTCTGGGCCGCGCAGCTGTGGTGGAATCGCTCGCTGCGCAACATCACCATCCACGGCGGATGACCATGCAACCAGCCAAGGAAAAATCGGGCCTGGCCGCGGCGGTCACATCCGCCGGGCGCCATGCCATGCTCCTGGCCGAGTATTTCATGCAGTACGCCAAGGTGCGCGTGAGCTACCGCGGCGATTTTTTCATCAGCCTCGCCACCAGCTTTGCCGCGACGATCTTCGCGCTGGCCTTCGTCGTGGTGCTGTTTCAGAAAGTGCCGCAGCTGGCCGGGTGGCGCTTCGAGGAAGTGCTGTTCCTCTACGGCTTTTCCCTGGTTCCCTATGGCCTGTTCAACGTGCTCAGCCTGAACCTCTACGATTTCGGCAACGACTACATCATCGAGGGGAAATTCGACCGCGTCCTGCTGCGTCCGGTGTCGTCGCTCTTTCAAGTGCTGTTCCAGACCTTTCGCATCGAAGCGCTGCAGGAAGTAGCCACGGGTGTGTATTGCATGGGATGGGCGGCGCACCGCCTGCATCTGGCGTGGACGCCGGGAAAAGTGGCGCTGCTTTTGTTTTTTGGTCTCTGTGCGGCGGTGATCTACGTGTCGGTGTTCCTGATTTTGACCACGGTGTCGTTCTGGTTCGAGGACCGCATCGGAATCCATCCCCCGGTGTGGAACCTGATCGCCTTTGGCCGCTACCCGCTGTCGATCTATAGCGGCGCGGTGCAGTTCTTTCTCTGCTGGGTGATTCCGTTCGGGCTGGCGTCGTTCTACCCCAGCGTGCGGCTGCTCGGCCGCACGGTGACGCCGGAATATACGGCGTTCGTGCCCGTGGTGGCGGCGGCGTTTCTGACGCTGGCCATCGCCCTGTGGAATTTCGGCTCGCGGCACTACGCCTCGACCGGTTCATGACATGCGTATGGGAGAGACATCCATGAGGAAACAGACTCGCCGCAGCCGCCGGACACTCGCATCCGCGCTCGCAACGGTATTCGTTCTGCTTGGCGGCGCGTTCCTGTTCGCGCTCGCCGCCGCTCCCCGCGCGGTTTCTGCCGCGCAGCAGGTGAAACCTGCGGCCGAAAAGGCGCCCGATCTCAAATCGTTCACGGGCACGTGGAAGGCCAGTTTTCAGGGCGAGGTGTTCGCCATCCTCATCCTGAAGGAGAAGGGCGGCGACCTGACCGGCACGTTGAATAATTTCGATATCAGTCTCGACAAGGAAGGAAATCTTGCGCCCGGCACGCACAAGGACCAGGGCGACGCGCCGCTGCTGAATGTGCGCTTCAAATCGGGGGCGCTCTATTTCGTGGCCATCCAGAAGGATCAGTACAATCCCTCGACCGAATGGAAATTCGTGCCCACCAGCGCCCAGGAGGCCGAGCTCACCCAGCTGATCGATAACCAGCCGTACGCGACCAACGGCGTGCCCGCCAAGCCCATCCGCATGCTCCGCGAGCACGCCAAGCCGTAACTTCGGCGGATGCTTTTGCGGGAAGGGAAGTGCCGCGGCTAGGAAGGACTGCCGTGGGCGTGGGCGCGGGCGATTTCGTCGGCGAGCAGAATCGCTTCGGCGACGTCCTTCATGGACTTGTGGCGCTCGCGGCTTTCGGTCTGCAGGATGTGCGCCGCCTCGGCGTCATCGATGCGCAGGTTGTGGCGCAGAATTCCTTTGGCGGTTTCGACCACCAGGCGCGCCTCGGAGAGTTCGAAGGAGGTGGTCCGGGCTTCGATGCGCGCCAGTTCGATCTCGGGGCCGACGAGGAATCCGACGGTCGAGATGAGGCGGATTTCGTGCCGGCTGTGGGCGTGCGGCTCGCGGTGCTGCACGTTGATGACCCCGACCAGATTGTCGCGGCACAGCACGGGCACGGAGAGGAAGGCCTCGAAGCGGTCTTCGGGCAGCTCCTGGAACGACTGGAAGCGCGGGTCGAGCGCGGCGCCGTGGGCGATGGCCACGGGCTTTTTGTGTTCGGCCACCCAGCCGGTGATGCCCTGGCCCATGCGCAGCTTCAGGCGGTCCACGACTTCGGCGTGCGGATTTTTCGAGGCCCGCAGAATCAGCTCGTTTCCTTCCATCACGTAGACAAAACAGGAATCACACTTCACGACGGTGGAAACGAAGTCCACGACGAGTTTCAGAATCATGTGGAGGGGATTGGCGGCCGCGATGCGCTCGCCGATCTCGTGCAAGACATCAATCTCCTGATGTTCACTTAACGGGAAATAGGTTTGCGTGTCCATACCCCCACTGTAGAGAGCTCCCGGCAGAACACGCCAATCCAAAATCGGGTTCGATGCCATCAGGATTTGTAATCCGGCGGACCGAGTCATCAGCCATACACCCGAGCTGCAAGGCGCACACGGCAGCGGCCATGCCGGCGACCTAAGCCTAGTGACAGCGGTCACTGGAGAACGTGATTCCGCTCACCGCGTTCCACAGGGACAGGCGCGGAAGATAGAGGTGGAAAAAGGTCGGACTACGGCTGACAGAGGCAGGCGTGCGAGCTTGCTTTTCATGCGCATGGCCGAGCATCCCAGTCCGGCGCAGGAGGAAACGGCGATGAAGATCTTCAAGGTAGTTCTGGTTGTTCTCACGATCTTGGTGGTCGCCGGCATGATGGCCGTGCCGGCCCAAGCCCAGCGATGGGACAAAGACACGAAAGTCACATTCAGTCAGCCCGTGGAAATCCCCGGCAAGATTCTCTCTCCGGGGAGCTATCGGTTCCGGGTGCATCCCTTGGCCACGGCGCGGAATGTCGTGCAGATCTGGAATGAAGACGGCACCCAGCTGATCACAACTGTGTTGTGCATCTACGACTATCGCCTGGAACCCGCGGGCGAAACGGTGATGGAATTCCATGAGAGGCCCACGGGAAGGCCCGTGGCGCTCCGTGCGTGGTTCTATCCGGGCCACCACTATGGGCACGAGTTTGTGTATCCCAAGACGCGAGCGGTGGAGCTGGCCAAGGAAACGCATGAAATCGTACCGGCCGAAACCGTCGAACCCACGGAACAGACCTTTGCAACCGTCCCGCTGGTGGCCGTGACTCCGGAGGCGAAAGAAGTGCCCGTGGCACAGGCGATCGAAACGACTCCCAGCCGCGAGGTGGCGCAGCAATTGCCGAAGACCGCCAGCTCGATGCCCTTGATCGCGTTGTGCGGCTTGGCGGCGATGGGTCTGGCCATCGGTCTGAGGCTAGCTGCAAGACGGTTTTCTTGACCTTTCGCCAGATGGGCGCCGCGGAAAGTAGCGGGAAGATGGCGCATGGCGGCGCCAAGGAAGCGGCCGTGATTGTCATGCAGCAATCACGCAACACGGGGCGGTGGGGACGCGCTCGGGTCCTCGCCGCCCTTTTCGCAGGATGCGTGCTCGGGGTGGGGCCGCAACTATGGTTGCCTTGGTCCACCAGGGCTTTCGCGGCGGCGGGGCAAGCCAAAATCTCGGTTACGACCGAAGCGGTGGTACTCCCCGTGCGGGTGACCGATGCGAGCGGGAATTGCGTGCGGGGCCTGACGCAGGATGATTTTCGCGTCTACGAAAACGGGAAAGAGCAAAAGATCGCTTTCTTTCAGCATGCGGACACTCCCATTACGGCGGGCCTGATCGTGGACCACAGCGGGAGCATGAGGCCCAAGCTGCGGCAGGTGGCCGCCGCGGTGTACGAGTTTGCCCAGACCAGCGACGCCCAGGACGAAATGTTCGTGGTGAACTTCAGCGACGACGTGTGGCTGCAGCCGCTGGATGGAAAGCCGTTCACCAGCGATGCGCACGTGCTGGAACGCGCCGTGACGGCCGTGGGCGCCGCCGGGCAAACGGCGCTGTACGACGCGATCGTGGAAGGGCTGCGCCATTTGCAGCTCGGGACGCTGAACAAGAAGGCGCTGGTGATCGTGAGTGACGGCGGAGACGACGCCAGCGACCACACCTACGCGGAGGTGCTGGAGCTGGCCCGAAGGTCGCAAGCGGTGATCTACGCGATCGGCCTGGTGGGCGACTCACACGAAGAAGAGAATCCGGGCCTGCTGCGGCGCCTGGCGAAGAACACGGGCGGGATCGCTTTCTTTCCGCGCTCGGTGGAATCCGTGGTGGACATTTCCAAGCAGATCGCCGCCGATCTGCGCGAGCAGTACACGCTGGGCTACGTTCCGGAGGGGCGCGCCGTCGACACGTTGTTCCACAAGATCGCGGTGAAGATCACGGCGCCCGGCGGAGGGCGGTGGCACGTCCGGA
Organism: Terriglobia bacterium; assembly: GCA_020072765.1. Classification (GTDB taxonomy): domain Bacteria; phylum Acidobacteriota; class Terriglobia; order Acidiferrales; family UBA7541; genus Palsa-295. The sequence goes on from JAIQGD010000033.1 coordinate 56,700, forward strand.
CCCGGTTGGGCTACTCGCACCCAGCCGAAGGCGACGCGCCGGGCGCGCCGGGGGAGAAAGCGCCATGAATCACACGGATTCCGCCCACGCGGCGCGCGGGATGGTGGCGTGCGCTCTTCGCACGGCGTCGGGGGTGCTGCTGCTGATCGGACTGGCCGCCGTGGGATACGCGGCGTATGTGATCGAGTACGCGCGAACCTACCAGGCGGTTCAGGAGCGCATCTTGGAAGCCGCGCCCGCCAGCGTGGCGCCGCGCATCGCGGAGCCTCCTGCGGAAGGCAGCACACTGGGGCGGCTGCAGATTCCGCGGCTGGGGCTGCGAGTCATCGTGGTGCAGGGAGACTCGCCCCAGATTCTGAAGCGCGCTGTGGGGCACCTGCCAGAAACCACATTGCCCGGCGAAGACGGCAACGCCGCACTGGCGGGCCACCGCGATACGCTGTTTCGTCCGCTGCGAGGGGTTCGTGCGGGGGATGCGATTACGTTCGAAACGCCCTCGCGCGTGGTGCGCTATCAGGTGGAATGGACGCAGGTGGTTGCGCCCACGAGTATCGAAGTGCTGCGATCGTCGGGCGCGCACGAGCTGACGCTGATTACCTGTTTCCCGTTCGATTTCGTGGGGTCGGCGCCCAACCGGTTCATCGTCCGCGCGCGGGAAGTCGATCAAGAGCCGCGATAGCCGGGCAGTTCAGTGGCGCGGGCATACACGATCCCAGTGGAGTTCCGTGAACAGGGGAGAATCCAGGTGTGGCTGATCGGCTGGCCGGCCGGTGTTGCTGCTCCGAGCGCGCAAAAGAATCCGGCGAGGGAAGAGGCATGGCAGGCGGTTTTTCCGTATCGCTCCCGGAGGAGCTCGGCGAGATCAGTCGCGGTCTCCGGCTGCGCTTGCCGGGCCGTCATGTTCTCCTCCGCGCGCTATTGCCTCAAACCCTCACCGGCACTTACTTTATACGCCGGCGCGGACGCAAAGACAGTGATCCGGGTCACATTCGATAACAAAAAACATGGAAGGCGAGGCAGCCACACGCGGCGTTTGGCTACAGGCCGCCCGGCGTCCGGCCGGCCGACGGTTCCCGCAAATCCGAGTTCGCGGCCGACGACTCTGATGTAGATTCTCTCAGTCGTCTGGTACAAACTCGCGCTGTGGTCAATGCGGTTAGTGGAAACCACGGGACCGTGCGCTTTGGTACCGAAAGGAGATGCGTGTGATGAAGAAAGTCCTAGCTGGCGTCGTTGTGCTTTTGTTTGTGGCAATGCTGGGCCACCGTGCCGCGGCGGGAGGGAACGATTCACAACGAGAAGCTCAAGACCGAGCGCAGATCGAAAAGCTGATGTGGCGGTACACTCGTGCTCTGGACACGGAGAACGCGGATGCGTACGCTGCCGCATTCGCGCCGGATGGTCAATTCAGCAGCGGCGGCAACGCGATCAAAGGGCACGAGGCGCTCAAGAAAATGATTGCCGATCTTCGGCAACGCACCGCCGACGCCGAAGCCAAGAGTGGAGAAAAGAGGCCGGCCATGTACCACATGAGCGCGAACAGCTACCTTGAATTCGTCGATAAGGATCACGCGCGCGTGGAGGCGTACTGGATGACGGTGTTCGGTCAGGCCGGCCCGAATGTGCCGGTGCGCGTCGCGGCCGCCGGGCGCGAAGTCAACGAACTCGTGCGCGTAAACGGGCAGTGGCTTATCAAGACGCGGGACGTTACACCCAAGGACTGAGCGAAGCGGGCCCGGTGCTTCGCGCGAAATTCACCGAGGTGGTTAGACGGAACGATTGGGCAAACTGGGACTCCAGCAGCCTACCCGAGGGTCAGAGCGCGGCGCTCTTGCGAGCGTTGCGCATACGGGCTGGGCCAGCCCTCCCCTCCTATTTGGCCTTGCACCACGCGGGGTTTTCCGTGCCCCGGATGTTGCCACCCGGGCGGTGGGCTCTTACCCCACCTTTTCACCCTTACCAAATGCGCGGAACCCAATCCGGCGGGCCCTTGGTTTTGCCGCGGGCCTGCCGCCGAGGTAACCGTCACACCGGCGGTTTATTTTCTGTGGCACTTTCCGTAGCCGCGCTGCCGGGATGCCCTTGCGGGCGCCCTGCCGCGCAACCCCCTGGCGTTACCAGGCGCGTTGCCCTTCGTCGTGGGCCCTTGCGAGCCGGCGACGATTGGTGTCCGGACTTTCCTCCCGCAGGCGCCGTTTGCACGGAACCCGCCGGCGATCACCCGTCTCACCCGCCAATTACAATTATAGCTTATTTAGGGGCTAAAGGGTTTGCGCGGCAAGCCGGGCGGGGAGAAAGCTGAATCAAAAGTTCCTTGCATGACCACCGAGCTTCAGGGGCTAAAGCCCCGTGAAAACAAATGCGTCAACGCCGGGGCTGAAGCCCCGGCCTCCTAAAGACGATGCAATGAGATTACGACTCAGGACACTCGTGTGCTGTTCCAGGCGTCGCTGGCAAAGCTCGCGGCCGGGCAGGGCGCAGCCCCGATTGAGTTCATCGGGGCGCAGCAAGCAGCGCCCCTATAGAGGGTTTGGAGACGCGGCGCTGGAGGCGGGCACGGCCCCGACTGCTGTCCGGGGCGGGCGTGCCGTGCCCCTACGGAGAAAGGGCGATCAGGACTCCGAGGGCAGAGAGTAGGGACGGGGCGGGGCCGCTATTTGGCGGAGAGCAACTTTTCGAACTGGGCTTCGTCGAGGATTTCGACGCCGAGGGACTTGGCCTTATCGAATTTGGAGCCGGGGTCGGCGCCGACGACGACGTAGCTGGTTTTCTTGCTGACGGAGGAGCCGGCTTTTCCGCCGTGGGCGGCGACGAGCGCTTCGGCCTCTTCGCGCGTGCGGTGCGCGAGCGTGCCGGTGAACACAAAAGTCATGCCGGCGAACTTCGCGCTCTTGGGGGCCTGGCGCTCTTCCTTCATGTTGACGCCGGCGGCGCGCAGGCGGTCGATCAGCTTGCGATTGGCGGGCTCGGAGAAAAATTCGCGGATGCCTTCGGCGACCTTGGGGCCGACCTCGGACACTCCGGTCAATTCCTCCTCGGAGGCTTCGGCGAGTTGATCCATCGCGCCGAAGTGCGCGGCCAGCAATTGCGCGGTGCGCTCGCCGACGAAACGGATGCCCAGCGCGAAAATGAGGCGCGCCAGGCTGTTTTTTCTGCTGGCGGCGATTTCGTCGAGAAGATTTTGCGCCGATTTTTCGGCCATGCGTTCGAGGCCAGCGAGGGTTTCGAGATCGAGATGGTAGAGCCCGGCGAAGTCCTTCACGAGGCCCTTTTCCACGAGCTGATCGACGATCTTTTCGCCCAACCCGTCGATATTCATGGCGTGGCGGCTGGCAAAGTGCAGCAGCGATTCCCTGCGCCGGGCGGGGCAGGAGACGTTGACGCAGCGGTAGGCCACTTCGTCCTCGGCTTTTTGGATGCGCGTGCCGCACTCGGGGCATTTTTCCGGCATGCGGAAGGGCTTCTCTTCGCGGCCATGCTTGACGACCTTCAGGACGTGGGGAATCACTTCACCGGCGCGCTCGATCAGCACAGTGTCGCCGGCGTGGACGCCGAGGCGCTCGATTTCGTCCAGGTTGTGAAGGGTGGAGCGGCTGACGGTGACGCCGCCGATCTGCACGGGCTGGAGAAAGGCGACGGGCGTGAGCACTCCGGTGCGGCCCACGCTCACGTTGATTTCCTGGATGATGGTGGTTTCCTGCTGCGCGGGATATTTGTAGGCGATGGCCCAGCGCGGGGCCTTGGCGGTGAAGCCCAATTCGTTTTGCAGGGAGACTTCATCAACCTTCACGACGATGCCGTCGATGTCGTAGCCGAGCTTTTCGCGCTTGGATTCCCAGCGGTTGACGTAGCGCTCGACCTCGCCGAGCGAATGGCAGAGCTCCCAATCATCGCTGGCTTTGAAGCGCAGGGCGGCCAGGGTTTCGAGGACTTCCGACAGGCGCTTCTTGGCCTCCCGGCCATCGATCAGAATGTAGTAGGCGAAAAAGTCGAGGCGGCGCGAGGCGGTGATCTTGGGGTCGAGGACGCGGACCGCGCCGGCGGCGGCGTTGCGGGGGTTGGCGAAGATCTTGCCGCCCTGCTCGCTCTGCTGGAGATTCAAATCCTGGAACGCCTTGCGCGTCATGATGACTTCGCCGCGGACTTCGAAATCCCCGCGCAGGCCAGCTTTGCGGAGCAGCGCCGCGTCGATGGTCAGGGGGATGGAGCGAATCGTTTTGACGTTGGGGGTGACGTCCTCGCCCGTGGTGCCGTCGCCGCGGGTGACGCCGCGAACCAGCATCCCGTCTTCATAGAGCAGGGAGATGCTCAGGCCGTCGAATTTGTGCTCGGCGACGTAGTCGATGTGTTCGCGTCCGGTGAGTTCGCGGACGCGGCGGTCGAATTCGTGCAATTCCTCGGACGAAAATGCGTTGTCGAGGCTGACCATGGGGATTTTGTGCCGCACCTGCTGAAAACCCTCGCGGGGCGCGCCGCCGACGCGCTGGGTGGGCGAATCGGGTGTAACCAGATTGGGATGAGCGGCTTCGAGTTCCTTGAGGCGGCCGACGAGCCGGTCGAAATCGGCGTCGGAGATTTCCGGCGTGTCGGCGACGAAATAGAGGTACTCGTGGCGGCGAATCTGCTCGCGCAGGCGTTCGATCTGTTTGGCGACGTCGCGGCTTGGGGCCATGAAAGTCTCGGGGAAGCGGCCATTCAAAATCGCGGGTATTATACAATGCGTGGCGGTTATTGACCCCTGGGGCGAACCAATGGCGGACGAAGTCCAAAACGCGTTGCTGATCTACAACCCGGCGAGTGGCCGGAAACGCCATCGGCGTTTCGTGGAAATCGAGCAGGCGGTGCGGGTGCTGAAGGACGCGGGCATTGTCGCGGAACTGGCGCCCACCACCCGGCGCGGGTCGGCCACCGAGATTGCGCGCAATGCGGTGAAGCAGCGGCGCGGGATGGTGATCGCGTGCGGCGGAGACGGCACGGTCAACGAGGTGGTGAACGGGCTGGCGGGCAGCCAGGTGCCGATGGCACTGCTGCCGGCGGGAACGGCGAACATCCTGGCCAAGGAGTTGGGCATTCCGTGGGACATTCCGCGCGCGGCACGGCTGATTCCGGGGGGCACTATCCGGCGGATCGCGCTGGGCATGGTGCAGCCGTTGAACGGGCACGGATCGGCGGGCGTCTCCGCGGAAGGCCGCTACTTTTTGTGCGTGGGAGGCGCGGGCCCTGACGGAGCGATCGTCAACGGTGTGAACGAGGGGCTGAAGAAGAGGGTTGGCGTGCTGGCGTATTGGGCCGAAGGCGTCAGGCAGCTGTTTCGCTACGGCTTCCCGGAGATGCGCATCCGCTCGGAGGGAAAGGAACGGAAGGCCACGATCCTGGTGGCCGGCCGGACGGTGCACTACGGCGGACCGTTTAAGATCACGACGGGCGCCAGCCTGTTCGAGGACTCGTTCGAGTTCCTGACCAATTCGCGGCGGAGCCGGCTGGCGTATCTGGCATGTCTGCCGGCGCTGTGCCTGGGCAAACTCCGCGCGGAGGAAGGAATCGAGGCGTGGAAGGGGACGGAGACGATCTGCGAGGCGGCGGGAAGTGAGCCCGTGTATGCTCAGGTGGATGGCGAGCCGGCCGGGCGCCTGCCGCTGGTGTTTCGGATTGTGCCGGATGCGCTGTCGCTGGTGACGCCGGCGGTGTAGTGGGTCGAGCTTCCTGACAGGAAGGGTCCATGGAACCGTTCACCCATGCGTTTACGTCGCTGGCGCTGGCGCGCGCCGGAGGGCGGCGGCTGCCGCGATTTGGTACGGCGATGCTGATTGCCTCGGGGCTGGCGGCGGACCTCGATTACGCGAGCTATCTGAGCGGGCCGGGCGCTTTCCTGCGCTATCACCGCACCGTGTTGCACTCGCTGGCGGGGTCGGCGCTGATGGCCGGCGCGATCGCCGGCGCATGCTGCGCGCTCGATAAGAGATTTCCTGCGAACAATCCGGTGCAAGGGAAGACGTGCGCGCCGTTGAAGTTTGCGCCGGCGCTGGCGGTGTGCGCGGCGGGCGCCGCCGGGCATCTGCTGCTGGACGTGTGCAGCGGCGTGGGCGTGCAATTGCTTTGGCCGTTTCGCGCGCGATGGACGGGATGGGATCTCAGCGCGAATTTCGATCCTTGGATTTTGCTGTTGCTGGTGGCGGGATTTCTGCTGCCGCTATTGTTCGGGCTGATCGGCGAAGAGGTGGGCGAGCGGAAGAAGGGGCCGCGGGGGAGCCGGGCGGCGGTGGTCACGCTGGCGCTGCTGGCCGCGTATTTGGGGGCGCGCGCGAATCTGCGGGGCCGGGCGGTGACGCTGCTGCTGTCGCGCGAATATCACGGCCGGGTGGCATTGTCCGCCGGGGCGTTTCCCGAATCGGCGACGCCGCTGGACTGGCGCGGCGTGGTGGTGACGGACAATACGATTGAGGAAGTAGATGTCCCGTTGGGTCCGGGAGCCGCATTTGATCCGGACCGCAGCCTGACGCACCACAAGCCCGAGGATTCTCCGGCACTTGATGCCGGGCAGAAGACGGCGGCTGCGGAGGAGTTTCTGGGCTACGCGCGGTTTCCGCTGGCGAGCGTGGGGCGGCGGGAAGACGGCTATCGCGTGGAAGTGCACGATCTGCGCTTTGCGTCCGGCGATACGGAGCCGGCCAACGTCTTCGTGCGCATCGATCTGGACAGCGGTTTGCAGGTCAAACAGGAAGAGTTCCAGTTCGCCGCATCTCCGAATCCGTAGCCAGACCGGCTCGCAGGGGGCTCAGTGAAAAGCGAAATGACGCATAGGGGTGCGCCAGATTCGCGGTGATGCGCTGAAGGCGGGCACGGCGTGCCGTGCCCCTACGGAGAAACGGCAGCAATAGCGCAGTCCATAAGCCAACTGTTCGTTGTGACTCTGCCGAGTGTGTTGCGCGAAGGAGCAAGGAAGGCACGCAGTACATGATGGCGACGCTGAGATTCTTCTCGCATCCTGGCCGGATGCGCTCAGAATGACGCGCGGAGTGTGATTTGCATTTGTCCGATGCGGCTGTCCGCTTGGAGAAATGTCGGCTAATGGGTTGCCGGCGAATCGCGGAACAGCCAGCGGCTGGCGAGATAGAGCAGGAGAAGAACGGCCAGGATGGCTAGCGCGAGCGTTCCGCCGTGGGCCATCATAACGTGGAGGGCGCCTTCACCATAGCGCACCGCCAGAATCCCCTCGGCGAAATAGCGCAGCGTGCGGCTCAGAAGAATCGCAAAGATGAAGGTTCGCAGGGGAACCTGAAAGACGCCTTCGGCCAGGACGAAGATTTTAAATGGGGAGGGCGGCGGCAGAATGCCGGGGATGAACACGCTCAGAAAGGCGTGCCGCTGCACCCACTGCTTGGCTTTGTTGGCGCGGCCGCGGGCGTGGCGATGGAAGAAGGCTTCGCCGCCCTTTTTGGCGAGCAGATAGAGCCAGATGCAGCCGGAAAGGGAACCGAGCGCGGCCATGGCGCAGTAGTAGGGCATGCGCGCGGGCTTCTGCAGCGAGAGGCCGATGACGAGCGCGTCGGTGACGAAGGGAAAGGACAAGACGGAGGAATCCAGGAAGGCGACGAGGAAGATTCCGCCGCCGCCCATCGTCGCGACGGCGTTTTGTAACCAGTGTGGCAACCGCGGCTGCTTCATGTCCGGTGCGCGCTCTCCAGGGAAACAGAAATTGTAGCAGAGTTCTCGCAGGGCTCGGGCGGTCCTGCGCCTGTCGCAGGGCCGATGCGGCATGGCAGAACAGCTTGAGGAAAAAGTCAAAACCGGCGCTTCAGGGGTTAAAACCCCTGATGAGAAGGCGTGGCTTATGTCGGAGCTAAAGCTCCGACCCCCTAACAGGGTGCTGAAAAAGAAGCCTAAGGGAACTTCAGCGGCTAAAGCCGCTCACATTTTGCGGGACTTATGTCGCGGCTGAAGCCGCGACCCACAAAGCTCTCGGGGTTCTTCAGCATCCTGCTAAAAGGGCACCTTGTTCCGCGAGTTGAGGGGTGGACAGGCAGGAGTGCCTGTCCCACGAAAGGCCGACGGGCGGGCCAACGGGCCGGCGAGGGTTCGGAATGGAAAATTGCTGAATCGGACTGCGTCGGATAGAATTCGCACTTGAGCCATTCCCCACAGATGACATCACTTCTCCACGAGCTGAACGAGCGGCAGCGCGAAGCCGTGCTCGAAACCGAAGGGCCGGTGCTGGTGCTGGCGGGCGCGGGGACGGGCAAGACGCGGGCGATCACCTATCGCGTGGCGCATTTGATCGAGAAGGGCGTGCCGCCGGGCGCGATTCTGGCGGTGACGTTCACCAACAAGGCCGCCGGCGTGATGAAGGAGCGCATCGGCGAGTTGCTGCGCGCGGGCGGGCGCGACGCTTCGGAAGTGTGGATTTCGACGTTTCACTCGTTTTGCGCGCGGCTGCTGCGGCGCGAGGCGCAACATCTGGGGCTGCCGCGCGATTTCGCGATTTACGACGACGACGCGCAGACCTCGGCGGTGAAGCGCGCCCTGCAGCAGCTGGGATTTTCCGCCGAGGATTATCCTCCGCGCAGCCTGCGCGCGCAGATCAGCCACGCCAAAAATCACGGGATCACGCCGGACGAGATGCAGGCCGAGGCGGCGCAGGCGCACGACCGCAGCCGGAAGGACGTGGCCAGCGTGTTCCGGGTGTACAACGAAATTCTGCGCAAGGCCGCCGCGCTCGATTTCGACGATCTGCTGCTGCGCGCGGTGGATCTGCTGCGCGAGCATCCCGAGGTGCGCGCCGCGTGGAACGCGCGGTTGCAATACCTGATGGTGGATGAATTTCAGGACACGAACCGCGCGCAGGAAGAGCTGGTGCGGCTGCTGGCGGGCTCGCGAAAGAATATTTGCGTGGTGGGCGACGAGGATCAGTCGATCTACGGCTGGCGCGGCGCGCAGGCCGGGAACCTGAAGCGCTTTACCGAGGATTTTCCCGGGGCGAAGGTCATCCGCCTGGAGGAAAACTACCGCTCGACGCAGACGATTCTGGATGCGGCCGCTGCGGTGGTGGAAAACAATCCGGGCCGTCTGGGCAAGCAGTTGCAGGCGACGCTGGGGGCGGGCGAGCGGCTGCGTTTTTTCGAGGCGCCCGATGCGATGGCCGAAGCGGAATACGTCTGCGGGGAAATCGCGTCGGTGATGCGCAACGATCCGGACGCGCGCGTGGCGGTGCTGTACCGCACGGGGGCGCAGTCGCGGTCGTTCGAGGAAGTGCTGCGGCGGCTGGGCATTCGCCATCGCGTGGTGGGCGGGTTCAGCTTTTACGAGCGGGCCGAGGTGCGGAACGCGCTGGCCTACGTGCGCTTGCTGTTTCATCCCGAAGACGACGTGGCGCTGTTGCGCGTGCTCAACGTGCCGCCGCGCGGAATCGGGGCCGCCACGGTGGCTGCGATCGAGGCGGGCGCGCGGGAAAGCGGGAAATCGCTGTGGGACGCGATACGCGCGGGGCAATTCACCGCGGGCAAGAAATTGGCGGGCGCGCTCGCGAGCTTCGGCGAAATGATCGCCGCGCTGCAGGAGGAGTGCCGCGAATTGCCGCCCGCGGAGCTGCTGGAGCGCATTCTGGACCGCACGGGCTTTCTGCTGTGGGTCGAGCAGCAGGATAATCTGGAGCACACCTCGCGCGCGGACAATCTCCGGGAACTATCGAATGCCATGGCCGAGGCGGCCGAGCAAGGGCAGACGCTCGAGGATTTGCTGGACCACGCGGCGCTGGTGAGCGGCACGGACGAATACGACGAGACGATCGCCGTGTCGCTGATGACGCTGCACAGCGCCAAGGGGCTGGAATTCGACGCCGTGTTCCTGGCGGGACTCGAGGAGGGGCTGCTGCCACACAGCCGGTCGTTCGACACGCCCGCCGAACTCGAGGAGGAGCGGCGGTTGTTCTACGTGGGCATGACGCGGGCGAAGCAACGGCTGGTGCTGTCGCGCGCGGTCTACCGGCGGACGTACGGCGAAGAGCGGTTGCGGGCTTCGATGCCTTCGCGGTTTCTGGCGGAGATTCCGCCCGACCTGATCGAAGCGGCGGCGGGATCGCAGTCCGAGCCGGGCGAGACGCGGCGCTACGAGGCCGATCCGGAATACTCCGAGGGCTATGCGTACCGAAGTCCGCGGCAGGCGTACGGAAAGACGGGCTACGGGCGGCCCGCTTCCAGTGGTGCTGCCCGGGGGGCGCGCGCGCCGCGTGGGTCCAAGAATCCGCTGATCGGCACGCGGGTGCGGCATGCGAAGTACGGCGTGGGCACGATCATCGAGGTGGAAGGCGAAGGGGAAGACCGCCGGTTTACGGTGAGCTTTCAGGATTACGGGCCGAAGAAGCTGGTTGAGAGGTATGCGAATTTGCAGTTTGCCTAGGCCGAGGCGGAGCTGCCACACGCTCACCGCAGAGACGCGGAGGGCGCGGAGAGTACTCGCCGACGCGGGTGAAGGAGCGGTTGCGCTGAGGGCGGGCGCAGGGTAGAGTTTTTTCCAGGTTGCACGGGGAAGGTGGCGATTGGACGCGCAGCTGTTCCGCACCAAGAGCATCGACCGGCTCATTGCCAGCTCCGAGAGGCCCGAGAAGCAACTTCGGAAGTCGCTGGGGTGGCTGAGCCTGACCTCGCTGGGCATCGGCGCGGTGATCGGCTCGGGCATTTTCACGGTGATCGGGACGGCGATTGCGGGCCAGAAGCTGCAGGTCAAATCCATCCTCAATGCGCCGCTGCTGGAATATCTGATTTACCATTCCGCGTCGTTCGGGCGGCCGGGCGCGGGGCCGGCCATCGCGCTGTCGTTCGCCCTGGTGGGAGTGGTGTGCTGCTTTGCGGCGCTGTGCTACGCGGAGCTGGCGGCCATGATTCCGGTGGCGGGCAGCGCCTACACCTATACCTATGCGACAATGGGCGAGTTGATTGCCTGGATCATCGGGTGGGACCTGATCCTGGAGTACGCGGTATCGAACATGGCGGTCAGCGTGGGATTTTCTGCGCACGTGGTGGACCTGCTGGACTGGTTCGGGCTGCATCCCAGCCTGCGCTGGATTACGCCGGCGTATCTCCCCGCCGGGCTCACGGACTTCGAGGGCAAGACGCTGTATGATCCGGGCTGGCACCTGGGGTTCAACTGGCCGGCGTTTGTGATCGTGATGCTGCTGAGCGTGCTGCTGGTGCGCGGCATCCGGGAATCGGCGGGCGCCAACACCCTGATGGTGCTGCTGAAGATTTGCGCGATCCTGATCTTCATCGGATTTGCGGCGCGGTTCGTGCATCCGGCCAACTGGCATCCGTTTGCGCCGAACGGGTGGCCGGGCATCCTGACGGGCGGGTCGATCATCTTCTTCACGTACATCGGATTCGACTCGGTATCGACGGCGGCGGAGGAATGCCGGAATCCGCAGCGGGACTTGCCGATCGGGATCATCGTGACGCTGGTGATTTGTTCGTTACTGTACATTGGCGTGGTGGTGGTGCTGACGGGGCTGGTTCCATGGCAAACTCTTCTGGACGACGCGGCGCCGGTGGTGAATACGATGAAGCGGCTGCATTTCGGCAATGTGCGGCTGGCAGTGCTGCTCGGTGCGCTGATGGGCATGATTTCGTCGCTGCTCGTGTTTCAGCTGGGGCAGGCGCGGGTGTGGTTCGCGATGTCGCGCGACGGGTTGCTGCCGGGGATATTCAGCCGGGTGCACGCGCGCTATCGCACGCCGGATTTTTCGACCTGGGTGGCGGGATTGGTGGTGGGAATTCCGGCGGGGCTGTTCGATATCGGGACGTTGGCTGATTTGTCGAACATCGGGACGCTGTTCGCGTTTGCGCTGGTGGCGGGCGGAGTGCTGATTCTTCGCTACCGCGAGCCGGACCGGCCGCGGGCGTTCCGCGCGCCGGGCGGATTGCTGGCGCCGGTGGTGACAATTCTGACGTGCCTGCTGCTGATGGCGGGGCTGCCGATCATGAACTGGATCCGGTTTTTCGTCTGGTTGCTGATCGGCCTGTGCATCTATCAGTTTTATGGCCGCAAGCACAGTGAGCTGGCCACGGCGAAGGTGGAGCCGGTGGCTGGGAAGGGAGGATTCCGCTGATGCGTCATCGGATGGTGGCCGGGCTGGCGGGCTGCTTGCTGGTGCTGTTTCTGGCGCTGCCGTCGTCGTTTGGCTGGGGAGAAAACGCGGAGCGGCTGATCACGAACAAGGCGGTGGATACGCTGCCCGATGAAATGCAGGGATTCTTCGGCGCGAACCGGCAGTTTCTGGTCCACCACGTCACCGATCCGGTGGAATCGCTGGGCAAGAATCCCTCCGAGGGGCGCAACAGCAGTTTCATCCAACTGGACCACTACGGGCAATATCCGTTCGCCAGCCTGCCGCACTCCTACACCGCCGCGGTGGCCAAGCACACCAAGAAGACCATCGAAACCTATGGGCAGCTTCCGTGGCAGGTGGGCCTGTACAGCCAGAAGCTGACCGAAGCGCTGCGCGCGCGCAACTGGGAGGAGGCCAAGCTTTCGGCCGCCATCCTGGCGCACTACGTGATCGCGGCGCACGATCCGTTCAACACCACGGTGAACAACGACGGAAGGCTTTCCGAACAGCCGGGCGTCAACGACCGGTTTAGCGTGGGGCTGGTGGACCGCTACCAGCTGTTCTTCTTTGTAAAGCCGAACGAGGCGACGTTTATCCGCGACCCGACCGACCGGGCGTTCGAGATGTCGTTCAGCGCGCATGCGTGGCTGGAAAACGTGCTGCTGGCCGATCGCCGCGCCCATGAAGGTTTGCCGGCTTACACGGATGAATACTACGACCGGTTCTACGCGCAGGCGGGAGCCATCCTGATCCGCCAGCTTTCCGATGCGGCCACCGATGTGGGGTCGTATTGGATGACGGCGTGGATCAACGCCGGGCGTCCGCAACTGCCTTCGTCCTGAACCGACGTGTCCTCCCATCCCATGCGGCAATCCACGGTTGTTGACCCGCTCCCCAAGGCGGAACTGCACCTGCACCTGGAAGGCTCGATTCGTCCGGGCACAGCGGTGGAGCTGGCGGCGCGTCACGGCGTGCGGCTGACGGGCGAGGAAGTCCGCGCGCGCTACCAGTACTCGAACTTCGCCGGTTTTATCGAAGCCTTCAAGTGGGTGACATCGTTCTTGCGCGACCCGGAAGATTATGCGCTGATCACGCGGAGACTTCTGGAAGAGCTGATCGGCCAGAACGTGGTCTACACGGAGATCACGATTTCGGCGGGCGTCATGCTGTTCCGCGGGCAGAGCATGGAGGCCAACTTCGCGGCCATTCGCGAGGCGGCCGGCAGCGCGGAGCTGGGGCGGTTGCGGACGGCGTGGATTTTCGATGGCGTGCGGCAATTCGGCGGGGAAGCGGTGATGGCGGCGGCGCGCTGCGCGGTGCGGCTGGCGGGTTCGGGAGTCGTGGCGTTCGGCATGGGCGGCGACGAACTGGCGCGTCCGGCCGCGGAGTTTCGTGCGGCGTTCGATTTGGCGCGGGATGCGGGACTGCGCATCGTGTGTCACGCCGGGGAGACCGGAGGGCCGGAGTCGGTGCGCGAGGCGGTCGAGATCTTGGGGGCCGAGCGCATCGGGCACGGGATCGCGGTGATGCACGATGAAGCCCTGGCGGAATCGCTGGCGGCGCGGGGCGTGGCGCTGGAGAATTGTCCCACGAGCAACGTGTGCACGGGATCGCTGGCGCGGCAGACGGGCAAGACGGACGCCACGCTGGCGGACCATCCGCTGGCGCAGCTTTTGGAGCGCGGCTCGCGAGTGACACTTTCAACCGACGACCCGGCCATGTTTCACACCGACTTGCTGACGGAATATTCCCGCGCGGCATCGCTGGGCCTTTCGGACGCGCAGTTGGTGCGGCTGGCCGAACAGAGTTTTCGCGCCGCGTTTTTGCCGCCGGCGGTGCGGCAGCGTTTTCTCGACGATTTTCATGCGGCCGCGAAATCGGCGGGCCTGTTATAATTGGCGGCGTAGAGCGATTCATTGCCGGGCGCCGATCGCCGCGCCCACTCCGACATTCGATGGAAAGGCGCCATGAAAGCACACGTCTGGGTGATGCTGAAGTCCACCGTTCTCGATCCGCAGGGGCAGACCATTCAGCGCGCGCTGGGCTCGCTGGGCTACGACAAGGTGAAGGAAGTGCGGCAGGGGAAATTTTTCGTGCTCGATCTGGGCGCGCTGAGCCGCGACGAAGCGACCAAGCAGGCCGAGCGCATCGCGAAGGACGTCCTCACCAATCCCGTCATTGAAGAGTTCCGTTTCGAAATCCTCGATTGATTGCGGCGCGCGCTCACATTCCCGGCGCTTCGGGCAAATTGTGCCAAGAAGAGCGCAGGCAAGAGTGCCTGCGCCACGGCCGGGCACGGCATGCCGTGCCCCTACGGAGTGTTCGTTTACGTCCTTTTCCCCTTCTGCGTACTCTATCTCATGTCGTTGAGTTCGCACTCGACCTGAACCGGGGTGTGTGAGAAGCTTAGCCGTTCCGCGGGGAAAATTCCGGGTGGAGGAAACGATGATGAAGGCGTGGATGCGCGCGAGCGCGCTCTGGATTGCGGCGGGAGTGGTCTTGCTGGCGGCGGCGCCGGCGCGCGCGGATGGACCGGACATCCTGCCGAAAGCGCCCGGCGAAGCGGTCTATGACCGGAGTTGCGCCTCCTGCCACGCGAGTGCCAACACACAGGGGCGCGTACCCGATCTGAAAGCCCTGATGGAGTTGGCGCCGGAAGCCATCTATGCCCAACTGACGGGCGGCGTGATGGTCGTACCGGCGCAGAAGCTGACGGACGAGGAAAAGCGGGCCGTGTCGGAGTATCTGGGGGGACGGCCGCTGGACCTGACGCGCTCGGGCAGCGCCAAGAAAATGCTCAATCACTGCGCCAGCAATCCTCCGCTGGGTGATCCCGCCGCCGGCGTTTCCTGGAACGGCTGGAGTGCGGATCAGGCGAATACGCGCTTCGCGCCCGCGGCGACCGCGGGACTTTCCGCGGAGCAGGTTCCGCACCTGAAGCTGAAATGGGCGTTTGGCTTTCCCGGCGGGGGAACCGCGTACGGGCAGCCGACCGTGGTGGCGGGGCGGGTGTTTGTGGGCAGCGACAACGGTTACTTTTATTCGCTCGATGCGGCGAGCGGGTGCGTCTACTGGTCGTTTCAGGCGAAAGTCGGCGTGCGCACGGCGCCGGTGATCGGCCCGGTGAAGGGGCACGGCGGGACGAAATACGCGGTGTACATCGGCGACATGCGCACGAACGTGTACGCGCTCGATGCCGCGACGGGCAAGCAGCTCTGGACGGCGCGGGCCGATGACCACATGACGGCGAAGATCAGCGGCGCGCCGGCGCTGTACCAGGGCCGGCTGTACGTGCCCATCTCGTCGAGCGAGGAAGTGGTGGCGCCGCTTTCGTCGTACGGATGCTGTACGTTCCGCGGCAGCATTGTGGCGTACGATGCCGGCACCGGACGCCAGATTTGGAAGTCGTACACTATTCCCGAGGAACTCAAGCCGACGAAGAAGAATGAGAGCGGCGTGCAGTTGTGGGGGCCGGCGGGCGGCGCGGTGTGGAATTCGCCGACGATCGATACCAAGCGCGGCGTGCTGTACATCGGAACCGGCGATGCGTACACGGAGCCGGCGAGCAAGACGACGGACGCCGCCGAGGCGATGGACCTGAAGAGCGGAAAGATTCTGTGGTCGTTCCAGACGCTGGCGGACGATGCCTGGATCCTCGGATGTCCTTCGCCGACGCCCAACGCGAATTGCCCGAAGAACCTGGGACCGGACCACGACATTGGCGCATCTCCGATTTTGGTGAATCTGGCGGATGGCCGATCGATCGTGGTGGTCACACCGAAGAGCGGGACGGTGTTTGCGCTGGACCCGGACCGCGGCGGCGCGCTGATCTGGAAACTGAGCCTGACGGACCAGAAGGCCGCCACGAACGGACTGATCGCACTGGGAGGGGCGTCGGATAGCCGCAACGTCTATCTGGGGCTCGAGGACGGCACGTTCGTCGCCATCGATCTGGCGAAGGGACAGAAGCTGTGGACGACGCGGCTGGAATCGCTTGAAGAGCTGGGTCCCCCGAACGCGATCGGCGAGCCGCGCACCAAGGCGGGCCTGCGTTTCGGGCAGTCCGCGGCAGCGACCGGCATTCCCGGCGTGGTCTTTACGGGCGGCTGGGACGGCATCTTCCGGGCGCTTTCCACCAGCGACGGCAAGGTGATCTGGCAGTTCAATACGGCGCAGGAGTTCAAGGCCGTGAATGGTGTGACGGCGCGCGGCGGGTCGATGGGCGGCCCGGGCGCGACGGTGGTGAAGGGAATGGTCTACGTGCCGTCGGGATACGTGATGTTTGGCGGCGCGATGCCCGGCAATGTGCTGCTGGCGTTTGCGGCGGAATAGGCCTCGAGGGGAAAACGAAAATGAGAGACAGGAAGCGGCATCTGCTCTGGCTGTGTGTTTTGACGTGCGCGTGCGCCGTGATGGCGCCGCGTGGCGCCGCGCAGGGGCAGCAGGAGACGCAGCCCGCGCCGGCGGCGCCGCTCGGCACGGAGTTCGGCTACAGTATTTTCCAGACGAAGTGCACCTCCTGCCACGGCAACCGAGCTTCCACGAACCGCGCCCCGGACCCCGCCGCGCTCAGACAAATGACGCCGGAAGCTATTTATGACGCGCTGAGCACGGGGTCCATGGCCCCGGTGATCGGCAAGACGCTCAGCGACGAACAGAAGCGCCGGGTGGCGGAGGCGTTGAGCGGCCGTCCGCTGGGAAGCGCCGCACTGGGCGATGCGAAGACGATGTCGAATCGGTGCGCGAGCAATCCGCCGTTCGATGTCCTGGCCGGGGCGGCGTGGAACGGCTGGGGCGTGGACGTGGAAAACACACGCTATCAGACGGCGAAAGCGGCCGGGCTGACGGCCGGCCAGGTGCCTCACCTGAAGTTGAAATGGGCGTTCGGTTTTCCCGGGGGCGTGTCGGCCTACGGGCAGCCCACGATGGTGGGCGGGCGCGTGTTCGTCGGGAGCGACAACGGTTATGTGTACTCGCTCGATGCGCGCACGGGCTGCGTGTACTGGTCGTTCCAGGCCAAGGCGGCCGTGCGCAACGCGATCACCATCGCGCCGATCCATACGGACGGTTCGGCCAAGCATGCGGCGTACTTCGGGGATTTGAAGGCCAACGTGTATGCGGTGGATGCCGCGAATGGGAGTCTGCTGTGGACGCGCCGCGTGGAGGAGCATGTGGCGGCGCGCATCACCGGCGCGCCGGCGGTATCGGGTGGCCGTGTGTTCGTTCCCCTCTCGGCGTGGGAGGGTTTTTCGGGATCGAACGAGGACTATCCGTGCTGCACGTTCCGCGGCAGCGTGCTGGCGCTCGACGCGAATACCGGGCGGCAGCTCTGGAAGCGCTACATGGTTCCGGAAGAGCCGAAGCCGGTGAGGAAGAATTCCAAGGGCACGCAACTCTGGGCCCCGGCCGGCATTTCCGTTTGGAGCACGCCGACGGTGGACGTCAAGCGTCATGCCATCTACTTCGGCACCGGCGACGCGGAGACGGAGCCCGTACCGAAGTATTCCGATGCGATCATGGCGCTAGACATGACGAGCGGGAAGATCCTCTGGTCGTTCCAGGGCCTTGCGAATGACGCGTTCCTGGGGGATTGCGCGGAGGACAACCCCCATCGTTCGGAAAACTGCCCGAAGCACCTGGGGCCGGATTGGGATTTCGGATCGTCGCCGATCCTGCGCACGCTGCCGAACGGGCACCGGATTCTGGTGGCCGGGCAGAAGAGCGGCACGATTTTCGGGTTCGACCCGGACCGCAAGGGCGCGCTGGTGTGGAAAACGAACCTGCTGGCGGCCAGTGACCCGGTGCCGGACTCGCTCGGGCTGATCGTGTTCGGGGGAGCCGCCGACGAACAGAATGTTTACTTCGCGCTGCACAGCGGGGGCATGGTGGCGGTGCGCCTGGCGACGGGAGAACGCGTGTGGTTCACGCCGCTGCTCGCCGCCGGACGCAAGCCGACCGATCAGGACGCGGGACAGTCCGCGGCCATCAGCATGATTCCGGGCGTGGTCTTCAGCGGCGGCTTTGACGGCAGATTGCACGCCCTGGCGGCCGAGGACGGAAAAATCCTGTGGCAATTCAA
This sequence comes from Terriglobia bacterium, assembly GCA_020072765.1. GTDB lineage: Bacteria > Acidobacteriota > Terriglobia > Acidiferrales > UBA7541 > Palsa-295. Next base: position 74,873 of record JAIQGD010000033.1, read on the forward strand.
TACCGCCCGGGAGTTCCCGACGGTGAATGGCGTGCATGCCCACGGCGGCGGGATGGGCTCAGCGGGCCCGACCATCGCCGGAGGGATGCTCTTCGTTGGTTCCGGATACGCGGTGCTCAGCGGGGCGCAGGCAGGAAACGTGCTGCTGGCCTTTTCCGCCGAATAGCAGGAAGCGGTCCGGAACGGCTATTTCGTGGCCGTTTTTTTGCCGATGAGGATGTTCTTCAGCGCGTCGGGGTCGTTCTTGAGCGGTTCGGTCCCCGCCGGGTAGCTGTTGGATTGCAGCATGAAGGCGACGATGCCCAGATAGGCGTCGGGGGTGAGGCTGCCGGGTTTGTCCTGCGGCATGCTGGTTTGCGTGAGATCGTACAAATCAAATACCGTGCGGCCGTCCCAATACTGTCCGAAGGAGTCGCCGACCAGCGGGGGAGCTTGTCCGCTGCCGCTCAAATCCTCCATGTGACATCCGCTGCAGCTTTCGCTGTAGGCGGTCTTGCCTTGCGCGGCCTGCGCGGCGGTGTAGACGCCATCCTCGGCGCTTTTGGGGGCGGCGGCGGCGCGCGCGGTGCCGATGGCACCACCGGCGTACCAGGTGATGGCGCCGGCCATCAAGAGGCCCACGAGGAGCAATCCGCCGAGGCCGGAAATTCTGCTGCTGAACCCACAACTCTTCTTCCCTGCGTTCATAGTGTGGTGGTCTCCTGAAATTTAGACGCGATCACAGCGCCAAACGTTACGATGATACCAGAGGTCCGCAGAGATTTCCTCGGGGGGCGGCGATCGCGGATGCTGGCGGGATTGCGGCTGGGCGAGGGTATTCCAATCGTTGAATCGGTACTTGACACCGAGGGACCTGGCCGAGCAAGCTCTGCAGTTTGGAAGAGGTCTGGGAGGAGGGGACACGATGAGACTGCTGGAATGGGCGAGCAAGGTGTCGCGGCGCGGCTTCCTGGCGGGCGGCGCGGCGACCATCGCGGCTGTCGCGGTGAGCGGGACAGCCATCCTGACGGACTCGCAGGCAGCGGCGGCGGCCGGGACTCCGGGGTTGACGCCCGAAGAAGTGCGCACTCTGGTGAAATTCGTGCGCGACCTTTTCCCCCATGACCGGCTGGAGGATGCGTTCTATGCGAATGCCGTTGCGCCTCTCAATGAGGAAGCGGCGAAGAGCAGGTCGGCCAAACAGCTGCTGGCCGATGGGATCGCCGAGCTGAACCGGCTGGCGGGCGCGGGCGGTGGCAAGGGGTACGCCGCTGTGGCGGACGAGAAGGCGCGCGTGGCGGCGATCAAGCAGATCGAAAATGGCGCGTTTTTCAAGAAGGTGTACGGCACGACCGTCGTCTCGCTGTACAACCAGCCGGCGCTGTGGCCGAAGTTCGGCTACGAGGGGCCGTCGTCGCTGCTGGGTGGCTACCTGCACCGCGGGTTCAACGATCTGGATTGGCTGTGAAGCGAGGGTGGCGTTCCGAAAAGGCCTCGCAAATCTTACTGCCAGGCAGGGCACAGCAAGCAGCGCCCCTACAGAGGATTGCGAGCGGCAAACTATGGGCTGCAACACGGACTCGAACATTGAAAGCGGTTCGGGTTTTTCAGCACGCTGCTGGGGAGGCAGGAAATGGGCGCCAAGTTTGATCTGAACGATTCGTCGGTGGTGGTCATCATCGGCTCGGGCGCCGGCGGCGGGACGCTGGCCAACGAGCTGGCGCAAAAGGGCGTTCCGGTGGTGGTGCTGGAAGCCGGGAAGCGCATCGAGATGAATGAGTACAAGAACGACGACAGCGCGGCGTTCGGCGCGTTTACGTGGCTCGACCCGCGGACCACGACGGGCAGTTGGTCGGTGGCGACGTCGTGGCCGGATCTGCCCATCTGGATTTGCAAACTCGTGGGCGGATCGACGAACCACTGGGGCGGGGTGGCGCTGCGTTTTCAGGAACACGAATTCAAGACGAGGACGGAGTACGGCGACGTCGCGGGCGCGGACCTGGTCGACTGGCCGGTGGACCTGAAGGAGATGGAGCCCTATTACGATCGCGCCGAATTAAAGATGGGCGTGAGCGGGACGCACGGGATTCCGCTCCTGCCCGTGAGCAACCACGGCAAGGTACTGTTTGCGGGGGCGAAGAAGGTCGGCTACACGAAGTACGGCGTGCCGACGATGGCGATCAATCCGTCGCCGCGCGACGGGCGCGCGGGATGCCAGCAGACCGGGTTCTGCGTGCAGGGATGCACGTTTGGCGCGAAGTGGGCGACGCTCTACACGGAAATTCCGCGGGCGGAGGCCACCGGGAAAGCCGAGGTCCGCGCCGAAGCGCAGGCGATCCGCATCGAGCACGACGCAGCGGGCAAGGTGACCGGCGTGGTGTACGCGGACGGCAGCGGTACGCTGCAACGGCAGAAGGCGCGGCTGGTGGCCGTCGCGGGCAATGCCATTGAAACCCCGCGGCTGCTGCTGAATTCCCAATCGAGCCGGTTTCCGCAGGGCCTGGGGAATTCCTCCGGGCATGTGGGGAAATACTACATGCGGCACACCACGGGAACGGTGTTCGCCGTGTTCGAAAAGCCGGTGCATATGTACCGGGGCACGGCGCAATCCGGGATCATCATGGACGAGGCGGCGCACAATCCGAAGCGGGGCTTTGCCGGCGGGTACCAGATGGAGCTGCTGCCGCAAAGCTTTCCGGGCTTCGCGCAGAATGTGGCGGGGGGTTGGGGGCGCGACCGGGCCTCGATCGTCGAGAAGTACGCGAATGCCGCGGGCGTGTGGATCATCGGCGAGGACCTGCCGCGCGGAACCAACCGGATCACCCTGCACGCGGAACGGAAAGACCGCTTCGGCATGCCCATCCCGAATATTCACTGCGACGACCATCCCAACGACGTGGCGATGCGGAACCACGGTTTCGCGCAGGCCGAAGCCGTCTACCACTCGATCGGCGCGAAGAGGACCGTGCGCGTCCCGCCGTTTCCCTCGACGCACAACATGGGCACGGCCCGCATGTCGGAAAAGCCGCGGGACGGCGTGGTCAATCGCTTCGGGCAGGCGCACGATGTCAAGAATCTGTTCGTATCGGACGGGAGCCAGTTCCCATCGAGCGGCGGCGAGAATCCGACGCTGACGATTGTGGCTCTGGCCATCCGGCAGGCGGAGTACATCGCCGGGCAGATGGCCAAGGGCGAGATCTAATCGCGGCAAGGACCGATACCAAGACCCATACGGGCGGGAGACGAGACGTGATCAGGCGCGCACTGGGAAATTCAGGGCTGGAAGTGGGCCCGCTGGCCTTTGGAGGAAACATCTTCGGATGGACCGCCGACGAGCCGACCTCGTTCAAATTGCTCGATGCGTTTGTGGCGGCGGGGCTGAATCTGATCGATACGGCCGACGTCTACTCGCGGTGGCTTCCGGGGCACAAGGGCGGCGAGTCGGAAACCATTATCGGCAACTGGCTGCAGCAGCGCGGCGGCCGAGAGAAGGTGGTGATCGCCACCAAGGTCGGCGTGGAGATGGGCCCCGAAGACAAGGGGCTGTCCCGGGCCTACATCCTGCGGGCCGTGGACCGGTCGCTGGCGCGACTGAAAACGGATTACATTGACCTGTATCAGTCCCACCGGGACGACGCGGAAACGCCGCTGGAAGAAACGCTGGAGACTTATGGGCAATTGATTCGCGCCGGAAAAGTGCGCGCCATTGGCGCGTCCAATTACAAGGCGGGGCGTCTGGCGGAGGCGCTTCGGGTCAGCGCCGCGAAGGGCCTGCCACGATATGAGACGCTGCAGCCCTGGTACAACCTCTACGACCGCGCGGAGTTCGAGGGAGAGCTGGCGAGTCTTTACCGGCGTGAAAATCTCGGCGTGATCAGTTATTTTTCGCTGGCCAGCGGATTTCTCACAGGAAAATATCGCTCGGCGAAGGATCTGGAGGGCAAGGCGCGCGGCTATCGCGTGAAGGATATGATGAACGAGCGCGGCTTCGCGTGAAGGATATGATGAACGAGCGCGGCTTCCGCATCCTGGCCGCGCTGGATATCGTGTCGAAGGATCTGGGCGCCACGTTGGCCCAAGTGTCGCTGGCGTGGCTGGTGGCGCACGGGGTCACCGCGCCCATCGCCAGCGCCACGAGTCTCGATCAACTGCAGGAATTGATTGGGGCGACGAAGCTGAAGCTGAGTCCCGACGCTGTACGCCTGCTGGATGATGCGAGCAAGGCCGATCCGGCCGCCGCCGAGCGAGAGGTTCGGACGCCCCCTCCGAGCGCGAGATAGAGAGCGCTTTCGGCGCGGGATGCACCCGCATCGCCGAAGCCGCCCGTCTTTCGGTTGCTTGCTAGTGGCGCGCCATGAGCAGGTGCAGCTCCGGGGGCAGGGGCGCGAGGTCGATTGCCACGTTGATGCAGGCCGGCTTGCCGCTGGCGAACGCGGCCTTGATGGCGGGCCCGAGATCCTGAATCTTGGTGACGTGCTGGCCGTGGCAGCCGAAGGCCGCGGCGACATCGTGATACCGGACGTCCCGCAGGGTTGTAGCCGTCACGCGATTGGCTCCTGACACAATTTCCTGAAAGTGCTGGGACGCCGCCCAGCTGTGATTGTTCATCACCACGGCCACGATGGGCAGTTGATGGCGCATCATGGTGTCGAATTCCGTGATCGTGAAACCGATGGCGCCATCTCCGACCAGGCACAGAACCTGCCGCTTCGGATTCGCGGCCTGGGCACCAAGGGCCAGGCCCAGGCCGAATCCCACCGCTCCCAGAAAACCGTGAGTGATGTAGCTTCCCGGATGGTTCTGGCGGATCACTTCGTTCATCCAGTGATAGGCCTCGGCGCCGTCGCCGACGACGATGGCGTCTTCGTTGATGTTGTCCACGATCGCCGCCACCGCCTGCAGCGGATGAATGGGCGAGGTCGTGCGATTCAGGTCGGCCTGGGCGCGCTTGCGGCGCTCGGCCTTGGCATCGCGAATAATCTGCTGCCAGCCCGTGTAGTCCCGCCACTTTTGCGATTTGGCGCGCGCGTTCATGGCGCGCAGAGTTTCCCGCGAGTCGGCGACGATGGGAACCGCCACCTGCCGCAGCCGGCCGATTTCCTTGGGGTCGACTTCCACGTGGATGATTTTGGCGGCCAGGGGGACGACCATGTCGCTCATGCCCAAGGTGAAAAGGCCGAAGCGGACGCCCAGGGCGAGGATCACGTCCGGACGCTGATTGGGCGCGGAAAGATCAGCCATCTTGTGGAACGTGCCGCCGTACAGTGGGTGATTACTGGGCAACAGCCCGTGCGCCTGGAAATCGGAGAAAACGGGAATGCCGGTGGCGTCAACGAAGGCCCGCAACTCCTCGCCCGCGCCGCATTGATAGGCGCCGGCTCCCACCATGATGGCCGGGCGCGCCGCGCCCGCCAGCAATTCGATGGCGTGTTCGACGGCTTGCGCGTGCGGCTGCGGCGTAACGTCGACGAGCACATTTTCCGGGATGGGGCACGAGGTTTCTTCGATCTGCGCCGTCAACACGTCCATGGGCATGTCCAAAAGGACGGGGCCGGTGGGTCCGGAGGTCGCCAGGCGGATGGCCTGGGCGACGAGGCGCGGAATCTGGTTCGCCACGGTGATGCGATGGACCCATTTCGTGATGGGTGTCGCGACGGCCACCTGATCGAAGCCGGATTGCAGGCTGTTGGTCTCGGCTTCGTTTAGTCCGGCCGAGCCGGTGATGTAGAGCACCGGCGTGCGGTCCAGATAGGCGTTGGTGATCGAGGTGATGATGTTGGTGAAACCGGGACCGGCGGTGGCCATGGCCACGCCCAGGCCGCGGGTGCAGCGAGCGTAGGATTCGGCGGCGTGACCCGCGGCCATTTCGTGGCGCGTGTCGATCAGCCGGATGTGGTGGTCCAGGCAGGATTGGAAGATGGTCTCCAGGTGGGCGCCGTGGAGCGCGAAGATGTTTGTCACGTTTGCCTTGAGCAAGGTCCGAACCAGAAGCTCTCCGCCGCTAACCATGGCCATGCGCACTCACCTCTTTTTTTCGCCAGTATGGTATATATCGAGCGCGACCCGTTCCCGCCCGGTCGCTCCGTCGAACAATATACGAGTTTGCGGGCGCAATCCAGCATGTGTTGAGGCACTCCGGCGCGTGGGGCGACTCTAGAGTTTGTGGCGGGTCGCTTGTGACCGAAATCACCGAGTCGGGTGAGGCGGCTCACAAACGGCGCCCTGCGAATCGAGAGAAGATGCCTGCGGGTGCCATCAGAGGCCTTGGGGGCGTGCGGCCATGGGGATACGAGTCGGTCTTGACGTCGGAAGCGTGAGCGTCAAGCTGGCAGCGGTAAGCGCAATTGATCGGTTCGAGGGTTGTGCTGGGCCGGTCGCGGAAGTGAAGAACTTCCATGTTGTTTCTCCCGAATTGGTACGGCACACAGGCCTGAACCTTCTCATCTCCGACTACCTCCGCACTTTTGGCAATCCCACGCAAGCTGCCCAGGATTTGCTCGCTGGATTTCAGGCCGCCTTCGGAGATGTGGACAGCCAGCAAATACGCGTGACCGGCATGTGCGGGCGGAAAGTGGCGGAACTGCTGGGCATCGCTTACGAGAACGAATTCAAGGCCATAGCCAGGGGAACGTCGGTGTTTTATCCCGGCGTGCGCACGATCTTCGAGATGGGAGGGGAGAGCTCGAAGTACATGCTATTGGACAACCCCGGGGCTGAATGCAGCGCCGCGGCGCACCCGCGAGAACGATTCGGCGGAGGCATACTGGATTACTCGACCAGCGGCGAGTGCGCGGCGGGAACGGGTTCGTTCATCGACCAGCAGGCTTCGCGGCTGCGGTATCGCGTGGAAGAAATCGGCGCGATCGTGTCGCAGGCGAAGACGGCCGCGCGGATTGCGGGGCGGTGCTCCGTCTTCGCGAAGTCGGACATGATTCACGCGCAGCAGAAGGGCTATGCCACCGATGAAGTGCTGAAGGGACTGTGCGAGGCGGTGGCGCGGAATTTCAAGAGCAACATTGTGCGGGGCAAGAAGGTAGTCCCGCCGGTGGCGTTTGTGGGCGGCGTATCGCAGAACGCCGGGGTGACGCAGGCTCTGGCGGAGGCATTTCATCTCGGCCCGGCGGAAATCCTGGTGCCGGAATTGTACGCGTGGCTCGGCGCCATCGGCGCGGCGTTGCTGGAAGAGGCCGCGTGGCGCAGCGAAGCGTCCGGGCCGAGAGTCGTGTCGACGGGAGGCGTGGTTGGCGGGCGTGATGCCGCCGCTGCGTCCGCACATGAGCCGCTCGGGCTGGGGAATGTCCTGCTGCTCCGCGATCGTAGCGAGGCATCGAGGACCGAGCCCTTGCCCGCCGGGAGTGAGCAAAGACTGCCTGTGTTTCTTGGGATTGACGTCGGCTCGGTGAGCACCAATCTCGCCGTGCTGGACGAAGCGGGGCGCCTGCTGCACGGCATCTATCTGCGAACGGCGGGACGGCCGATTGAAGTGGTGCAGGACGGGCTGCGGGAAATCGACCAGCTTTTGGGCTCGCGCATTGATGTGCGCGGCGTGGGCACGACGGGCTCAGGCCGCGAGCTGATTGGAGAATTGGTCGGGGCGGACACCGTGAACGACGAGATCACCGCGCACAAGACCGGAGCGGTCTATGTCCACGACACGCTCGTGCTGGGGCGCTCGGGCGCGGACGGGGGTAATGCGGGCAACGCTCTCGGCCCGGTGGACACGATCTTCGAAATCGGCGGCCAGGATTCGAAATTCATCTCGCTCGACCGCGGAGTAGTGGTGGACTTCGCCATGAACGAAGCCTGCGCCGCGGGCACCGGCTCGTTCCTGGAGGAGCAGGCCGAGCGCATGGGGATTCAAATCAAGGATGAATTCGCGCGCCTGGCGCTGTCCTCGGGCGCTCCCGCGCGGCTGGGGGAGCGCTGCACGGTGTTCATGGAGCGCGACGTCACCGGCGCGATGCAGCGCGGTGCGAAACTCGAAGATCTGACGGCCGGGCTGGCGTACTCGGTGGCGTTGAACTATTTGAACCGCGTCGTGCGGGGCCGCAAGATCGGCAACGTGATCTACTTTCAGGGCGGCACGGCATACAACGACGCGGTCGCGGCGGCATTCTCCCGGCTTCTTGGAAAGCGCATCATTGTGCCTCCGCACAACGGGATCATCGGCGCCATCGGGATGGCGTTGATCGCGCAGCAGGTGATGCGAACCCGAACCCGCGCGCACGCCACGCAGGATAACGGCGCACGGCGCGGGCTCGATCGGCGGCAGGGGATTTCGACGTTCCGCGGCTTCGATCTGGAGCGCACGCCCTTTGAAACGCGCGAATTCGTGTGCAAGGCCTGCTCGAACTACTGTGACATGAAGGAGATCACGGTCGAGGGCCGGAAGACGTATTGGGGCGATAAATGCTCGGACAAGTTCCGCAAGCGCGTGCGCACCGACCGCCAGCCGGTGATCGCGGATCTGCTGGCGTTTCGCGATGAAGTGTTGCGCGACGGCCATCGGGCGGGGCCGGAAGGCAATGGAGCCCGCGCGCCCTCGCGATCGATGCGCATCGGCGTTCCGCAGGGGATGTATTTCTACGACCGGTTTCCGTTCTGGCGCGCCTATCTCGAGACGCTGGGATTTGAAGTGGTGGTCTCCGAGCCGACCGACCGGCATATCGCCACCCGCGGCGCGGAGTTGAGCGTGGCGGAGCCGTGTTTTCCGGTGCAGATCACCCACGGGCACGTGCAGAGGCTGCTCGAGGAAAAACCAGGAGATCGTCCTCTGGACTATGTGCTGTTGCCGAATGTGGTGGACATGGAAGCGCCGGCGTCTCCCATCGCCTCGCAACTGTGTCCCTGGAACCAGACCCTTCCGTTCGTGGTGCGATCGGCTCCGGCAATTTTCCCGTGTGCGCAGAAAGTGCTGGCGCCGACCATCCATTTTCGGCTGGGCCGCGAGCACGTGAAGCGCGAACTGGCGGACTGCTTCGCGGGCCTGGGCGTGAGCCGCAGGGAGAGCAACGCAGCCGTGGATATTGCCTACCAGGCGCAGGCAACGTTCACCCAGCGGCTGCTCGCGGCGGGACGCGAGGCCTGCGCTGTGCTCGACGAGACGCGCGAGCCCGCGATTCTGGTGGTCGGCCGGCCGTACAACATCTACGACCGCAGCAGCAATTGCGATATTCCCCGGAAACTGCGCGACCTGTATGGCGTGAACGTGGTGCCGCTGGACTTTCTCCCGCTGGATGAGCATGCCAGCGACGACCTGCATCCCAACATGTTCTGGAATTCGGGGCGGCGGATTCTGGAGGCAGGGCGCTTCGCCCGCCTCCACGCGAACTTTCATATTCTCTACGTCACGAACTTCAAGTGCGGGCCCGATTCCTTCATCAAGCACTTTCTGCGCGATGTGGCCGGAGCTCCTTTTCTCGTGCTGCAATTCGACGGGCACGGCAACGATGCCGGCTACTTGACGCGCTGCGAGGCCTATCTCGACAGCAAGGGGGTCTTGCGATGTTCTTCTCCCAACTGAGCCGCGGCGGCGCCCCGGCGCCGCCTGGGCCGCTGGCCGGAAAAAAACTGTGGTTGCCGCCGATGTCCGATGCTCCCGCGCGCGCCCTCGCCGCCGTGTTCCGGTCGCTGGGCGTGGATGCGGAATGCACGCCGCGGTCGGATGCGCGCACCCGAGAGCTCGGCGCGCGCCACACCAACGGCGACGAGTGCTATCCAACCAAGGTCACCATGGGCGATTATTTGAAAGTGCTGGAGCGGCCGGGAACCGACCCGCGGAAAACCGCCTTCTTGATGGCCACGGGGCAGGGCCCGTGCCGCTTCGGGCAGTATCTGCCGTACCTGAGATCGGTCCTGGAGACGCTGGGCTACCGCGACGTCACCCTGCTTTCACCCTCGTTCGAGAATGGCTACAGCGACCTGGGAGAGAATTCCACGCACTTCGTGAGGAGCGGGTGGCGGGCGATTGTCTCTTCGGACATTTTGCGCAAACTGCTGCTGAAGGCGCGTCCGTATGAAGCCATTCCCGGCGCGGCGGATGCGGTCCATGAGGAATGTGTGCGCGACCTGTGCCGTGTCCTCGAATGTAATCATGGCGGCTATGGCGCGCAGATGGAACGTCTTCGCGAATGCCTGCTCCGCGCCCACGGGCTGTTCCGCATGCTTCCGAGGCGCAACGGTTATGTGCGTCCCTTGATCGGGATCGTGGGGGAGATCTTTTGCCGGCTGAATACGTTCAGCAACGAAGATCTGGTGCGGCGGTTGGAAGAGGCCGGAGCTGAAGTGTGGATGAACGATATCTCCGAGTGGATCTGGTACACGAACTCCGAGGCGTCGCGCATGTTCCGGCTGCAGGGAAGCCGGTATTCGAAAACGGCGCTGGCGTCATGAGCACGACCTGGTGTCTCTGTTTCGCGACGAGTTTCGCGGATATGAGGAGCCCGAGGATATTCAGGAGTTGCTCGACTACGCCGAGCCGTATCTTCCCGCGATGAGCACTTCGGGCGAGATGGTCGTGAACATCGGGAAGACCGTGTATTTTGCCCGCAAGGGCCTGGACGGAGTGATCGACATCAGCCCGTTTACGTGCATGAACGGGATTGTCTGCGAGGCCATCTATCCGCGCGTCAGCCGCGATAACGCCGGAATTCCGATCCGCAATTTCTACTTTGATGGGACGCAATCGGACCTCGACCGCGACATCGGCATCTACCTCGAACTGGCGCGCAGTTACCAGCAACGCAAACCCTGGCCCCGGGTTCATTCCTCGGCCGCCTGACGGCTCGGCCCGCCGGCGATTCGTGCTGTGCGCACGGATGGCCGGCCCGTCTCTCCCGTACGTTCGCCGTTCCGTTTTACGGTGCGGAACGAGTGCGGTACACTCGGCCATTCTGACGAGGCTTTAGCAGGGAAGACGGGAGTGCGAATCGTGGGCCTACTCGAGGAAAAGATTGCGATTGTCACGGGAGCCAGCCGCGGCATCGGCAGAGCGATTGCCGAGGCGTTTGCGCGCGAGGGCGCTCGGGTGGTGATCTGCGGGCGAAAGCAGGAAACGCTCGACCAGGTGGCGCGGGAGATTGGTCCGGCGGCGAAGCCCATGGCATGCCACGTCGGCCGGCTGGAGGAGATCGAGAGCATGGTGGCAGCGGCCACGCGCGAATTCGGGCGCGTGGACATTCTGGTGAACAACGCCGGAACGAACCTGGCGCACGGGCCGTGCCTCGATATGGACGAGACGCAGTTCGACAAGATGGTGGACGTCAATCTGAAGAGCGCGTTTCGCTTGGTGAAGCTGGTGGCTCCGGGAATGTGCGCGCGCGGCTCCGGGTCGATTATCAACATCGCTTCGATGTCGGGCCTGCGCCCGCAACATCACAGCCTGCTCTACAGCATGACCAAGGCCGCTCTGATCATGATGACGCAGTCCTACGCGCTGGAATTGGGGCCCCAAGGGGTGCGCGTGAACGCAATTGCGCCCGGCCTGATTCAGACCTCGCTGAGCGAGTATTACTGGAAGGACGAGCAGCGCAGCGCGGAGGTGTTTGCGCGGCAGCCCATCCCGCGCATCGGGCAGCCGCGTGAAATTGCCGACGTGGCGTTGCTCATGGCGAGCCACCAAGGCTCGTACATGACCGGCCAGACCGTCGTGGTCGACGGCGGCTTTCTTCTATCCTCGCTGTAACGGCAGGCGTCTGGTGGCGCCTGCCAATGCGCGATGACTTTCCCGCGCTGGAAGCCGCATCTGCGAGGAGATCAGCCTTGCAGGTGCGCCTCCAGGAACCACAAGTCCTTGTCTGCGGCACGCACGATCTCAGTGAACAGATCCGATGTGCCCTGATCGCCGAGTTCGGCCGTGCGGTTGATCGCCGTTCGCGCCGCATTAGCCAGTTGTGCCAATCCCTTGGACAGCGCCCGGACATGCTGCTCGCCACTCGTGGCGTTCAGGTCATACTCGGGCAGGCTGGATGTGGCCGCCACCAGCCGGGTAGTGCCGAGGGCTATTCCTCCCAGCGCCGTGATGCGTTCAGCGACGAGATCGGCCTGATCGTCGAGGTGAGTGGCCATGCTGTCGAACAGCGGATGCAAGGAAGCGAAGTTCATCCCTTTCACGTTCCAGTGGGCTTGCTTGGCCTGTGTCTTCAGGTCGATGGTGTCCGCCAGGCGAGCATTGAGAATGTCGATGACCTCGTTCCGCGCCTTCTCCATAAGGTTGACGCTCGTTCCGAATGTACGATGTTGAGTTGCAGCACGCATTGCAGATTCTCCTCCTTTCCGAAGTGCCGGATGAAACCGGGCCTTGCAAATTGCTGCGACCCGAGGCACGGTAGTGGCTCAATTCACACTACCTAGAACCAGTCTAAGTACTGCCCCCTCACCGCTGCAGTGATCTGCGTCACAGTGCTGGCCGCCGGCGAAGATAATGAACACGTGATGCGCCATTCACTTTTCTATTGGATCAAGGAAAGAGAAGGGGCAGGGAGCCCGCAAACGTTGCCACGGCCTTTGTGATCCCGGTTTTGTGAGCCAGGTCACGTCCTTCAGTGACAGGGGTCATACGGTTAACCGCGCCACTCGGCTATTTGTATAGGGAGCCTTACAAGGAAAGAGAATATGAAAGGTCCGGCGATCGACCAGGACTCCACGATCCCGAAGACGGCGGCTGAGGAAGCGCCAGCCCCGGGGTCTGGAGGGGGAACCAGACCGAAGAGGTGGGTGCAAACTCTACTGATCGCAGGGGTTGCGGAGGCAGCGTTGATCGGACTGTCGCTGCGCATTTTACCGGGACTACTTCGAAAGCCGCCCCGAGACGTTATCGTCGCCAGTGGAAGAATCGAGGGACGCGAAGTCACTCTGGCCCCCAAAGAGATTCAGGGACGCGTCAAGAGCCTGCGCGTAGACGAGGGTTATACCGTCAAGAAGGGGCAACTCCTGGCGGAATTGGAATCCGACCAGCTCGACGCGCAGCTCGCGAGTGCCCATGCCAGCGTCGCGACTCTGGATGCGCAGATCAAGCAAGCCTCGATCGACGTGGCTTACACCACCAAGAACACAGCTGCTTCCGCAGCCGCCGCCGAGGCGGCTGTGAGCAGCGCGAAGGCCCGTCTCGCGCATTCGAAAGCTGTGCTGACCAACACGAGCGCGGAATATCAGCGCGCGCTGGGCCTCTACAATCAAGGCGTCGTTTCCAAGAGCGCCTTGGACGCGGCGACGATGAACTACCAGACAAGCCAAGCCGATGTCGAGGCATCCGAAAAGGAACTCGCGCAGGCGGAAGCGAATCTCAAGGTCGCAGAGGCCGCGAGGGACACGGTGGAGCTGAAGGTTCAGCAACTGCGGGCGTTGCAACAGAGCCGTCAATCGGCCCTGGCACAGCTCGGTGTAGCTCAGGCCAACATCGCGGAGCGCAATATCTACGCTCCGGCGGACGGGACGATACTTGCGAGGCCGGTCGAAGTGGGCGATGTCGTCACTCCGGGTGCTCCGCTTTTCGTGATGGTGGATATGAACCGGCTGTACGTGAAGGTCTACATTCCCGAGCCCGATATCCCGAAGATTAAGTTGGGAGACCGAGCGGAAGTGACCGTGGACGCTTTTCCTGGCAGGAAATTCGAGGCGCGGGTCACCAAAGTCTACCAACAGGCTGAATTTACTCCGAAGAATGTGGAGACCAAGGAAGAGCGCGTAAAGCTCGTGTTCGGCGTCGAGCTGACATTTGTGAACCCGGAAGGAATTCTTAAGCCGGGGATGCCCGCCGATGGCGCCATCCATTGGAAGGCGGTGCCGCCCCAGCAAGGATCGAAATGACGCCGGAATCTCAGCCGGTTATTGACGTCAAAAGACTGGGGCGATTTTATGGGCGCCGCAAGAGGGTGCAGGCGATCCGAGACGTTTCGTTCGAGGTTGGCCGCGGGGAAATTTTCGGCCTGATTGGTCCCGACGGAGCCGGTAAGACCAGTATCATTCAGATCCTGGCGGGCGTGCTGAGCGCCGATCAAGGCTCGGTGGCGGTGGGTGGAGTCGACGTTGTCGCCGATCCTGAGGCGGTGAAAAGCCGAGTCGGCTACATGCCCCAAGGGCTCGGCGTGAACCTTTATGAAAGCCTCTCGGCCGCCGAGAACATCGACTTCTTCCGGGATTTGCGAAAACTGCCCGAAGACGCCTACCGAAGGAATCGCGCTGATCTTCTGAGCATGACCCGCCTCGAGCCCTTCCTGAGCCGGCGCGCGGGCAATCTTTCCGGCGGGATGCGCCAAAAGCTCGCTCTGATCTGCACGCTGATCCATTTGCCCGACTTGATTCTTCTGGACGAGCCCACGACAGGTGTGGACCCCATTTCCCGGCAAGATTTCTGGCACATCATCCGGCGACTGGTGGAAGAGCGACAGGTGACCGTACTGCTCAGCACGTCTTACATGGACGAGGCCGAACGTTGCCATCGGATCGGACTGCTTCACTCGGGCGCGATCCTCTGGCAAGGGACGCCGGGGGAAATCAAACAGAAGGCAGAAGGACGCTACGCCAGGATCACCGCGGAACCACAGACGGCCGCCCTCCATATTCTTCGCAACCGGAGCGATGTGACGTCCACGGAAGTCTTCGGGGAAGAAATCCACATCCGATTTGGGGGGGATTTGAAGGAGATGGAAGCGGGTTTGAGTGCCGAAAAGATCGACGTTCGCCAAATCTCACCTCTGGAACCGACTCTCGAAGACGTCTTCTTGCAGCTTCTGACCACGGGAAAATCGCAAGCACCCAGGCTTCCTCTTCCTCCGTCACGCGAACGCATCAGTCCGGTCACGATTGAATGCCGCGGGCTGACTCGCCGGTTTGGCGAGTTCGTGGCCGTGGACAACGTCGACCTTCACGTCGAACGGGGAGAGATTTTTGGTCTGCTCGGCCCGAACGGGGCGGGCAAGACCACTGTGATCAAAATGATGTGCGGACTGCTGGGGCCGACCGCCGGTGTAATTCGCGTGGCCGGATTGGACATCAAGACGGAGAAGGAGCGCGTGTGGACGCAGATCGGTT
The DNA here is from genome assembly GCA_020072765.1 of Terriglobia bacterium. Lineage (GTDB taxonomy): Bacteria > Acidobacteriota > Terriglobia > Acidiferrales > UBA7541 > Palsa-295. The sequence goes on from JAIQGD010000033.1 coordinate 89,882, forward strand.
ACATGTCGCAGCACTTTTCGCTGTATCGGGATCTGAGCGTGAAGCAGAACTTGCGGCTGTACGCGGACCTGTACGGCGTGCGGGATGTGAAATTCAGCGACGTGACGGCGTCCCTGGGGCTCGAACCGTTCGAGTCGCGGCTGGCGGGAGACCTGCCTGCCGGGCTACGGCAACGATTGTCCTTGCTCTGTGCCGTGCTGCACAGACCCCCCGTGCTGTTTCTGGACGAGCCTACCTCGGGCGTTGACCCTCCGGCGCGCCGGACTTTTTGGGATCTGATCTATTCGCTGTCGCGCGAATCATCCGTCACCGTGCTGGTATCGACGCACTACATGGACGAGGCCGCGCACTGCGATCGGCTCGGCCTGATGGATCAAGGGCGTTTGATCGCGGTGGATTCGCCGCCGGCGCTCAAACAGGCATCGGAGCGCCATTCCGGGAAGATGCTCGCGATTCGCGCGCCGAAGTTACGAGTGGCGTTCGACGCCATTGTGTCCGGTTTTCCTATGGCTGTCCTTTACGGGGATAGCATTCACGTGCGAAGCCTCGATCCCGTGGTCGACGAGCGGAAGGCTTTGTCGTTGTTGAGCCGCTCCGGCATCACGGGCGCGGAGATCAGTTCACCGGCTCTCTCGATGGACGAAACGTTCATCGATTTCATCCGCCGTGGGGAGAGGGTCCATGCATAGCCGCATTCTGGCGATCGTACGCAAGGAGACGAGGGAGGTGCTTCGCGATCCGATCTATTTAGGGCTGGCGATTGCCGTGCCTGTGGTCGTCATGACTCTTCTCGGATTGGGCTTCGTGCTGGACGTTAAGAACCTGCCGGTGGCCTTTTACGATCAGGATCGGAGTTCGCTCAGCCGGGAATACATCTATTCCTTCACCAATTCGGAGTACTTCCATCTCGTAGGGCTGGTGAACGATCCGGCCCAGTTGGACCACATGATTCGATCCGCGGAAGTGCGCGCGGTGGTTGTGATCCCGCCGGATTTTTCGCGCAAGCTGAGCGCCGGAAAGCCCGCCACGGTGCAGATCCTTGTGGATGGTTCCTTCGCCACCCGTGCGCTGGTAGTCACCGGCTATGTTGCGGCTATCGATGCGCAGTTCAACGCCCAACTGGCGGCGGACTATCTCGCGAGAAGAGGTGTGGTGGCGACGACTCTACTGCCTGTGTCCGTGGAAGGCCGGGTCTGGTACAACCCGTCGCTCGAGACGAAGAATTCCATCGTGCCGGGGTTGCTGGTAATCAACCTGATGTTCTATCCGAGCTTGCTGGCGGCGCTGGTGGTGGTGCGGGAGAAGGAACGGGGCACGATCTTCAATCTCTACTGCTCGCCCGTGCGGCGGTGGGAGGTGATTGTGGGGAAAGCCGTCCCGTATATCGGTGTTGCGCTGGCCGACTATTTTCTTCTTTTTGCGCTCAGCATGGTGGTGTTCCAGGTGAGATTCGTCGGGAACTTTTTCGTGCTGACTCTGGCGGCGCTGCTTTACATTTGTTGCTGCGTCGGGCTGGGGCTGGTCATCTCCGTCCTGTGCCGGACGCAAGTCGCCGCCATCTTGATAACGTTCGTGGGCTTGATGACTCCTTCGATGCTGTTTTCAGGGATGCTCACTCCCATCGCAAGCATGGATCGTTCGGCGCAAATGATCAGCCGTGTGATTCCGGCGTCGTACTTCATGGGCATGGCGCGCGGCGTGTTCTTGAAAGGGCTGGGGTTTTACTACTACATCCCGGATTTTCTTACGCTGTGCGCGTTCGCTTTCGTGGTCTATGGGATTGCGATCATCGCCTTCCGGAAGAAGGTGGGCTGAGATGCTGCGCCGGTTGAGCGGTTTGATTCGGAAGGAATTCGTTCAGATCTTCCGGGACCGTGCGCTGGTCATCATTCTGCTTTGGGCATTTACGGCCGCCATTTTCACATCGGGACGCGGCAGGGCGATGGAGATTACGAACGTGCCGGCCGTGGTATACGACTTGAGCCGAAGCCCGGCCAGCCGCGAGTTCCTGAGCCACCTGCAGCTGCCCTATTTCAAAATCGTGGCATACCTCAATCGGGATCAAGAAATCGCCCCGTGGCTGGACAGCGGCAAAGCGTCCATTGTGGTCGTGATTCCTCCGGACTTCCAGCGAAGAGTCGATGGAGCGGGACAAGCGCAAGTCCAGGTGATTACCGATGGCGCTCTCGCCATGCCTGCGACCATCGCGGTTGCCTACATCGCGGAGATTTCCAGCGACTACTCCATTTCCGTTCTGGAACGGCGCGCCAGCGCCGCCGGATTCAGCCTGAGCAGCCTTCCCAGCATCGATCAGCGCGTGCGCGTGCAATTTAACCCGAACATGCTCAGCTCGTGGTTCAGCAGCCTGCTTGAGCTGTTCAACATGTTCACCATGGTGTCCTTGCTGCTGACCGCAGCCGATTTGGTGAGGGAGAAGGAGCACGGCACGCTTGAGCAATTGCTCGTCAGCCCGGCGCGTTCCATAGAAATCTTTCTGGCGAAGATTATTCCTACCGTCGTGCTGGTGCTCGGCCTTTCTGTGCTCAGCTTTGTCCTGGTCTTGAGACCTGTATTCCACGTTCCGATCCGTGGGAGTCTCGTGCTGTTTTATAGCGTCGCTGCGCTCTACGTGTTCGCCATGACGAGCATGGGAATCGCCATTGCGGTCGTGGCGCGGAACCTGGCGCAGGCCATGATGATCATGCTGCTGATCCTGCAGCCCATGATTTTTCTATCGGGAGCGTGGAATCCGCCGGAGGCCATGAGCCGCTGGATGCGCTGGCTCAGCCTGATCTCTCCGTTGCGGTACTTCATTGATTTCGGTTATGGAGTGATTTTGAAAGGTAACGGGCTTTCGTTTGTCGCGTGGGACATCGTCGGCATCGCCGTTCTGGGAACGGCCCTTTTCGGGTTCTCGGTCTGGTGGTTTGAACGAAGTCTCTCACGATGAGGATCTAACGCAGCCGTCCCTGCCCCAACTCCATTCTTGTAGTGCCGCAAGAATCTGCGTTCATGTCAGATTCGGCCGGACCGGCAAAACCGCCCCCTGTGTTTGTGGCAATTGTCCTGACGAAATGGCAGGGAAGGGGCCGTTGGGAGGCAGCAGGGCCAGCTTCTTGCGGATGACATCCTGCGAATACTTCGCCAGGTAGTGGACAATGGTTTCGACGCGGATGCGGATGCTTCCCGTGGGCTTGGTGGCGTCCAGATCGCCGAATTTGAAGAACAGCGTGCCCGTGGCTTCGACGATCTTCTGCGTGGGCGTGTAGGTCGGCTGGTCCATCCCGCATTCATAGCTGGAGAGGCGGATCACGCAGGTGATCCAGGGACAACGCGCGGCCACCTTGGCGCCCCACAGAATCTCATTGGTATTGCTGCTGTAGGACGACGTCCAGACATCGGAGATATCCAGCGGATGTTTGATGTGGCCGCTGCGGAGGTCTTCGGCAAACAGCCAGTTCATCAGATCGTCATCGGCGGGAAGGTATTGCAGCCAGAGGATGGGATAGCCGTGCGCCTGCAATTCGCCTTCGATGTCGTGGCCGATTCCCGTATCCATGTGATAGGGGCGCGCCAGGATCAGGATGCAGGGTTTGCTGTGTTCCGCGCACCAGGACAAAATCTCGCGGCTCCGGCTCCGGGCTTTGGCTTCAAAGTTGTCCAGCGCCTCATACCCAGCCTGCACCGCCCGCTGCGTTTCCTCGAGGTCCAGATCGAAAATATCCTTCAGGGAGGCATGAAGCTGCTCCGCCGCCATGTGCCGGTCGCCAAGGCACACGAATGGCGCGGCGTGCGTGATCCCGTTTTCGGCGAAGACATCGCGCTCCTTCAGGAAGCCGGCCTTGGTGTTTTCCGGCCCGGCCGCTACCCGGCTGCACGTGGCCGTGTCCACCACGTGGCCGCGCAGGACGGAGGGCAGGGAGAAGATCATGGGGCTGAAGAGAACGTCGATTTTCTTTTTCTGGCCAAAGATGAGCTCCCCATAATGGCCGCTCATGCATTTGACGGGGAAGCAGCAATCCACCGTGCCGCGGCCCTTGCCGAATTCGCGGCCCTGCTCCTCGGAAGTATCCGAACTGAAAACGATGTTTTCCGAGGATACCCCCAGTGCCTTGAGAAAACCCACCCAGAACTGGTGGGTCGTCCAGATATTGAGGACCTTGGGGATGCCGACGCGGAGCCGCGAGCGGTCCTTAGGCGGACACGCGGCGGAAGGCTTCTTTCCGAACCACGTCGGCGATATTCGGATACGCATCTTTTGTCTTCTCGATTCCGGTCCGGATGACCTTCATCTCGCTGACGTCCTCGACCAGTCCCTTGGGGCAGGAATTATTCACCACCACGCGCTCCCAGCCCTCGCTGACGGGAACTTTGCTCCACGGACGTCCTTTTCCTCCCACCAACTGCACGTCGATAAAACTCCGCTGGCAGTTGACCGGGCACCAGTGGCACACCGTGTCGACCGAGGTGGTCGTCTTGTAGGACAGTCCCTCGACCGTTTCGAATCCCCGGAAGGTGGTCTGGCCTCCTCGCTCCCACCAGTCCAGCCCCACCAGGGCCGCGCCGATGGCTCCGGCCTCGCCGGAGTAGGGATGCACCACGACTTCCGCGTCGGGCACCTTGGAGAGAATGAAATCCACCTGCGTTTTCACGACGGCGAGGTTGCGATGCGTGCCGCCTTGTAGGATGTATTTCCTTCCGACCTGGCGGAGATTGTTCAGCCCGCCCGCGTAGATCCACACATTCAGGGGCAGAATGGCGCAGAGAGCGGCGAGAATTTCGTCCGCGTGCCAGCCTTTGCGCTGCTGGTTGACGATGTCGCTTTGCAGGAAGACGCCGCAGCCCATGGAAAGCTGCGGCATGGCCTGTGCCCGGAAGGCGCCGTCGGCGATTTCGTTCATGGGGATTTGAAAGCGTTCGGCGACGCCCTGCAGAAAGGCTCCATTGCCGGAGGAACACTGCGAGTTCAGGCGGAAATCGGTGACGGCGCCGTTGTTCAGAATCATGATCTTCACGTCCACGCCGCCGACATCGCAGATGCAATCCGCGTCGGGGAAATAGTGGAGGCCCGCGGTGGCGTGCGCGATGGTTTCCACCACGGGGCAATCGGCGCCCAGGATGTCTTTCAGAAGATCCTTGCCGTACCCCGTGATCGCCAGGGACAGAACCTCTCCGTCCCCCAGCGCCTCGCGAATCTGCCGGAACAGCACCTTGGCGTCTTCGATGGGATTTCCCTTGCTGAGGGCGTAACAGGAAAACACCAGCTCTTTTTCCGGCGAAATGCACACGGCCTTGGCCGTCGTGGACCCGAAGTCACAGCCGATCGAAACCGGGCCAAGCCCTTCGACGGGCTCGTCGTTGGGTATCTCGAGAATCGCCGCCGTGCCGTTGCCGCCGCCCTGGCCGGTTCCATGGCTCCGGCCGTGGCCGTTGCCGCCCGCGTGGTTCACCTGGTCCGTCCGGCCGTAGCGGGTTTTGAAGGCATTCAATTCCTCGATGTCCTTCCACAGTCCGCCGCGGCCCATCTTTTTCTTTTCCTCGAATTGCCCTTCCTCGATCCACCACCGGAGCTTGGCCGTCCCGTTGTAGAGGGCCGCGGTCTGCGATTCGCGCCGCGCCAGTTCAATGCAGCCCTGCGCGGCGTAGTACAGCGCATCGTCCGGCACATGAATCAGGGAGGCCGGGTCCCTGCCGGCGGGGAGCTCGACGCGTCGCTCCTGCCAGAGTTGCAGCAGGTGATGTCTCCACGCCTCCTGCAAACCCAAGAAGAAGAGATTGGGTCCGCCGAGAAGCAGGATTTCCGGCGCGGGAGTATTGCCGCGCGTGAGCGTGGCCAGATTCTGGTACACCACCGCTTCGAACAGGGAAGCGATGATTTCCTCGACGGAGACGCCGGCCTTCAGCAGGGTGTTGGCGTCGGCTTCGGCAAAAATTCCGCACTTGCTGCTGATTTTGTGCAGCGTGCGTCCGGAGTAGGACATCTTGGCGAGTTCTTCCGGCGCAATTTCCAGCTTGCGGGCGGTCTTTTCGATGAAGGTGCCGGTGCCGCCCGAGCAGGCGCTTTGCATCAGCACCTGCTTGCTTTTGGTGTTGGCGCTTCCGGTGAAGAAGATCGTCTTCATGTCCTCCCCGCCGATTTCACTGACGAAGTGAACCGAGGGATGGAGTCTTTCGACGGCGGCGGCGACGGCTACGACTTCCTGGATGACCTTTCCCCCCGCCAGGGGCGCGATCAGCCCCGCACCGGAGCCGGTGAAGAAGAGAAGGTCGCGGTGCGGAGTAAAGCCGTGGGTGCGTTCCAGGCCGATGAGGAATCCGAGGACCTTTTCGGCCTGTTTGGTGTTGTGGCGTTCGTAGGCCTGCGCGAGGACGTCGCCCTGGGCCGAGGCCAGCACAAACTTGCAGGTCGTGCTGCCCACGTCAATCCCGCAGAACAACTGGCCCTCCGCGCGGACGGGCGGGGTTTCCGGCACATCGTGCGGCGCGGGTAAGCTGCCCGAGAGGGCGCCGATTTGAACTAAATTGCCGCTAGCCATTGCTGGCACCTCCCGTTTCGAGGGCCACGCCGGAGGGAGTTTGCCGCCGCGCTCCCGCCAGGCCGCGCCTTTGCGCGAGGTAATGGATGTAGTTCGCGGCCGCTCCCGCGTAGCCCATGTGCGGCACACGGTAGGTGGCGCGCCGGAGTTCGGGATGTTCGGCTTCGTATTCCCGGATGCGCTCGACGGTCAGGCCCGTTTTTTCGAGCGCCTCGTCGAATTCCGTCTGGGCGCGCCGCTTCGCCTCCGTCAGGATCATCTGGCAGCGGGAAAGCGCGTGCACCTCCGCGTCACCTTTGACTTCAATCGGGGCATAGAGCAGATCCGGATATTTGCCGGTGACATTGGCCATGGATCCGATCGACATGGTGTTGGGCATGCAGGAGTAGGGCGAAAGCTCGCAAATCATGTGCGCTTTTTTGTGGTGATAGGCATACAGCGCCTTGCCGATCAGCATGTGCCCTTCGCCGCCGCGCAGCTCGAAGTGGTAGTAGGGCTCCGCCAGCCGCCGGAGTTCCTCCTGGTCCGGCAACTCGGAGGGCAGATTCCCCAGCGCTTTGCGGAAGCGGTTGTAAGTGACGCGAAACAGGCGTTCCACCGCGTGCATGGCCACGTGCTCGGTCCGGGGGTGCTTGCTGGTCTGGTTGCGGTGTTCGAGCTTGCGGATGGTGGGATGCATCAGGTAGTGCAGCCACACCGCGACGGGAGGCGGCGCGACTTCCGCCTCTTCCTGTTCGAGCCAGCGCTTGATGTTGTAGTTTCCCTCGCCTTCGTGCGTCTGCAGCCAGAACTCGCCCGTGATTTTCACCCGGGGCTTGGCTTGCAGGCGGTCCACCTCGATGGTGTCCCACTTCTTCCGGATTTCCCGGAGCGCGCCGGTGAAATAATTTCCCGCCAGGTGCCAGAGCAGCGTGTGGAACTTCCCCTTGGGAAGAGGCCTCGCGCGCAGGACTTCGTACAGGTATTCGATGCTCTCCTTTAGCACTTGCTCAGTTTTTCCCGGGACGGTCTCGTAGGGGCGGGTCATGTATTCCAGGTCCGCCAGCTGATCGGCGCAGAAGATTCCCCAGATGATGCCCAGGCTCAGAGGCAGGTTGACCTCCAGCCCGCCGCCGCCGCTCGGCCCCTGGTCCAGTTCATCCTGGGCCAGCAGCATCATGCGAAAGTCGCGGAGGCCCAGGCCATCGAGCGCCATGGCGTAGGATTCGTGGTACTGGCCGAAGCGGCAGGGTCCGCACGCGCCGACGGTCATGTACGCGTAGTTGTCCTTCACCGCCTGCTGGCCCTCGGCGGCCACTTTCTTCTTGAGAAGATTGACCAGGCTTCCGGTGGTGAAGATGGTGGGGCAGCAGGCGCCCACGTCGATCAGTTCCTTGCCGGCGTCGAGGTCTTCGCGCGCGATATTGGGCAGGGGTTCGGCCTTGTACCCCATGTTGTGCAGCGCGCCTTGCATCAGCCGCTCGTGCTTCCAGCTGAGTCCGCCGAACAGGATGGTGACCTTGTCGCGTTCATTGCGCGTAAAAGGTCGCGGTTTGTAGGCCCGGTAGTGGTTGATCACCGGCAACGTGGCAAGCTCGCTCATCACATTCTCCTCTCACTCGCTATCGGGGGCCCCGTACGCCTTTCGGGTCTCCTTCCTGCGACGATGCCAACCTGTTGCTTCCTTGGCTCCAGGGCGGCCACTGCTGCGCTGCCGGGCTGCTTGCGGCCCGTGTAGCACAATTCGTTCTTCAGGATGGGGTCCGATTCTCGAAGCCGTATCACAACGTATGAGGCCAGCGGAGCGTGCCACGCGTCCTATGTGAAATACACCTTCTGGGCACGGCTTGCAAGCGGCAACACGCGACACCCCCCCGGGTGGCCCCGGATGTCGTGGTTTGTCGCCAGGGGGCCCTTGAAAGGGGCGGGGGAGCCGCATGGACTGCGTCACCAACGTTTACAGACAAGTCTGGTGTCGCGTGGGGCTTTTGATGACCGACGGGGCGCACCGCCTCCAGCCGGAGGGCCAGGACCGCGACCGCGCGGACGGCTCCGCCCTGGGAAAAGAGCCGCGGCTTATCCGGTCAAGCCTGGTTGCAACTGGCTGACCGGCAGGAAGATACGAAGGGGAATGGAGCCGAGGGCGAGAGTTGAACTCGCGACCTGCCGATTACGAATCGGCTGCTCTACCACTGAGCTACCTCGGCTAAGATCACACAAACACTGGCGTTACAGAATTACGACTGCACTACTTTTGTACAACTTGCATCAAACTTGCATTGTGAGCGACGGCTTGCTTCATGGCGTCCTTTACATCCTTTACGTCCACGATGTTGTAGCGGTGAAAGACCGAAAGCGTTTTGTGCCCAGTGATTTTCATCGCAACCTTGTCGTCCACACCCGCACGTTTGAGATTCCTGACCGCACTGCGACGTAGGTCGTAGGGGATCAGACTTTTCAATTCTACCGCATCAGCCGCCCTGCGGAAAGCTTTGCGGAAGTTCGTGGTGGTGAAGACTTCACCAGTGCGGAACTTCTTGCGCAGCATGGCGACGAGCCTGTCGCTGATCGGCACGGGCAACGGCTCGCCATTCTTGGTGGTGTTGTCGGGAATGTAGATCATGCCTTCTTCGAGATCAACCCAATCCCAAATGATCTGGCAGGTCGCTTTCGGACGGCACCCCGTCTCGTAGTAGAAGAGGAGATACGGCTGCAAATCCTCCGGTATGGCGTTCAGGAGTTCCTCGAACTTCGCGGGTTCTACGAACCCCGTGCGCACGTTATGGGCTTCGCTGGTCATGGGGAATTTCGGCATGGCGAACCGGAGATCGTTCTCCTCGATGGCGAGGTTCATCATGCGGCGAAGTAGGGCGAGGTCACGGTTGATGGTCGTATCGTCGGGGATCACTTTGCCGTGCAGCCGCTCCTTGCGAGCTTCACGGTACTTACGGAGAACCTTTGTGTCGATCTGGCTGAGCCTCATGCCCTTGAAAAACTCGTCGAGAAATTTGATTCCCGAGTGATTCAAGGTCACGGAGCCATCGGGCAGGGTCTCGATTTTGTCGAGTGCTATTTTGTCTTCAAGGTAATTGTTGAACAGGATGGAACGCATGTCCTCGTAGCGAACTTTGTGCGCTTCGGTCGGTGACTTCTCGCCTCG
>JAIQGD010000034.1 GCA_020072765.1 Terriglobia bacterium
ATCAGCGAGTGCACCACCCCTAACATAGCGACGGACAGCCCGCAGACCGGCACGATCAGGTCGCGCCGCCGCGTCCGTGTCCTGGCGGCCCAAGCCGACTCGCGCTACACTCAGCCCCCATCATGGCTCGCTCGAACACCCTCGCGGCCCGCCGCGACTTTCTCAAGTTTCTGGCCGCCAGCCCCTATGTCGCCGCGCTTGGCGGCGTCGCTGCCTTCCTTCCGGAAGGCGTCCTCGCCCAGAACCCCCCGGATTCCTCCGGCGTCATCACCGACCCGGCCCAGGCCTTCGCCGTCTTCGATTTCGAGGAAGCCGCTCACCGCAAGGTCCCGGCCGGCCACTGGGCCTACATGGCCAGTGGAGTCGACGACGACGCCACCCTGCGCGCCAATCGCGAAGCGTTCCAGCACGTCCAGTTGCGCCCGCGCCGCCTGCGCGACGCCACCCACGTCGACATGCGCGTCGAGCTGTTCGGCACCGTCTACAACAGCCCGATCTTCCTGTGCCCGACGGGCGGCGAACGATCGTTCCATCCCGGCGGAGAATTGGCCGTGGCCCGCGCCGCTCAAGCCCGCGGCACGCTGCAGATCCTCTCCACCATGACCTCGACCCCGGTCGAAGAGGTCAACCAGGCCCTCGGCCGCCCGACGTGGTATCAGCTCTACGCACCCGACTCCTGGGACGTCTGCGAGAAACTGCTGCGGCGCGTGGAAGCCTCCGGATGCTCCGTGATCGCCCTCACCGTCGACGTCACCACCGGCCGCAACCTGGAAACCTACTCGCGCACTCGCCCCAAGGACCTGCACCAGTGCGCCGCCTGCCACGATAGCGAGCCGGGCCGGTCGGCCAAAGAGCACCCCATGTACGACGGCATCAACATGACCGGCGTGAACTCGGTGAATCCCGCCATGGACTGGGCGTTCGTCGACCGCCTGCGCAAATTCTGGCGGGGAACACTCCTCCTCAAGGGGATCGACACCCGCGAGGACGCCCGTCTGTGCGTCGAGCACGGCCTGGACGGCATTCTCGTCTCCAACCACGGCGGGCGCGCCACCGAAACCGCGCGGGCGACCCTCGAGGCTCTGCCCGAAATCGTCGACGAAGTCCGCAACCGCCTTCCCGTCCTGGTCGATAGCGGCTTTCGCCGCGGCACCGATGTCTTCAAAGCCCTGGCGTTGGGCGCCAAGGCTGTCGGAATCGGTCGCCCCTTCCTGTGGGGGTTGGGCGCGTTTGGCCAGGCCGGCGTGGACCGCGTGATCGACATTCTTCAGGGCGAGCTGCATTTGGCGATGGCCAATTGCGGCACGCGCACCCTCGCCGAGATCACCCGCGCCTACGTCGCCACACCCGATTGGAAACTCTAGCCTGCCCCACGGAGGAGATCGATTTTGTAGCGGCCGGTCCCCAACCGCGAGCGCCCGGCTTATCGCGGCGCGTCGGGTGCGGAACCGGCCGAGGCTGCCGGCGCGGACGCGGACGCGGACTGTTCCAGGGCGAGATAGGCGCGGCCAAAAGCGGATTGCTGCGTTCCGGCGGCGATGGCGACCGCTTGCACCGTGTATCGTCCGGCGGGCAGCTTGGTCAGCGGCAGGCTGATGCGAAACGACGCGCTGCGCGCCTTCGCATCGCTCTCCGTCGGCGCCAGCAGCGGCGTCGCATTCACCTGCACGCCCCCGCGGAAAAACACCAGAGCGGCGCGCATCGCGCCGGCGTCGAACGACCCCGACTTCTCGGGAGCGTAGGCCTGAAAGAACACGTAGAGCGTCTGCTGCGGCGTGAAAAATCGCGTCACGCTCGGGACGATTTTCTCTCCCCCCATTTCCAGCGGCGACGCGGCGATCGGGGCGCGCACGCCCTGCACCTTCGTCTCCACCTCGGATGACTTCTCCACCGGCACCAGCTGGCTCGACAACAGCACCGAGCTGAGCGTCATCCGCGCCGCCGCCCGCGCCGGGATGATAAGCGGCTGCTCAAAGGTCCCGATCTTCCCGGACTCGTTTTCCCGCGCCAGGAATTTCAGCCGGTACGTTCCCGGCGCGAGCACCACGCCTCCCTGGTAGACCAGGTTGCTCCGGCGCACCTGCGCGAAGCGCTGCTCGTCCAGACGCACGCGGACCGTGTCGCGCAGCTCCGCCACGGTCTTCCCGGAGGGCGCGGCGCGTACTTCCGCCGCAAAGTCGAACTCCGCCTCGCGCCGGCCGTGCTTCTGCGCCCAATCCAGCGCGCTCGACGAAAGCTTCGCGGAGATCGGAACGTACACCTGCTGATCGCCCAAGCGGAACATCGCCGTCTCGACCGCGATCGGGAGATCGACCTCGGGACGTTCCGATCGCATGGCCTCGGCCAGCTGCTGCTCGCGGTCTTCCCTCTGGAGGTGCTGAAAGTCGCGCGGCGCGTAATAGCCGTTGCGATAGCGAACGTGCGCGCCCGGCACGTTGACCTTCACCGTCACGGCGCGCCAGCGCCCGTCGCGCTTCACGTCGGGCGGCAAATTGTAGCCCACCAGGTAGTAGCCCGTGTTGTCTTCCTGGATTTTCGGAAACGCGTCGCTCAGATCGCCCAAATCGAAGAACGCCCGCCCGCCGGTATCGGTCGCAAGCGTTGTTAACGTGTCGCGCGAGTCCTCCCGCTGATCGCTCTGGTGATACACCGACGCGCCGCTGAACAGCGACGTGCCGCTGGCCGCCGCCGTGGTGGCGTCGCCCCCCGGCGGCGCGGCAAACATCCCGCGCGCGTCGATCGAATAGACGGAGACGTTGGCGCGATTGGCGGCATCCGTGGCGGCGCGCAGCTCCGCGCGGTTCTCCTCGCCCGTCTGCGTGATTCCGCCCGTGAATTCGACCACGGCCTTGCGTCCCGGAATTCCCGCCAGGACGTTCGCGAGATCCTCAAGCGCGATCAGCTTCTGGTCCGTATTGAACACGTTGAACTCGGTCTCGTCGGGCGTGTAGGCGGCGCCCAGGTCTTGCTGCACGTCGGCTTCGCCGTTCTGCGCCGCGGCGTACAGCGGAGTGGCAAGCTGCGATGCCGCGCCCGGCACCACCTGCGCCACGGCCTTGCTGAGCGCCGCGCGATCGTTCGTGAAATTCGCGAGCACGGAAAGGCGCGTGCTGAACACCACGACGGCGACCAAGTCGGCCGGGCTCATCTGCTGCTTCAGGAATTTCACCGCGGCGTCGTGCGCGCGGAGGATGTCGTCGGTCTCCATCGACGTCAGATCGAAGAACAGCACGATCATCCGGCGGTCGTGAACCTGTTCGGCGGCCTCGGCCGCTCCCGGCCCTGCCGTATCGACTGGCACAACGACCGGCTTGGCATCCAGCGCTCCAGCGATCTCCACTTTCTCGATATCCGCATAGGAAAACGCCGTGATGTGCTGCGCTTTGCCGTCATCGCTGATCGTGAACTGTTCCGGCTTCAATCCCCGAATCGCTTTCCCACTGCGGTCGGTAACCTCCACATCGATGCGCACAACGCTCGTTTGCGCGCGCAGGGCGCCGGACGCTTGCGGAGGAAGCGGCTGCGGATTCTGCGGTAAGGGAGCCTGCAAAGCCGCAGGGGATGACGCTTCTTGCGCGAACGTGGCGATGGGCGTGGCAATAGGCGCCGCGATCAGTCCGGCAACAAGCCAGAAGGACACCACGGCGCGAAGAAAGGAACACCGCGCCATTCCCGTCGAGCCTTCCTTCCGGCTTTGTACCAAAGTCATCCTACAACTCCCTCTCGCAGCCCCTCATAAGTTGAATCGAACCATCAAGGACATCGTGCGCATCGAGCCTGCGCTGGTCACCCGGCCGAAGAACGACGAACTCGGCCCCGTGGCCGATCCATTGGCGGCGGGAATGAACTGCGTCCCAATCCCCGTGAAGTTCGGCGTGTTTGTCAGATTCTGGATCTGCCAGCTCACGTTCATCACCCGCCGCTGTTCCGGGCCGAACCGGAAGGATTTCCCCAGCGACGCATTCCAGCTGAACTGGCACGGCCCTTCGACCGAGCCCCGCGCTTCGTTGCCGTAGGTCAGATGGCCGCCCGCATCCGTGGGCAGCGCGAATACCTTTGTATTGAAAAATGCGGCCGGCGAGCCCCCGCACAGTCCGAGGTTCGGATTCCCCGTCATATCGGGACGCAGGGAGAAATTGGCGCCCGTCCCGTTATCCGAGGCGACGCCGCCCAGCAGCACGGTGAAGGGCGTGCCGGTCTGCCACGTGAAGATATTCTGAAGCCTCCAGTTGCCGAAGACCTTCTCCTGCCATCCATGGTTCGCCCGGCGGCTCCGCTGGCCGAAGGGCAGCTCCCACATCGAAACCGCGCGGAACTGGTGGCGAATGTCGAACGTCGAAAGGCCGTACTCGGCGTGCAGGTTGCCATCCTGCTGCTCGACCGTGGCCGCTCCGCCGCCGATGGAGCTCGCATCATCCAGCGACTTGCCCCACGTATAGATCCCCTGCAGCATGAATCCGCGCGTGAAACGGTGCACCACGCGCACCTGGAGCGCGTTGTAAATGGAGTTGGCGCCGGATTGGTCGAACGTGAAGCCCGTCGCGGACGGATCGATGCGGTTCTGCTGGATCTGGTCCTGCGGCGTCCCCAGCGGCGCGCGGTTGGGCGCTCGCAGCACGTCGAGATGCGTTCCCTTCGTGCCCGTATAGGTCAGGTCCAGAATCCAATTCTGCGTGATCGATGTTTCGGTCCCCAGGTTCCAGACCTGCCCGTAGCCGTTCTGGTAAAACGGATCGACGGCCTGCGTGTTCGGCACGGCGATCGAACTCGACTGGGCGCCCGTAAAACCGTTTGCTAGCGTGAGCGGCTCGCTCGAAGTCGTGGTCAGCGTTTGCGCGACGGCCACCGGCGCCTGATAGGCCAGCTCTCTCGCCAGCGTGTTATAGATCGACTCGTTGTAGAACATCGAATAGCCCGCGTGCACGACCGTCTTCGGCTTGAGAAACTTCGGCTGCCAGGCGATGCCGATGCGCGGCTCCCAATTGTTATAGTTGCCGTGAACCAGCGCGCGAGGCAGCCCCGGAGCCGACAGATTCGGCTGTCCGTGCGCCACCTGAACGACGTGTGCAAGATTCGTGATATCGAGGTTCACAATGTTGTTGAAAAGCTCGATGGGCGGCGTAACCGCGTCGTAGCGGATGCCGTACTGCAGCGAAAACGTCTTGCTGACCCGCCAGTCATCCTGCGCATAGGCCGAAAAACCCCAGCTGCGGAAATACGTGTTCGGATTGCCGACCTGCTCGGACGTGTTGTAAGGCATTCCGATCAGGAAGTCGGCGAAGTCATTGCCCGTGCCGGCAATGGGGGTGCCGCCGGCATTCAACTGGCTCGTCAGAAAACCGGTGAATGCAAATCCGCCGCGTGGATTCGGATTGGCATCGGTGTTGAGTTGGACCCGGCGAATCTCCCCTCCGAAGCGCATCGAGTGCTGCGCATGGACCCACGTGAGACCGTCATCGAACCGGAACGTCTGATTCCGCACCAGCGACGGAATGGGGTCGTTCAAGCCCGAAAAATTGGAAAAGCTGATCTGCGGCAGGCCGTCATCGACGGCACGCAACGCGCTGGCGGGAATGCCCAGGCTGATCCCCAGCGCGCTGGGCGTGAACGCGCTGTTGAACGAGTTATCGCTCAGGATTTGAACCCGATTGCGGCTCCAATTGATGCTCGTGTTCTCCACCAGGCGCGGCGACCAGTTGTGCGAAAGCGCCAGGCTGACGTTCTGGCTGAGCGTGGACTGGTGGCCGCCGATCCCCGCGAAGTTGCTGAGCGTGTCCGAACGCCTCGAAGTGAAGTTGTAGCCGCCGTTGACGTTGAATTTCCCGTTGATCGTGTGCAGCACGTGAATGTTCGCCGAGTCCGTGTTCTGCGGCGTGGTGGCTTGCAGCAGATAATTCTGGACCGTGCTCGACAAGTTCGTCGGCTGGGGAACGTACTTCAAGAACCCTTGCGCCACGCTGCTCACCGGCACCTGCTGCGCGCTCCCGCTCGGGCAGTTCGCATCGCTGACCGTAGGGTACGGCGCCGCGCTGAACGGCAGGAACAGCGTTGGCGTGCTCGCGTTCGCCAGGCAGAAAAATCCGTTGCGCTGGTCCAGCGTTGGAACCGTCGAGTACGTGTTGACCGGATTGGTGGCCGTCTCGTGCTGATAGTTCGCGAAAAAATACGTCTTGTCGCTGCCGTTATAGATGTGCGGGATCTTGAGCGGGCCGCCCATGTTGCCGCCCACGCGCTCGTCATAGTGGCCGATCTTGGCCGCCGGCTTGCCCGTGATGGCAAACGGGCGCGCGTCGAACCCGGAGTTCTGGTAGCTGTCGTAAAAGCTAAAACGCATGCGGTTGGCCTGTTGGCGAAACATGCGGCCCATACCTCCGCCGGGGCCGCCGCCGGGACCTCCCCGGCCGCCGCCGAATCCTCCGGGTCCGCCACCCCCGGGCCCGCCACCGGCCGGGGGACCAAATCCCTGCCCCGGGCCGCCGCCCGGCCCGCCGGGCTCCATTCCTCCCGGCCCAAATCCTCCCGGCCCGCCAAAGCTATTCGGCGATAGCCCTTGTCCCACAGTTCCTTGCAGCAGAAACGAGTCGGAAGACGCTCCCGCGCCGGAAGCAAGCGCGACGCTCCCCACTGCCGCCGTGCTGGATTCCCCCGCCGTCTCTTCGCCTAACCCACTGGCCCCGGCCTCACCAGTCAAATCGGTCTGCTGAAACCCGCCCACAGCCATCCCCTGGCGAACCGCGTTGAGGATGCCCGGAGGAAGCTGTCCGCGGGCTCCATTTCTGCCGCCGGGCCCCGTGGCGTTCGGTCCGGGCGCAGGGTTCGCGGCGCCGGGTGCGGCGCCCCCTGGCGGCCCGCCCGGTAACCTACGTCCCGCGTGCGTTGCCCCGGAGGATTCCGGCGGAGCAGCAAGTTCGGCGAGCGTCGCCACTCGCAGCACCAGCACAAGGGGCGGGGGCGGCGGTCCGGGCCCGAGCTGCACGTCGATCGACGCATGAACAAAACCAAGCTGCGTGGCCTCGGCCGTGTAATGGCCCGCGGGCAGCGCCGGAAATTCAAATTTACCCGATTCGTCCGTCCAACTGACCCACACCTTCCCCGTCTCGGCGTGGGTCAGTCGCAACATCGCTCCGGGAATGGGCGCGCCATCCACCGTCCGCACGAACCCGCCCGCACGCGCTCTCGCCAAGCTCTCCTGGCGCGGCGGCGCGGGAGCCGAAGGCTGTTGCGCGAGACTCGGAGGCGAAGCCATCAGCAGCGCGAGACCCACCCACCGGCCAAGCCGGGCGGCTCTTTGGCCAATAGCTCTTCGGCGGCGGATCTGCTTTCCGATTGTTCGTTGGCGAATGGAGTGGAAGAACACAGCTCTCTCAGTGGACGGCTTCACAGGGCCGCCGTGCATTGTTGGACGGCGTCGCGCAGGAGCCGGTTACCCGCCTGATTTGACTGCATCGCACCCGAAGCGCATGGTGACCGGCTGCTCCAAGCGCGGGTTTTCCATGCGCGTCGTAACCTGAAGCTGTTTGCCATCCGCGGAAACCTCGTAGCTGCGCGTCGTGCTGCCGCCGCGTCTCGGCGGCGCCCTTCCCGGCTCTTTGCCGCACAACAGGGATTCCCTTCCAGGCAGGCGGAAGTTCCACAATCTCATTGGAAACTTCTCTCTCCCAAGCCTGGGCATGTCGGCTACAGATTGGCTTCCCTGTGGGACCGAGCCTGTGGCATGATCGACCCGGCCCGCGCGGCCAGCACGAAGACGGTCGCAAGCAGGCACGGAGACGGAGGAGTGTTCATGAAGAAGCGGACGGCAGTGAGTTTTTTCTTGTCGCGCAATCTGGGCGTCATCAAGCGGACGGCAGTGAGTTTTTTCTTGTCGCGCAATCTGGGCGTCATCGTTGTGGCGGGTGCTATTGCGATCGCGTTGGCAGCCGGCTCGTGGGCCGGCGCGCAGAAGACCGCAGCGGCCGGCAAGGAAGGCAAAGTTCTCGGCATCGCCTTCGACGGCCACCAGGTCTCGAACCTCGACCAGTCCATCAAATACTACGAAGCGATCGACTTTCACTTGTCCGGCAAGCCCACTGATTGGGCCGTCGATAAAGTCGTCAACCAGTTGGGCGGCACCAAGGGCGCGGAATCCCGTACCGCCATCATGACCATTCAGAGCTCCGTTTCCGATAAGCCCTTCTCGCTGATCCTGCGCGAATACCGCGGCATCGACCGCAAGAATTGGAGCGGGCTCTCCTCCTCCGACCTTCTCTCGGGTCACATGGATCTGACCGTGCAAGACGACTGCACCCCGTCGATGGACAAGCTCAAGGCCATCAATATGCTCAAGATGCCCCCCATGAATCTTCCCGGCGGAGCCGCTGCCCCCACTGGGCCGCGCCGCTTCGTCTTCGTGCAGGATCCCGATGGCTGGTTCATTGAATTGTTCGCCATCATGCCGCCGCCTCCGGGCGCGCCTCCCGAAGGACCCAAAGTTTCCAATTCCACCGCGACCAACGCCAACATCGACCGGCTCGGCAAACAGACCGGCTTCAACCACATCGGCTTGAACGTGGTCGATCCGAAGAAGGCCCTCGCGTTTTACCAGGACGTCCTGGGCGGAGACTACCCGCCCCTGGCCCCCCCGCCGGCCGCACCGGCCGCCGCACCGCCCGCCGGCGCCGCCCCGCGCATGAACATGATGAACGGCTGGTTTCCGCAAGCCACCACCAACGGAAACGTGCGCCTCGAGTTGATCGCCTTCCCGCAGCCGCCGGGTAAACAACAGCCCCCCGACGAGCACTTTGCCGATGTCGCCGTCAACTATGTCGGCTTTCAGGTGACTGATATCGACGCGGTGTACGCCAAAGCCAAGGCCGCTGGCGCCATCACCGTGTCCGAGGGCGGCATCGTGAAGGTCAAGGACGGCCGCGCCGTCATCCTGCGCGACCCCGACGTCGGCGGATTCGTCGAACTGTGGGAGCCGTCGAAGTAGCGCGCATCTTTGCTGCGCGTCCGCAGACTCGTCATTCTGAGTGAAGCGTCCCGGAGACTTTTTCCTTCCGGAAATCGCGGTTCGAGCGATTTCCGGCCGGGACGCGCAGTCGAAGAATCCCTCTTACGCTGCGCCAGATAGAAGGACGTCAACGGGGCCAACCCTTCTCGGGCGGGTGGTCCAGGCTATGGCGCCTCTAGGCATTCGGTTCGCTCCACACCGCACGGCGCATGATACCAGCGCAACACTTCACTCGGGAGTATGTGTGGCGGGTGCCCCATTCTTCGCGCC
Source organism: Terriglobia bacterium (assembly GCA_020072765.1). Taxonomy (GTDB): domain Bacteria; phylum Acidobacteriota; class Terriglobia; order Acidiferrales; family UBA7541; genus Palsa-295. The sequence goes on from JAIQGD010000034.1 coordinate 9,263, forward strand.
GTGTGCGAAGGGTGGGGCCTTTGCGGCGTTTGCGCTGTCCTCGGAACCATTCAGGCGCATCCGCCGTTGCGGCCACCTGCATTTCCCCGTCGTAACCTGTCATCGTCGCTTCCCACTTCTTGCCTCAACGCCTTCCCGAGACACGTGCGCCCAGGTTCTCGGTGAGATCAGAAATTGACAGGAGAGCTGTGAGACAGATCGAGTTCCCGGCCGGGCTGAGCCTACAGCCCCGTTCGGGACGCCGGAAAGCGCTTGTCCGGTGGCGCTATTTCCCCGCTGGGTCCTTCTTCACGTCGTGGTCCATGAACTCCAGCCAGAACCCTTGCGGATCGGTCACGAAGAACATCCGCGTCGTGGGTGCGATGAACACCGGCGCGTTGGACGGGCTCGCCGTGTGCAAATTCGCTGCCTTGACCCGCTCGATCATCACATCGTCGTCTTTCGCCATGAACAGGAAATGCGCGGCGCCGGGATCCTGAAAGTGTGGCCGTTGAAACTGCTTGCTGTGATTCTGGTATTCGATCAGCTCCATGACCACCGGAGAGCCGGGTACCATCGCCTCCGCTAACCGGAACTGGCCGTGCGTGCCGGTCAGCTTCTCGTAGCTCTCGTCGCCCATGAGCGCGGGATTCAGCCAGAACTTGAAATCGGGGCCGGCCAGGCTCTGGTACAGGCGGCCGGTCTTTTCCAGATTGTCCACCACCACGGCGACGCGCGCGCCGAGCACCTTGCTGCCAGGGTCGGCGGTTGTCGCGGGCGCGGGCGTCTGCTCGATTAATTCCACCGGGTATCCATCGGGATCGCGCACGAAGACCGCTCGGATCTTCCCCGTCATGCCCGGCCAGCCGGAAAGCTCGACCGGGCTTCCCCCGGCCGTGATCACCTCAAACCGCTCGTCTTTCAGAAGGGCCAGAGTCTTATCCAGGTCCCTGACGATCAGCTTCAAGTACGACGCGCCCGGATCGGTCAATGGCGGATGGAAGGGATGCGACGCGATGCCCTTGATTTCGATGGCCTCAATCGTCATTTCCGGCCCACCCGGCGCCGCGGCCGTCCCGGGAATCGGAAGCAGCGCGACGCGGCTGACTTGGTCGTAGGGGTTCGGCACGCCTTGGACGAGCATCGCAACTTCCTGCAACCCGCGATTCCTGCCGAAGGGACGCGGTTGGTCGCGCGTGCCGCGAAGTTCGAGCCCGATCAGATCGTGATAGAAATGCATGATCGCCTCGACTTCGGCGATCTCCCGGCCCAGGTGCCCCGGGCGAAGAACATCTCCGGAAGGCGCGATGCCCGATGGAGGCGCCTTCAGCGTCGCCCAGCTCGTCTGCGCCGAAGCCATCGGGACAAAGATCGGCAGCGTCAGGATGATCGCAACGATTCCGCGCGCCATGCTTTGACTTGCAACGATCCCGCGTGCCATGTTTTTGAATGATCGCGACACGTGCGCCTCTCTAATCTGACGTGCGCTATCCCTTCATCCCGCGCTGCCACAGCGCGCACAAGGCGGTGTTGTAGAGCGCCAGCGCGGTCGTAATCTGCCCCAGATGATTGTCGTGGGTCGATAGATAGGCCGCTTTGTGTAGCACGTCCGCATGCAAGTTTCCTTCGGTGGAACAGTCGATGATCACGGCGCCGTCTTTCACGTTGCGCACCAAGTCCGCCTCGGACTGCGCCGGGAATGCCGTCACGATGATGTCCGCGGTCTGGAGATACGCTTCCCGGTCTTCCGGCCGGGTCTGCGGATGGATCATGAGCGCGGTGGCCCCGATCCGCATCAGCATGCTTTGCAGCGGAATGCCGATGCGCGGCGAGCTATTGCAGATCGCCACCGTCGGACCGCTTTGCCGGGCCTCGCGCGGAAACATGTTCTTGATCTCCCCGTGCTGGTGCAGCAGAGTGAGGATCGCTTTTGCCGTGCAGGGCACCACGCCTTCGTACTTCTCTTCTTCGTCGACCGTCTTGATGTTCAGCGCCATGCGGCCGGTGTTCTCGACCGTGAGCCCTTCGATGTCCTTCTCCGGCCGCACCCGCCGTAGAAAATAATCCTCGGTCTTGCCGAACGGCGCCGGGAAGAAGATAAATGTCCCGTAGATCTTGTCGTGGACTTGCGCGCCCATCAGAAGCAGTTCCAGGGCGTCGGCGCTGTGCGCTTCCTCAACGCGAAAATCCAGGCCGCGCCGCCGGAACTGCTTTCCCATATAGCTGGCGTACCGCCGGGAGCCTCGGTCGACTTCCACGTTCGGCAGCCGCGGCATAAACGCCGCGACGCGGATCTCCCCCCGGTCGAGGCCGGTCTCCTCGACCTGCGCCAGTTTCTGTTCCGCCTGAGCAAACACTTCCTCGGCCGCTGCAATGCAGTTCAATCGCTTGCTCGGCGGAACTTGCTGTGTCCAGCTCATGTCAGGCGCGAACGAACTTTTTCGCGCCTGCGGCATGTTCAGTGTGCCCATATCCGACGTTGATTATCGCGCGGCCGGCCCCCGATGACAAAGCTCTTATCAGGATTCCGCGTCACGGCCATTCCGATACCGTTGCGCCTGCGTTCGCTGCGGGCGAAGGTTTGAAGGTTTGAATGTAGGGCCGCGGCCTTCAGTGCGCTTCTTGCATCCCGGACAGCAGTCGGGACGCGGCATCCGTGTTTCTCCCGGCAACGCCATCGTGCCGGGCTGAAGCCCCCGGCGCTACATAGCGCCTGAAGTCGATCTTATTAAGAACGGCGGGAGCCGTGCGCGAAGGTTTTCGCATATACTACGCCTGCTATACGATTCCAGTTGAACTGCCCGTGCGGGGTGCCACATCCGGAATTCTACAGGCGCCACACTGCTCGGGGCGGCCCACATCGCAGCGCGCCAAAGGAGAGGAACACATGAATGCCATTGATGTTCCGTTGAGTGAAACGAATGGGAAGCGTTGGCTGGTGTGGGCTGGCTGGGTTGTTTCGCTCTGGCCCGTTTTCGTTGTGGGGATGAGCGCTCACTGGAAGCTGACCCGAAACCCCGCTTATCTCGGGATGTTTGCACAAATCGGCTGGCCGGATAGGGCCTTGACGCTCCTCGCATGCCTGCAACTCGGCTGCATCATCCTGTTCATGATTCCGCCCACCGCGGTTCTGGGTGCGGTGCTTCTCACCGGTTATCTCGGCGGAGCCGTCGCCGCCTATACCCGCATTGGGCACCCTTATCCAATACTAGTCCCCTTTTCAACAAGCGTGATTGCCTGGGCGGGAATCTGGCTGCGGGACGAGCGCCTTCGAGCGCTGCTCCCGATCCGGCGCGGAGTAGCGAAGGAATAGCGCCGTCTGCAATCACTTTCCATCCTCTCGGCGCGCACGCCTTTCAGGCTAATACCCGATTAAGGGGTTACCGGACAATTGGTTTCTGGCAGGACCTTTGGTTCGAAATGAATATAAGCGTACTTTTGGCAGTGATTGAAGAGAAACCTCTAAAGAAGTGGCGCGCCCAAGGGGACGATCTTAGAACTTTCCTCGGCGAAGTCGTGGCAGCTTTACCACAGATGGGGTTTCCCGCTGAATTGAGCCTGTAGTGTGGCTGGGCACTCGGACTGCTCCGCGCCGATCTCTTGCGCTCTGGCCGAAGCGCACTGGCCGTTTGCCTTTGACAACCTGATTTGGCCCACCTTCAAAATCACATTCAAGTTTGAACGGATTTTGGGGAGCAGATCACTCTGATGGCCGCTTATACTCGAACCATGCTAAACCTTCCGAAAGTTTTCTCGCCATTCAGAGATGTGACCATCCTGCGGGGGTGAGGCGAAGACACCTGGTGGCTGTGGAAATCTCGCCTTTTCGTTTCGAATCATAACGCGGGCCATCAGACGCAATAAGCTGATCCAACGCGCGAGTTCTACGCGGTGACTTTGCGTGTCCGGTGAGAGGCTTAAGTCGCCGCCGGGTGCGCTAAGCATGTGGGCAACCTTGTTTCTAATTTCTTCGAGCCTCTCCTGCCTAATTCGATTAAATCTCCAACCGAGGACCTCTGCCGGAGCCACATGGTCCCAGCGCTCATCGTTTACCCCAGCGGGGTCCAGCAACGGAAACACTTCGCTGACGAACTTACGCAATTCTTCCTTAGTGTCCGGAAGCAATTCAGGAAACCTGAGTCTGAAGCGTGCCCTGGCAGTGGTATCCGACAACTCCTCAGTGCGTTTCCAAGTGATTCCTTCCAGTACCTTATACCAGCACAAGAACTGGTAGTTGATGCTGTTGCTGTTAATCCCTTCACGATAGAGGGACAGCAGTGACTGGACATAGGAAAGGTTGCTGAGATCGGTCCCCGCCGATGTCAAATGCACGTCTGGATACGGACAGGCATACGTCATCGACGCGTTTTGAGTTGTCGTCTGCTCAATATTCAGTTGGCCTAGCCGAACCGGAACATCAAGTTCAAACGCCAGCGTACTGAAGAAACTACTTGCGGCGCCAAACGCGATTCGGTCAGCTTCGGTAAAGCTGGCCGCGTTCAACTCCACTACACACTGTGCGAGGCGCCCCTCTTTATTCGGAATTCCTTGCATCTCGATCTTCTCTACGCCGGTCGAAGTCGTGTGAGAGGAGAAAACCACCAACCTATCTGGATCTTCCGGCCTCCTCTCAGTCTCGGGTCTCACTATTTGAACAAATGAGTCTCCCGTCCCCTTGAAATCCAGATTCTGTTTGTCGAGCGGATGTCGGCTCAGCGTGAAAACGACCCGGTACTTGTCCGGCCGGTCTTGAAATGGTGACTGAGGATCTTCTCCCTTCCTGACATTGCGCACCCACATCTGATACGAGCCTCCAGGGATGCCCAAGACGTCACGCGGTATTTCTGTATTGAAAGTACCCGGAGAAGGGGCCGCGTTCTCCTTTAGGGGTTGTTGAAGTTGCGATGGAGCGGCATTCACGTGTTGTCCATACTGCCCATGGCATTGCTTATATTTGCGACCACTGCCGCAAGGGCATCTTTCATTCCGACCTATCTTCATGTCTGGTATGTCACCCCCGGCGGGTGGCCCAGGCTATGGCACCTCTAGGCACTCGGTTCCCTCCACACCGCACAGCGCATGATACCATCGCAACACTTCACTCGGGAGTATGTGTGGCGGGTGCCCCATTCTTCGCGCCGTGTGCGAAGGGTGGGGCCTTTGCGGCGTTTGCGCTGTCCTTTCGCAAGCATTCAGACGCATCCGCAGTTTTGGGCCAGCTGCGTTTCTCCGTCATGAGTTGTTATCGCCGCTTCTCACTTCTCGCCGCAGCGCCCTCCCGAGACACGCGCGTCCAGGCTCTCGGTGAGATCAGGGATCGACAGGAGAGGATCCCAAGGGGTTGCCGCACGGCTGGTCGAAAGCCAGAGAGAAAAAGTGGCGCGCCCGGAGGGATTCGAACCCCCGACCCTCTGCTTAGAAGGCAGACGCTCTTTCCAACTGAGCTACGGGCGCGCTGTCCCTAATTTCTCACAATCCAAACGCCCGCGCCACAACCTCGTCGGCGATGTGCATCGTCCGTACCGAAGCACGACTAAAGGATACCGAGCCGGCACCGAGTCCACGGAGGAGACCGGTTTTGTAGCGGCCGATCCGGCGAAGCCGGACCGGGCATATTCCGCGTCGGCCCAGGCACCGACGCGCGCCTCCACATATTTGTCCCTCCATCGCCGCCCTGCAGCCGGAAGCCGGTTCTTGCAATGAGGATGGCGCGCCCGCACAGAATCGAGAAAGAGGCAGGGCCTTCGACTTCGAACCAGGAGCAACGCCGGGGCACCACAGCAGCGCGGGACACAAGCAACGGCGGGAAGTGTTGGTAGCGGTACGGGGAATCGAACCCCGGTTTCGAGGTTGAGAACCTCGCGTCCTAACCCCTAGACGATACCGCCGAATCGGAAAGTAACCTTCCCAATTTTCGCACGGTCGCATTGGCGGTGCAAGCGCGCGTGCGCGTCGTGCTAGAATACCCGTCCCATGGAAAAGGCAGGCGACTTCCTCGGACGCGTGGTGCGCCGGCTCGACCGGCCCGAAGCGGCGCTGGCCTGGCTGGTGGGCGCCTGGCCGGCGGTCGCCGGGAAAGCTATCGCGGACCACACCACGCCCCTGCGATGCGAGCAGGGCCGCCTGGAACTGGCGGCCGACGGCAAGGCCTGGCAGCAGCAGCTCGAACCCATGCAGCGCGAAATCCGCGACCGCATCAACCGGGCCTGGGGTTCCACGCTGGTGCGCGAAGTGAAGTTCGTTCCCCCCAACGCGGCCCAAGGCACCAGCCAGTTCCCGCCCCCGGCCACGCCGCACCTTGCCCACGCCGCCGATAACACTCACACTCCCTTCATTCGCCGCCGCCGCTCCTGAACCAAGGCGCGCCCAGCGCCCAGCAGACTGCTGAAAAACTCCAAGAGCTTTGTGGGTCGCGGCTTTAGCGCGCCGTCTGCGTCCCGGACAGCCGTCGGGACCGCGACATAACCACCCTAAGATCAGTGGGGCTTTAGCCCCTGAAGCTCCCTGAGGCGTCTTTTGCACCACCTTGCTAGGGCTGCCGGCTTTTTGCTACCCGCAGCACTTGAATTGCCCGTCGTTTCTACTAAGATGGTTCGCATGAAACCGTGCACCGAAATTGACTGCCCGCGCGCCGCGCGCGCCGCAGAAAGCCTGCGCCGGCCATGAAGATCAGCCGGGAGGAAGTGCTGCGCGTGGCCGAACTGGCCCATCTGGGATTGTCCCCGGAAGAAATCGAAACCTACGGCCGGCAGCTCGACGACATCCTCGCCTACGTGGACAAACTGAAGGCGCTCGACGTGACGAACGTCGAGCCCATGACGCAAGTGCTCTACCCGGCAGCCGGCGCCGACGGCGCGGAAAGCCATCCCGAGCTGCGCGAGGACACCTTGCGGCCCTCCGATGTCGCCGACGCCGTCCTCGCCAGAGCGCCCGAAGCCGAAAAGCCCTTTTTCCGCGTCCCCAAGGTGATCGACCGGTGAGGTCGAAGGGAAAAAACCGATGAGTGGTGCAGCGCCCTGGACCATTGCCGGAGTGCGAGCCGCGCTGGCGGCCAAAAAGATTTCCGCCCGCGAATTGGCCGCCGAATTCTACAGCCGGATTGATCGCCGCAACGCGGAGTTGAACGCCTATCTCACACTTTCCCCCGAGCGCGCCTACGCCCAAGCGGACCGCATCGACGCCGCCGTGTCCCGCGGAGAAACGCTGCCCCCGCTGGCGGGCGTCCCCATGGCCATCAAGGACGTCATCAGCACGCGCGGCGTGCGCACCACCTGCGCATCCAAGATGCTGGAGGATTACATCCCGCCCTACGATGCCACCGCGGCCGAACGCCTCGAACGGGCCGGCGCGGTTTTCCTCGGAAAAACGAATTGCGACGAATTCGCCATGGGCGGCTCGAACGAAAACTCCGCCTACGGCCCGGTGCGCAATCCTGTCGCCCTGGACCGCGTGCCCGGAGGGTCCAGCGGCGGGTCCGCTGCCGCCGTGGCCGCCGGTCTGGCCGTAGCGGCGCTCGGAACCGACACCGGCGGCTCGATCCGCCAGCCGGGCGCGTTTTGCGGGATTCCGGGGTTGATGCCGACCTATGGCCGTGTTTCGCGGTACGGGCTAGTGGCGTTCGCGTCTTCTCTCGACAAAATCGGCCCTTTCGCCGGGAACGTGGCCGATATCGCCGCAGTGACGGCAGCCATCGCCGGACACGACACCTATGACTCCACGTCGGCGGCCGTGCCCGTGCCCGACTACGCGGCGGGACTCGAAAAACCCGTTCAGGGACTGCGGATCGGCGTGCCCGAGGACTACTTCGGCAAAGGCCTCGATCCCGAAGTGCAGGAAAAAATTCACGCGGGGATTGCGCTGCTCGAGCGGCTGGGCTGCCGGCGCATTCCTCTGCGCATGCCGCACACCGATTACGCCATCGCCACGTACTACATCATCGCGACGGCGGAGGCGAGTTCCAATTTGGCGCGCTACGACGGGGTGCGCTACGGCCTGCGAGCGCCCGGCGCCACGCTCACGGAAATGTACCGCCAGACGCGGGATCGCGGGTTCGGCTCCGAGGTGAAGCGGCGGATCATGCTGGGAACCTACGTGCTATCGGCCGGATATTACGACGCTTACTATCTGCGCGCCCAGCGGGTGCGCGCGCTAATCGCCCGGGACTTCTCCGACGCGTTTGAGAAAGTGGACGCGATCATCACCCCCACCGCCCCTACGACCGCGTTCCGGCTGGGCGAGAAGACGGCTGATCCGCTGCAGATGTATCTGGCCGACGTCTATACGGTCACCGGATCGCTCGCCGGGGTGCCCGGCATCTCCGTGCCCTGCGGGAAGACGCGCGCGGGGCTCCCGGTGGGCCTGCAAATTTTCGGGCCGCATTTCAGCGAGGAGCGCGTCCTGCAAATCGCGCATGCTTTTGAAGCAGCCGGAGGATTTTCCTTGTGAGCGGCAGCCAGTTCCCGCGCTCAATCGCCGTCATACGACGGCAGAGCATATCCGCAAAATTGTAAGAAATATTCCAAGCATGGATTTTTTTTTCGCGTCTGGGACTTCAGCGCTCTGAACAGCATTGGCCCTCCGCTCGCCCACCAGCACCTATCTGACAGACACCACAACAGTTACACATCCATCGAAACCTGAAAGTTTCAGCCTCATAGTACGGAACGACTATTGCAGGAGAACTGTGCGGAGTTTAGGCTGGCATCCATATTCGACGGTTCGCGAGGCCCGCACATGGTCCGAGTTAAGCTGAGCCAGAAATTTTTTACCGAAGATGAAGTCACGACGTTGACGGGCATCTGCCAGGAACACCTCCAGGGGCTGGCCCGCAACAAGCATCTGGGAAGACTGGGACGCGCGGCGGAAGCCGCCGGCGCGGAAGCCGGAAAGTGGATCTTCACCAATGCGGACCTGATGATCTTGACCGCCATCCAGCCCCGCTGCCAGCACTAGCTGAAACTGTCGGCGATCTCCCCGCCGCCGACACGCCGCCCGCACTGTCTTCCCCCGGTTCCCGCCACTTCCAGGAAGTTGAGACCTGCATTGATCGGCTTGCGCGGGGCGTCCGGGCACGGCTGGCGTCCCGAACCGCGGCGCAAAAAGTGCCGCAACGGGAGCATGAACTTTGCTCCCGTTGCGGCCCCTAAATGGCCGTTTTTGGCACCATACAGAGGCTCAAACCGGGCTTAGCAGGGTTCAAAATGGCCCCTTTTTTGCCTGACCCGTTGTGACGCGGCACCGGCCGGTCTATTCTGGAGCGGCTCAACGGAAACCCCGTAAGATGCATCCTACTTCTTCGGGAGGCACAGCAGGGATGGCTCACAGGCGGCGAACCACAGGCCGGGCGCTGGCAGTTCTCGCTGCCTTTCACGGGCTGCTGCTCGCGGCTGGCTGTCTGCCCCTGGTCACCGCCGCGCAGGACCCCGCCAACACGGCTCCGGCATCCGCAGCGAGCACCTCGCCAGCAACACAGGCCGACGCCTCGGCGCTGCCGCGGGGAAAGAAGCTGGTGCTCAAGGACGGTAGCTTCCAGCCCGTGCGCGAATACCGGATCGAGGGAGACCGGGTGCGTTACTACAGCCTCGACAGCTCGCAATGGGAGCAGATGCCCGAGGCGCTGGTGGACTGGGAAGCCACTAAGAAGATCGAGGAGCAGGAAGCGCGGCGGGATGCGGCCGTGGTGGCGAAGGCGCAGGCCCGGGAAGCCGCGCGCCACGCCGAACCGCTGGACATCGACGCCAGCCTGGAGGTGGCCCCGGGACTTTTCCTGCCGCCGGGCGAAGGATTATTTGTCTACGATGGGAAGGGGCTGCAGCGGCTGGCGCAGGCGGAGACGGCCTCGAAGCTGGCCAAGCGGCGGCTGCTCGAACAGGTGCTGGTGCCGGTTCCCATTGTTCCGTCGAGCCACACGGTTTCGATACACGGGCCGCGGGCGAAGTTGCGGCTGGGCAATCCGGTGCCGGAGTTTTACATGCGCACGGTGGATGCCCGCGAACCCGATATCGAGCTGCTGCGCGCCAAGCTGCGGGGAGAAAACCGGCAAATCGAGAACACCGATGAACTGTTCGGCCAGCGGCGCGCCAACCGCGACACCGTCCCCATCCAACGCTGGCAGGTGGCGCGCGGGGTCTACCGCTTCACGCTGGGCCAGGCTCTGCCGCCGGGGGAATATGCGGTGGCGGAGATCGTGCAGGGCGAGGCGTTGAGCGTGTACGTGTGGGACTTCGGGGTGGAGGGCGCGCCGCCCGCGCCGCGCGAACCCCAATGAGGGAAGACCTGCGAGTCTACTGGGGCTGGGCGGACTCGGGGAGGCCCGGGCCGGCGACCAGAGCGGCCAGCGCGGAAACGTGAAAGGGCTTTTGCACCACCGAGGCGCCGTGTTCGCGCATGCGCTCGGAAACTTCCAGATCGACCAGATCGCCGGTCATGAAAATGAAGCGGGGGAGCCGCTTCCCCAACTGGGCGTGCGCCTTGTCGAACAACTGCTCTCCGTTCAGGCCGGGAAGATTGAAATCGCACACGACCACGTCGAAGGCATGCTTGGCCAACTGAGACAGGGCCGCTTGGGAATCGGCCGCGGTGGCGACCTTCATGCCCCTGGCGGAAAGGCCCTCGCGGACGATTTCCAGAATACTCTCCTCGTCATCCACCACGAGCACGGCCTGGCGTGGTAAGGCGTCGGGGCTGAGTTCGTCCATCGCAGCGATGGCAGCGGCTGGCCCGGGTTCGGCGGATTCCTGCGCCACAACCGGCAAGAAGACGCGGAACGTGGCGCCCCCGCCGGGGGTGGGCTCGACTTGGATCTTGCCGCCATGATCCTTCACCAGGACGGTGCAGATGGTGAGACCGAGGCCGCTGCCGCCGCCGGGACGCTTGGTGGTGAAAAAGGGATCGAAAATTTTCCCCAGGTTCTCGGGAGCAATGCCGGGGCCGTCATCGGCGACCGTCACGCAAACGCCGGCATCCTGGCGCGCCAGGGAGACGTCGATCAGGCCGTGGTCGCGCCCGGCGCCGGAAATGGATTGTTCGGCATTGACGAGCAGGTTCTGAAAGACCTGCGTGAGCAGCTTGCGGTCTCCCTCGACCGGAGGAAGGTCGCGGGGGGCACTGAAATTCACGCGGATATTTTTTTGGCCGAGCACCGCGCGCTCGAGTTGCACGACGTGCTGGACGATATCGGCGATATGGAGCGGTGTGCGCTTCTCGAGCGGGGGGCGCGACAGGGCCAGCAGATCGCGGACGATGCCCGCGGCGCGGCGCGCCTGTTGCAGGACGATGTCGGCATGGCGGCGCGTGGTGTCGTCCGGGGCGCGTTCCCGCAGCAGGTCGGCGATGCCCAGGATGGCCGTGAGCGGGTTGTTCAGCTCATGAGCGGCCCCGCCCAGCATCTGCCCCATGGCGGCGAGCTTTTCGGCGCGGGCCAACTGCTGCTCCAGCTGCTTGGAGTCGGTCACATCCCGGCTGGTCACGACGGCCCCGGCGATGTTCCCCTCGTCGTCCAACAACGGGCCGAAACTGCTCAGCAGGGTGTGCCAAGCGCCATCGGCGTGCAGCAAGCGGTGCTCGATTTCGGCGTAGCGCTTGTGGCCCGAAAGGATGCTTTGCAAGGTCCTGGCCAACCGCATTTGATCTTCGAGGTAGGTTCGCTGTCCGATGTAGTGACCCAGCACATCCTGCGGCCTGATGCCCAGGACGGCGCGCACGCGCTCGCTGACGAAGGTGAAGCGCCCCTGGCGGTCGACCGCGGCCACGATGTTGGGCAGGCTTTCCATGAGAGGGCGGACGAATTTTTGCTCCGCGCGCAGTTTTCTCTGCGTTTCGCGGAGTTCGGTGACGTCCTCGACCATGCCCTGAAAGCGGAGGCGTCCGGCGGAATCGCGGACGGCGGAAGCCGATGCCAGGCAGTGAATGCGGCGGCCGTCCTTGCGGCGGTACACGATTTCGACATCGTGCACCGTGCCCTTGGCAAGGGTGTCGCGGACCAGACCGTCCCGCTGTGACGGCGTGTCGTGGAACTCGCGAACGTCGCAGGCCAGCAGCTCTTCCTTGCTGTCGTAGCCCAGCATGCGCACAAAGGCCGGATTGGCATCCAGAATGCGGCCTTCGGGCGTGGAGAAAAAGATGCCCTCGCGGAGGGATGCAAACAAGTCGGTGAAGCGGACTTCGGATTCGAGTTGCCCGGTGATGTCGCGGGCCCAGCCAAATATGGCGGTGATGTGTTGGCCCTCGACCATGGCATGCAGCCAGCAGTTGAAGTGGCGGAGGGCGCCGTCCCTCTTCAGACGGACCGGAACGACTCCGGTCCACATCCCCTCCCTGGCCAGCAAAGGGAGGGAGGGCTGGACTTCTTCCAAGGTGGGCGAATCGACAAAGTCGCTCAAGCGATGGCCGATCAGCTCCTGAAAGGTAACGCCGAGAATTTCGAGCAGGCAGCGGTTGGCTACGCGGACTTCGCCGTCGGCGGAGAGAGTGAAGACGGCCTGATCGAGGTTATCAATCAGCTCGCGGTAGTTTTGCTGCGAGCGGGAAATGACGTCGACGAGTTGCTCGAATTGTTGGCGGGAGAAGGGCGCGGAGTCTGCGCGGTCTCCGCTCCTATCCGCTGAATGCGCGCGCATGGAAGTCATGTTCATTTTACAACCTGGGTGCCGCCCGGAGAGAAATAAAGCGGGCGGATATGCTCAGGAGTTCATCAGGGAGCCGACAGCCGGCGGAAGGCGGAGGTGACGGAGTGGTCCTGCAAGAGAAGGGGCGCAGGTGTGCCGGAAGCGGGACGACGCGGTGAAGGCGGGCACGGCGTGCCGTGCCCCTACGGGAAAACGGCGAGAAACAGCGTGATCGGACTCTTCGGTGGCGTGGACTACTTGGGGCAAATGCTGGTTCCCGGGGCGGCGGTGGAAAAAATGCCGCCCCGTGAACCGGAGTGTTCCTAGCCTTCGGCGATGGCGTCGGTATCCTTGCGAAGGAAATCGAGCGCCGCGGCTTCCTCGGGCGTGAGCTCGGGCTCGGCCGCCTGGGGCTCTTCCTTGGGCACTTCGGTGAGGAGCTGGATATTGCGGTAGCGCTCCAGACCGGTGCCGGCGGGAATGAGCCGCCCCATGATGACGTTTTCCTTCAGGCCGCGGAGGTAATCGACTTTCCCGGAAATCGCCGCTTCGGTGAGGACGCGGGTGGTCTCCTGGAAGCTCGCCGCGGAGATGAAGGAATCGGTGGAGAGCGACGCCTTGGTGATCCCGAGGAGCAGCGGGCGCCCGGTGGCCGGACGTCCTCCATCGCGGATGACCTGATTGTTCTCCTCGCGGAAGCGGAACTTATCGATCTGCTCTTCGAGGAGGAAAGTGGTGTCGCCGACGTCCTCGACCTTCACCCAGCGCATCATCTGGCGGACGATGGTTTCGATGTGCTTGTCGTTGATGTTGACGCCCTGCAGGCGGTAGACCTCCTGGATGGAGTTGACCAGGTAGGCCTGGGTGTATTTTTCGCCCAGCACGGCCAGGAGGTCGTGCGGGTTGAGCGGGCCGTCGATCAACGGCTCGCCCGCCTGGACATGCTCGCCTTCCTGCACGTTGATGTGCACGCCGCGGGGGATGGAGTATTCCTTGATGGTGCGTCCATCCTCGCTCTCGACGTAGACCTTGCGCTGTCCCTTGGCGATTTCTCCGTATTTCACCGCGCCGTCGATTTCGCTGATGACCGCGGGATCGCGGGGCTTGCGGGTTTCGAACAGTTCGACGACGCGGGGCAGACCGCCGGTGATGTCCTTGGTCTTGGTGGTCTCGCGGGGGATCTTGGCGAGCACGTCGCCGGGCTGAACCTCGTCGCCATCGGCGACCATCAAGTGAGCGCGCGAGGGCATGAGGTACTTTTTGCGGACGCGGCCGGAGGATTCGCGGACCAGGATCGTGGGCTGGTGCTTTTCGTCGCCCAGCGGCAGGGTGACGACGAGCTGGGACAACCCGGTGACTTCGTCCACCTGCTCTTCAATGGTGATGCCGGGCTGCAGGTCCTTGAACTCGACGGTGCCGCCGGTTTCGGTGAGGATGGAGAAGGTGTAGGGGTCCCACTCGACCATGGTCTGGCCGAGGGTGACGGGCTGTCCGTCCTCGACCTTGAAGCGGGCGCCATAGACGACGTGGTGGCGTTCCTTTTCGCGGCCCTTTTCATCGACGACGGCGATCAGGCCGGAGCGGTTCATGGCGATCAGAACCTTGCCGCGGCCTTCGACGATCTTCAGGTCGATGAATTTGACGAAGCCGTTGTTGCGGGCTTCGACCTTGGACTGCTCGGTGACGCGGGTAGCCGTGCCGCCGATGTGGAAGGTACGCATGGTGAGTTGCGTGCCGGGCTCGCCGATGGACTGCGCGGCGATGACGCCCACCGCTTCGCCCATTTCGACGAAGCGTCCGGTGGCGAGATTGCGGCCATAGCAGCGGCCGCAAACGCCGCGGCGGGATTCGCAGGTGAGCACGGAACGGATCTTGACGCGCTCGATGCCGGCGGCCTGGATGGCGCTGGCCAGCTCCTCGGTGGTCTCCTGGTTGATCTCGACGATCACGTTGCCTTCGTAGTCCTTGATCTTTTCGAGCGAGACGCGGCCGACAACGCGGTCGCGCAACGGCTCGACTTCGACGCCGGCTTCGAGAATGGGCTCGACGAAGATGCCGTCGGCCGTGCCGCAGTCGAACTCGTTGATGATGACGTCCTGGGCCACGTCGACCAGACGCCGCGTGAGGTAGCCGGAATCGGCGGTTTTCAGCGCCGTGTCGGCCAGACCCTTGCGGGCGCCGTGCGTGGAGATGAAGTACTGCAGCACGGTCAAGCCTTCGCGGAAGTTGGAGGTGATGGGCGTCTCGATGACTTCGCCGGAGGGCTTGGCCATCAATCCGCGCATGCCGGAAAGCTGGCGGATCTGCTGTTTGGAGCCGCGCGCGCCGGAGTCGGCCATGACGTAGACCGGATTGATCACGCCTTCCTTATCCTGGCGCTCGAGGGCCTTGAACATTTCGTCGGCGACTTTTTCGGTGACGTCGCTCCAGATGGCGATGACCTTGTTGTAGCGCTCGCCATTGGTGATGGCGCCGTCGAGGTATTGCTGCTGGACCTTGACGACCTCGTGCTCGGCCGTGTCCACCAGCTTGGTCTTGACGCTGGGGATGACCATGTCGTGAATGCCGATCGACACGCCGGACTTGGTGGCGTAGAGGAAGCCGAGTTCCTTCAGCTTGTCGAGGGCCACGACGGTCTTCTCGAGACCGAAGCGGAGGTAGCAATACTGCACCAGGGCCTGCACGCCCTTCTTCTTGAGCAAGCCGTTGATGAACGGCATGTCGTGCGGCAGGGTGTCGTTGAAGATGACGCGGCCGACGGTGGTGTGCAGGAACTGGCGGTTCAGGTTGACGGGCTCGGTGTGCGAGACGTCCTGATCATCGTAGGCGGTGGTCAGATCGATCACTTCGCCGGTGTAGCGCATGCGGATGGGCGTGAGGAGTTCGACCTCGCCGGCATCGAGCGCCATGATGACTTCCTCGCTCGAGCCGAAGGCCCGGCCTTCGCCCTTGGCACGCGGCTTGGCCTTGGTCATGTAATAGATGCCGAGCACCATGTCCTGCGTGGGCACGGCGAGGGGATAGCCGTTGGCCGGAGACAGGATGTTGTGCGAGCTGAGCATGAGCACCGAGGCTTCCACCTGCGCTTCGGGCGACAGCGGAATGTGCACGGCCATCTGGTCGCCGTCGAAGTCCGCGTTGAACGCCGTGCAGACCAGCGGATGAATGCGGATGGCTTTGCCTTCGACCAGCACGGGCTCGAAGGCCTGGATGCCCAGGCGGTGCAGCGTGGGAGCGCGGTTGAGCAGGACCGGGTGCTCGCGGATCACGTCCTCGAGAATGTCCCACACAATCGATTCCTGCGCCTCGACCAGTTCCTTGGCCTGCTTGATGGTGGTGCAATGGCCGGCGGCTTCCAGCTTGTGGTAGATGAACGGCTTGAAGAGTTCCAGGGCCATCTTCTTCGGCAAGCCGCACTGGTGGAGCTTGAGTTCGGGGCCGACGACGATGACGGAGCGGCCGGAGTAGTCGACGCGCTTGCCGAGCAGGTTCTGGCGGAACCGCCCCTGCTTGCCCTTGAGGGTATCGGAGAGCGATTTGAGCGGGCGGTTGTTGGTGCCGCGCAGCACGCGACCACGGCGGCCGTTGTCGAACAGGGCGTCGACGGCCTCCTGCAGCATGCGCTTTTCGTTGCGCACGATGACGTCGGGCGCGTGCAGCTCCATCAGCTTCTTCAGCCGGTTGTTCCGGTTGATGACGCGGCGGTAGAGGTCGTTGAGATCGGAGGTGGCAAAGCGGCCACCGTCGAGAGGCACCAGGGGGCGCAGCTCGGGCGGCAGGACCGGGATCACGTCGAGAATCATCCACTCGGGCTTATTGCCGCTCTTGCGGAACGCTTCCACAACCTTGAGGCGCTTGGCGTATTTGATGCGCTTCTGGAGGCTGGGATCGGCCTTCATCTTCTCGCGCAGCTCTTCGGACAGTTTTTCGATGTCCAGGCGGCGCAGGAGTTCCTTGATGGCCTCGGCGCCCATGGCGGCGCGGAATTTTCCAGGGTTGTCGCGCTGCAGCTCGCGGTACTTATCCTCGGGGAGGATGTCTTTTTCCTCGAGGCTCGCGACCTCGCCGGGGTCCACGCACACGAAGGTCTCGAAATAGAGGATGTGTTCGAGATCACGCATGGTGATGTCGAGCAGGTAGCCGATGCGGCTGGGCAGGCCCTTGAAGAACCAGACGTGCGAACAGGGCGAGGCCAGTTCGATGTGTCCGAGGCGCTCGCGGCGGACCTTGCTGAGCGTGACTTCGACGCCGCACTTGTCGCAGATGACGCCGCGGTGCTTCATGCGCTTGTATTTTCCGCACAGGCATTCCCAGTCGGTGACGGGGCCGAAAATCTTGGCGCAGAACAGGCCGTCGCGCTCCGGCTTGAAGGTGCGGTAGTTGATGGTCTCCGGCTTGGTTACTTCGCCGTGCGACCACGAGCGGATTTTTTCCGGGCTCGCCAGGCTGATGCGAATGGAATCAAAATCAGCGATCTGGCTGGCACGGTCATACGGGCTCGATCGGTACAAGGGCTGATCCTCCTGTCCGGCAACGCCGGACGATAAAACGAAGCAAGAATCTTCGCGAACGCCCCGGGAACTTCCCCGGGGCGCGCCTTAATCGGCCGCTTCGGCCTTTTCGGTCTGCGGCTTCTGGCGCTTCATGAGCTCGACATCCAGGCACAGGGACTGCAATTCGCGCACGAGGACGTTGAACGATTCGGGTACGCCCGGCTCGATGCCCGGCTCGCCCTTCACGATGGCCTCGTAAATCTTGGCGCGGCCGTAGACGTCGTCGGACTTGGCCGTCAGCAGCTCCTGGAGAATGTGCGCGGCGCCGTAGGCTTCCAGGGCCCACACTTCCATTTCTCCGAAGCGCTGGCCGCCGAATTGGGCCTTGCCGCCCAGCGGCTGCTGGGTAATCAGCGAGTACGGCCCGATGGAGCGCGCGTGGATTTTGTCGTCGACCAAGTGCGACAGCTTGAGCATGTAGATGTAGCCGACGGTGACTTCCTGCGCGAAGGTGTCGCCGGTCATGCCGTCGTACAGCGTGATCTTGCCGCTCTCGGGCAGCTCGGTGAACCCGAGCAGGTGGCGGATGTCCCCTTCGCGGGCGCCGTCGAAAACCGGCGTGGCAAAGGGCACACCGTCGCGGAAGCCGTGCGCCATGTCGAGCAATTCCTCGTCGTCCAGATCGGCAATCGTCTTCCACACGGAGGTGGGGCCGAAGGCGTCCTTAAACCACTTGCGCACCACATCCGCACGCGACCCAGCATCCAGCAGCTTGGCGACGCGCTCGCCCAGGCCCTTGGCGGCCCAGCCCAGGTGGGTCTCGAGAATCTGGCCGACGTTCATGCGCGACGGGACGCCCAGGGGGTTCAGCACGATCTCGACCGGGGTGCCATCGGGCATGTAGGGCATGTCCTCGGCGGGAACGATGCGCGCGATGACGCCCTTGTTGCCGTGCCGGCCGGCCATTTTGTCGCCGACGGAAAGCTTGCGCTTCATGGCGATGTAGACCTTGACCAGCTTGATGACGCCCGGCGGGAGCTCGTCGCCCTTCTTGAGCTTGCCGATGCGCTCGTCGGTGATTTTCCGCAGCACGTCGATCTGCCGCGAAGTCATCTCCTCGATCTCGTCGATCTTTTCGATTAGCAGGGGGTCCTTGTCGCTCAGGCGCAGCCGCTTGAGATTGCGGGTGGAAATTTTTTCCAGGATCTCGGCGGTGAGCTCGGTGCCCTTGGTGAGCAGGCGCTTGTTGGTGCGCTCGTCGTGCAGGTCAGCCACCAGCGTCTGTCCGCCCAGCAGGTCGCCCAGGCGCTTCAGGCGCTCGTCGGTGAGAATGCGGATTTCATCGCCGAGGTTCTTTTCCAGCTTGGCCACTTGGCCGGCTTCGATGGCCTTGTGGCGCTCGTCCTTTTCCGCGCCCTTGCGGCAGAAGATCTTGACGTCGACGATGGTGCCTTCGATGCCCGGCGGGCAGTACAGGGAAGCGTCGCGGACGTCGCCGGCCTTCTCGCCGAAAATGGCGCGCAGCAGCTTTTCTTCCGGGGTCAGCGTGGTTTCGCCCTTGGGGGTCACCTTGCCGACCAGGATATCGCCCGGCTTCACCGTGGCGCCGATGCGGATCACGCCGCTTTCATCGAGATTGCGGAGGAAGCTCTCGTTGATGTTGGGGATGTCGCGCGTGATTTCTTCGGGACCGAGCTTGGTGTCGCGCGCCTCGATTTCATATTCCTCGATGTGAATCGAGGTGTAGTAGTCCTCCTGGACCAGCTTTTCGCTGACCAGGATGGCGTCCTCGAAGTTGTACCCGCGCCAGGGCACGAAGGCCACCAGCACGTTGCGGCCCAGCGCCAGCTCGCCGCGGTCGGTGCAGGGCCCGTCGGCCAGGACTTGCCCCTGTTTCACGCGGTCGCCCGCGCGCACCAGCGGCTTCTGGCTGATGCAGGTGTTCTGGTTGGAGCGCTTGAACTTGGTCAGGAGATAGATGTCCGAACCCACCTCGCGGCTGAGCACGCCGGACTGGTCGGATTCGACGCGCACGATCACGCGTTCGGAGTCGACCTGGTCGACGATGCCGTCGCGGCGGCACACGATGACGGCGCCGGAATCCCGCGCCGTGACCCGCTCCATGCCCGTGCCCACCAGCGGGGCTTCTCCCTTGATGAGCGGCACGGCCTGGCGCTGCATGTTGGAACCCATCAGCGCGCGGTTGGCGTCGTCATTCTCGAGGAACGGAATCAAGCTCGCGGCCACGGAGACCAACTGCTTGGGCGAGACGTCGATGTAGTCAACTTCGTCGCGGCCCTTCAGGACGAAGTTGCCGGCCTGGCGGCAATTGACGAGTTCGGTGGTGATCTTTCCGCGCTCGTCGAGCGCGGCGTTGGCCTGCGCCACGACGTAGCGGTCCTCTTCCCACGCCGAGAGGTAGAAGCAGTGCGGCTCGACCACGATGCGCCGGCGCTTCAACTCCTCGTTGGTGACCTCGACTTTTTCCTGCTCGACGACTTCGCCGGCCTTGAATTCACTGTCGCCCGAGTTGACGATCTGCACGAAGTCGATCACCCGCCCGCCCTTGACCTTGCGGTAGGGCGATTCGATGAAGCCGAATTCGTTGATGCGGGCGTAGCTGGAAAGCGAGCTGATCAGGCCGATGTTCGGGCCTTCCGGCGTCTCGATGGGGCAGATGCGCCCGTAGTGCGTCGGATGGACGTCGCGGACTTCGAAACCGGCGCGCTCGCGCGAAAGACCGCCGGGACCCAGCGCGGAAAGGCGGCGCTTGTGGGTGATTTCGCTGAGCGGGTTGGTCTGGTCCATGAATTGCGAGAGCTGCGAACTGCCGAAGAACTCGCGAATCGCGGCCATGACCGGCTTGGCGTTCACCAGATCGTGCGGCATGGCCGTGGACATTTCCTGGTACACGGACATCTTTTCCTTGATGGCGCGCTCCATGCGAACCAGGCCGATGCGGAACTGGTTTTCGAGCAGCTCGCCCACGGCGCGGACGCGGCGGTTGCCGAGATGGTCGATGTCGTCGACCGAGCCGACGTTGCGGCGCAGCTTGAGCAGGTACTTGATGGCGGCGACAAAGTCCGAGGGATCGAGGGTGCGCTTCTCCAGCGGGGTCTCCAGACCCAGCTTGATGTTGAACTTCAGGCGGCCCACCTTGCTGAAGTCGTACTTGCGCGCATCGAAGAACATGCCGTTGAACAGGGCCGTGGCCGTCTCGACGGTCGGGGGATCGCCGGGGCGGAGCTTGCGGTAAATTTCGATCAGCGCTTCCTTGGGCGAATGGATAGTGTCCTTTTCCAGGGTGCGTCCGACGATGCTGCCCACGTCGTCGCGCTCGGGGAAGCAGATGTCGACTTCGGTGATGCCCGCTTCGGCCAGGCTGGTCCACATCTCGGCAGTGAGCGGCTTATTGGCCTCGAGCAGGACCTCGCCCGTCTGGCGGTTGACCAACTCGCCGACGGTGAGGGCGCCTTCGACATCTTGGGCGGCCACTTCGGTGGAGGTGACGCGCGCCTTGACGAGTTCCTTGTAGAGCGCCTCGGTGATGCGCTTGTTCGCTCCCACCAGCGTCTCGCCCGACTTCGGGTGGCGGATTTCGCGCGACAGCTTGCGATCGATCAGCCCCTCGGAGACGTTCCAGTGCAGGCCGCCCTCGCGCAGCGAGACGCGCTCGACCTGGTAGAAGGTGCGCAGAATTTCCTCGTTGGTCTTCATGCCCAGGGCGCGCAGGAAGATGGAGCCCAGGAATTTGCGCTTGCGGTCAATGCGGACGTACAGAATGTTTTTCGAGTCGTATTCAAACTCGACCCACGACCCGCGATAGGGAATGATCTTGCCCAGGAAGTAGCTGCGGTTGTTGGCGGTCTCGAAGAAGACGCCGGGCGAGCGGTGCAACTGGCTGACGATGACGCGCTCGGTGCCGTTGATGATGAAGGTGCCGTTCTCGGTCATCAGCGGGATATCGCCGAAGAAAACTTCCTGTTCCTTGATGTCGCGGATGGACTTGGCGCCGGTGTCGGGGTCCTTATCGTAAATGGTGAGGCGGATGGTGACCTTGAGGGGCGCCGAGTAGGTCATGCCGCGTTCCTGGCATTCGTTGACGTCGTACTTAAGCTGCAGGGTGACCGGATCACCGCACTTGTTGCAGAACGTGGGGGTGTTCTTGTTGAACGTGCCGCACTTGCCGCACAGCACGTCGCCCATTTTGTACGGATTGGTGACCACCGAGGCGCCGCAACTGCGGCAGGTGGCGCGCAGGTGGTGCAGGCCGCGCAGATGGCTGCACTTGCACTCCCAATTGCCGATGGCGTAATCGACGAAGTCCAGCTGCGACACCCCGCGGAAATCCTGGATGGGAAACACGGAGGTGAACACGGACTGCAGTCCGCTGTCCTCGCGCTCGCTGGGCAGCAGATCCATCTGCAGGAATCGCTGGTAGGACTTCTTCTGAACGTCAATCAGGTTGGGGATCTGGACGGCCGTCTTGATCTTGGCGAAATCCAGGCGAGCCCGTTCACGAATGACGCGATTACCGTTCCGATGACTCATGGACGATCCTTTTTAGACCAACGCCGGAACCGGCGCGGATACACACCCGCCCGCCGGTCCGCATGGGACATTTTTTGAGGTTCTGAGTTGAAAAGGAGCACGCGCGTACGCGAATTCCCCTGCGGCCCGCCCGGGGGCCGCCGACCCGCACCGCCACTACTTGATCTCGACCTTGGCCCCGGCGTCCTCGAACTTCTTCTTGATGGTGGCGGCTTCTTCCTTGTTGACGCCCTCTTTCACCGTCTTGGGCGCGCCGTCGACCAGGTCCTTGGCTTCCTTCAGCCCCAGGCTGGTGACTTCCCGGACCGCTTTAATCACGTTGATTTTGTTGGCGCCGACTTCGGACAAGACGACGGAAAATTCCGTCTTCTCCTCGGCCGCCGCGCCGCCCGCCGCGCCCGCCGCGCCGGCCATCATCACCGGAGCCGCCGCAGCCGCCGATACGCCGAAGGCTTCTTCCATTTTCTTCACCAGTTCGGACGCCTCGAGCAACGAAAGACCCTTGATTTCTTCCAGAATTGTTTCGACTTTGCTAGCCATTGCTGTTTCCTATCCTCCTCCGAGAGAGAAACCGTTTTTCCACCAAACCGACTGCATCAAAAAAACCGGACTAAGCAGCGGACTCCGGTGCCGGAGCGCCCGCTTCCTGCCCAAACTTATTGGCCTTGACCGCCTCGCTGGTGACCACGGCGAGATTGCGCGGCACGGCGGCCAGCGCCGAGGCCACGCGCTGCGCCGGAGCGTTCAGCATGAACATGATCTTGCTGATGAGCTCTTCCTTGCTCGGCAGCACCGCCAGCTGGTTGATCTCCTCGATGGAGACCACCCGGCCCTCGACCCATCCGGCGCGGAACTTGAACGCCGGAACCTCCTTGGCCACCTTGGTGAGAGCCTTGGCGAGCGCTACCGCGTCGGCGGCCGTATAGGCGATCGAGTTCGTGCCCTTCAAATTCTTGAGCAGCGGCGCGGTCGGCGTGCCTTCGGCGGCGTGTTCCACCACGGTGTTCTTCACCACTTCGTAGCGCCCGCCGACGGCCTCCACCGAGCGCCGCAGCTTGGTATCCTGCTCCACGGTGATTCCCTGAAACGTCGAGAGAATGACGGTGGAAACGTTGGCGAGCTGCTTGCGCAACTCGTCGGCCTGCGTTTTCTTTTCGGCCTTCTTCTTCATGCCGAACTCCCTTTCTTGCGTGTTCCGTTTGTTACGCTGCCACGGCCGTGGCCGCTTCGGCCTCGGCGTGATCGATCAAGATGCCCGGCCCCATGGTCGAGGTCAGCGTGATCCTCTTGATGTATCTTCCCTTAGCCGCTGCGGGCTTGGCCTTGACGACCGCGCCCAGCAAGGCCTGGGCGTTTTCCGCCAGGCTCTTGGCCGCAAAGCTGATTTTGCCCACCGGCGAATGGATGATCCCGGTCTTGTCGAGCCGGAATTCCACCTTGCCGGCCTTGATTTCCTGTACCGCGCGCGCGACGTCAAAGGTGACCGTGCCGGTCTTGGGGTTGGGCATCAGGCCGCGCGGGCCGAGCACTTTTCCCAGGCGCCCGGCAGACTTCATCATGTCCGGCGTGGCGATGACGGCTTCGTAATCGGTCCAGCCCTCGGTGATTTTCTGGACCATGTCCTCGCCGCCCACGAAATCGGCGCCGGCTTCCTGCGCCTCGCGGACTTTGTCCCCGCTGGCGATCACCAGGACGCGCTTGGATTTGCCCAGGCCGTGCGGCAGCACGACGGTGCCGCGCACCATCTGGTCGGACTGCTTGGGGTCCACCCCGAGATTGAGCACCAGCTCGACCGTCTCATCGAACTTGACGAAGTGCGCCTTGCGGAGGAGTTCGGCGGCTTCCTCGAGATGGTACGGGCGCGCCTCGACGAGTTTGCGGGCGCGATCAATGTTCTTTCCACCGTTCTTTGCGCTGCGGCCCATGGCTGTGTCTCCTGCTCCCTTAGTCCGTGACTTCGATGCCCATGTTGCGGGCCGTGCCCATGATCGAGCGCACGGCGGAATCCAGCTTCGTCGTGTTCAGATCGGGCAGCTTGGTCTTGGCGATTTCTTCCACTTGCTTGCGGGTCACCTTGGCGACCTTGTTGCGGTTGGGCTCGGGCGAACCCTTGACGATGCCCGCGGCGCGCTTCAGGAGCTCGGAGGCCGGGGGCGTCTTGAGAATGAAGGTGAAGGTGCGGTCGCTGTAGATCGTCACCAGCACGGGAATGATCATCCCGTCCGGCTCCTTGGACGTCTTGGCGTTGAACTGCTTGCAGAAATCCATGATGTTGACGCCGTGCGGCCCCAGCGCGGTGCCCACGGGCGGCGCGGGGGTTGCCTTGGTCGCCGGCAACTGCAGCTTCACCGTTGATTGAATCTTCTTGGCCATTTCGTTTCCTCTGTCCCGGCTATTGTTTTCGGCGCGGCGAAGAATCTCGGTTCGCTACGCCACGGGACGACAATGTTCTACGCGACTTTTTCCACCTGCGCGAAATCCAGCTCCACCGGCGTCGAGCGGCCGAAAATCGTGACCGAAACCTTCAGGGTGCTGCGGTCCGCGTTGACTTCTTCCACGACGCCCGTGAAATTCGCGAACGGCCCTTCCCCGATGCGCACTTTTTCCCCGCGCTCGAACGACAGCCGCGGCTTGGGCTTTTCCGCCGTGGTGGTGGCGCGGTTCAGAATGTTCTGCACTTCTTCTTCGGTGAGCGGCGAGGGCATCTGCCCTGAGCCCACGAAACCCGTGACCTTGGGAGTGGAGCGGACCACGTGCCAGGTGTAGTCGTCCAGATCCATCTCGACCAGCACATAGCCCGGGTAGCACATGCGCGGGGAGATCACCTTCTTGCCGCCGCGCACCTCGACCACCGATTCGGTGGGGATGATGATCTGGCCGATCTTCTCCCCCAGACCGAACGCCGTCACGCGTCCTTCGAGGCTCTCCTTCACCTTCTTCTCAAACCCCGAGTAGGTGTGGACGATGTACCACTGCTTGGCCATTTCGGTTCCTTCAGTGATGCTTTCCATAGTCAATCAGCCAGCTGATAGCCCTTTGCGCGGTCGTGTCGGTCAGGAGAAAATAAACGCCGAAGAAAGCCACGGTCACCGCCACCACGATGGTCGTCGACACGACATCGGAGCGCGACGGCCAGTTCACGGCCTTCATCTCGATCCGAACCTCGTGCAGAAACTGCCGCAGCCGGCGCGGATATTCGCCCAAATTTCCCAGCGCCGTGGTGAGGCCGTTGCCGCCGCCACCGCCGCCGCGTATGCCCTCGTCCTTCAACTTCAGCGCGTCCGCCATGAGTCCCCGTTCAATTCTTGCCGTCGGCCCGCCGCAGGTCCCGCCAGAAAACTGGCAGGGGAGGAGGGATTTGAACCCCCACATCCGGTTTTGGAGACCGGCGGTCTACCGTTGAACCTACTCCCCTGAATTCGGAGCCGGTCTACTTTACTTCCTTGTGCGCGGTGTGTTTCCGGCACGAGTTGCAGAACTTCTGCAACTCCAGGCGATCCTGATGCTTCTTCCGGTTCTTGGTGGTCGTGTAGTTCCGGTTTTTGCACTCGTTGCACTGTAATGTGATGATTTCTCGCATAGGTTACTCGATGATCTCGGAGACGGCGCCGGCGCCCACGGTGTGGCCGCCCTCGCGGATGGCGAAGCGCAGCCCCTTCTCCAGCGCCACCGGCGTGATCAGCGTGATCTCCATCGCAATGTTGTCTCCCGGCATCACCATCTCCACTCCCGCCGGCAGCTTCACGTCCCCGGTCACGTCGGTCGTCCGAAAATAAAACTGCGGCCGATACCCCGTGAAAAACGGCGTGTGCCGCCCGCCTTCTTCCTTCGTCAGCACGTACGCCTCCGCCTTGAACTTCGTGTGCGGCGTGATCGAACCCGGCTTGCACAGCACCTGCCCGCGCTCCACTTCGTCCTTCTCCGTCC
>JAIQGD010000130.1 GCA_020072765.1 Terriglobia bacterium
GAAGCGCGGACAATCACCGCGCCATATCGAGTGCGCCCTTCACCCTCCCCTTGTGGGCAGGGGAATCGCATATGAGTAAAACAGTACTTGCGGATCGGTATTTGAGAGATTCTGTTGTGGCTTTCTCTTTGCGGAGGAGGCCCGATGCAGTCGTTCATTTCGATTCTGCGAGAAGTTCGCGACCCGCGCGACATCAATGCTCGCCACCCTGTTGGAACGATCCTGTTTTTGACTCTGGCAGCCACGCTGTGTGGGGCCAAGAGCTGTGTGGAGGTCGCCGATTTCGTGGAAGGTCGCGCGGAAGAGCTTTCCGCGATCGTGGACCTGCCCTATGGGGCGCCGAGCCACGACACCTTCAGCCGGTTGTTCCGGCTGCTCGACCCGGCCGAATTGGCCAAGGCTTTCACGGCCTTCATGACGGCGCTGCGGGCGGAACTCGGGCTCGGGTCGGCGCGAGGCGTGGTTGCGATCGATGGCAAGAGCCTGCGGCGTGGCTACGAGAAGGGCCGCAACTTCCTGCCGCCGTTGATGGTCAGCGTGTGGGACAGCCAGACGCGGCTGGCGATTGCACAAAGGCGGGCGCAAGACGGAAACGAGGTGGCGGCGACCTTGGATCTGCTGCACGGCCTTGTTCTCAAGGGCTGCACGGTGACGGCGGATGCGCTGCATTGCCACCCGGCCATGGCCGAAGCGGTGTTGAATGCCAAAGCCGATTATGCCCTCGGTCTGAAGGCCAACAATGGGCCGCTTTACGCCGAAGCCGAACGCCTCTTTGCGCAGGCCGGTGCCGATGTGCTCTCGCTTGCCACCGAGGAGAAGGCCCATGGCCGTATCGAACGGCGCCGGGCGAGTGTGCTGCCGGCACCGCCTGCCGCGCGCGCCTTGCTGCCCGGCCTCAAGGCGTTGGGCCGCATCGAGGCCGAACGCATCGGTGCGAATGGCAAGAGCGATACCGCCACGCGCTATATCGCGCTCTCGCGCAAGTTCACGCCGACCAAAATGGCCGAAGTCGTGCGAGCCCATTGGAGCATCGAGAACCAACTGCATTGGATTCTCGATGTCGTATTCGACGAGGACGATGCGCGCACCCGCAAGGATTACGGCCCGGAAAACCTCGCCGTCATCCGGCGTCTTGCACAGAACATCTTGCGAATGCACCCGTCCAACCACTCGATCAGCGGCAAAATGCGTCGCGCCTTGTGGAGCAAAGAATACTTCTTCAGTCTCTTTACTCATCTGCGATAGCCCTGCCCTCAAGGGGGAGGGAATGGGAGGGTAGGCGCCGTCTGCGCGGCGCGCACGTACGGGCTGGTGATGACCGCGCCGGGCTTGGCGCCCAGGGCGCGCAGGCCGAGCGCCGCCGTGTGCGTTTTCTGCACGCCCTCCGGCGTGAGGGGCCGTTCGGCTTCCGCCGGCGCCCCGTGCCCGCCGCGATCGACGGCAATGCCATGACGAACGACGTAGAGGATCATGAGCTAAGCGACCTTTTCCTTTCGCGGCGCCCGGCGAAACTCCGCCTGCAGGTGGAATTCCCGCTCGAACAGGTCGGCCTTGCGCTCGATGCCGGCCAGATCGAGCCGCGTGCCCTCGGCGGCGCGAATCACGAAGAGGGCGCGGCGTCCGGCGATCTGTATTTCCACGCCGGAAATCTGCTGGGCGTGTTCCGATTCGAGTTTTTCGGCGAGGCGCAAGATGGAGGCGAGCAGGCGCGCCTGCCGCCGGCGCGGCCCGTCGAGCGAGGCGTAGGAGGCGTGCTCGGCCTGCGGCTCGGACTTGCAGTTGTGATAGCGCACTAGGGCGGCGACCATGTCGCGCCGCCAGCCGCGCAATCCCGGAATTTCGCCGTAGCGGATCAGGTATTCGCCGTGCCGGTGATGCGACTTGCGTTGAACGAAGTGGCCGACGTCGTGCAGCAGCGCGGCCATCTCCAGGACCAGGCGCGGGTCGCCGTCCATCGCATGAATCGGCCGAAGCTGATCGAAAAGCGAAAGAGCGAGTTGCGCCACCTGATCGGCATGGCGGGCGTCGCAGTGGTGGCGCCGCGCAAACCAGCGCGCGCCCGCCAGCAGCTCGGCGGCGCGGCTCTGTTCTTCTTGCGACACCATGGCTCCCGAATACTGCTCGCCCACCAGTTCGAGCAGCAATCCTTCGCGCACGCCGACGCCGGGCACGAGCAGCGCGCGCAGGCCGAGCCATTGCGCCACCGTGGTGATCACGATGGCGGCAATGCCCATCACTTCGGCGCGGTCCTGCCGCACGCGAAACGCCTTCATGCGCCCGGCGACGTCCAGGCTCAGCAGCCGCCACATCTGCTCCTGGAGCAGCCGGACATTGAGCGCCGGCGTCCTTCCCGCCACGGGGCCCGGCGCCAGGCGCAACAGGGACTCGGCATTGCCTCCGCAGGCCACACCCAGGGCCACGGCGCGCGAAAGCTTGGGAGGTGACGGCAACGCGCTGCGCAGCAGCGCCAGCGTGTGCAGTTGCAGTTGACGGACGGCATCTTCACTGATGGCGCCCTGGATGGCGTAGGTTTCCATCAGGCGAATCGTGCCCAGCGGCAGGCCCAGGCGATGGCGCAGGACGCCGCGCTCGAA
Source organism: Terriglobia bacterium (assembly GCA_020072765.1). Taxonomy (GTDB): domain Bacteria; phylum Acidobacteriota; class Terriglobia; order Acidiferrales; family UBA7541; genus Palsa-295. Next base: position 2,595 of record JAIQGD010000130.1, read on the forward strand.
GAAGTTCAGCTCCAGGCTGCCGCCCCCGAGATCGAAAATCAGCCGGGGCTGCGCGCTTCCGCCCAGCGTCCCGCGCACCGCCGAGCAGACCAGCGCCGCCTCTTCCTCGCCGCCGATCACTTCGAGTTCGATTCCCGACTTGCGCCGGATGCGCTCGATCAGGCGCCGGCAATTGCGGGCCTCGCGGGCCGCGGCCGTGGCCACGGCGCGATAGGCGGTGACGTGGTGACGGTCCATGCGGTCGCGGAAGTAGCGGAAGACGCGCGCGGCGCGGGCGATCGTGTCGTCGTCCAGCCGGTGGCGCGTGAAGGCGTGGTGGCCCAGGCGCACGGCGGCGCGTTCGCTTTCGAGGATCTCGATCTCGCCGGGGCCGGTGGCCCGCGCAATGGAAAGGCGGATGGCGTTCGATCCTGCGTCAATCGCGGCCAGTTGGACGGGAGCGGCCACGGTTCAGCGCCAGAGGTGCGCCAGCGCGTGCGACGGTTTGTAGCGCGTGCCGCGGATGCCCAGATGCAAGGCGATGCGCTGGCGGAGATGGCGGTTCACCTCGGGCACGGATTTCTCGCCGTCCAGCTTGAGGAAGCCGTGCCGCTTGGAAAGATATTCGAACTCGCCCTTGACCAGGGACTGGTAGCGGATGAAGGACTGGAACAGGTCGTTGGAAAGCGACATGTCGCGGCCCGATTCCCAGTAGCTGATGGTCTGCGACTTCTTGAACTCGCGGTCAAACGCCACTTCCGGCCGGACGTTGAGCCAGAAGGTGAGGTCGGGCCGCAGGGCGAATTCGTACAGGCCGTGCAGGTAGTCCCGGCCGATCCCGCGGACCGCCGCGCGCGCGATCAGCGTGAAGATGTAGCGGTCGGCCAGCACAATCAAGCCCGAGCGCAGGGCGGGAAGAATCCGCCGCTCGAGCTGATCGAAAAAGTCGGTGCCGTACATCAGCGCCAGGGTCAGGCGCGTGACCGCGTTTTCGGCCAGCAGCGCGTCGATGTCTTCCCCCACCAGGAACGAGCGCCGCAGCCCCATGGTCTGCACGGCGAAGCCCTCGGACTCGAGCCATTCGGTCAGCAGTGCGATCTGCGTGGAACGCCCCGAACCATCCGTGCCTTCCACCACGATCAGGCTGCCGCTGAGTTCCCCGGGCTCGACGCCGGGCAGCGGCACGCCGTAGAAGCGCGACCCGCCGCCGGCTCTTCCGTTCTTGCCTTTTTTCGAAGGCTTTCCGGAAAGGCCGTTGGGCGGCGCGGCGGGCGCGGATTGTGTGGGGGAGCGTTTCATTTTTTCTTGGGCGCGAACCGCGACATGTCCACGCGCGCGGCCAGCAGTTCGCGCATCAGCTTCTGGAGTTTGTTCACGCGCAGGGTGCCGTCCATCAGAACGAAACCGTCGGTTTCCACCATTTGGTCGTAGTTATTCAGGATGCGCTCCTGAAAGATGCGGAAACTCTCGGCGCGGTCCAGCGACAATCCCAGGTCCATGCCCGCCTCGTAGTATTTCAGTTTCGGCCGGCCGGCCACGATGCGGTTGACGGCCACGTCGAGCGGGGCGCGGAAATAGAACGTGATGTCGGGCACCGGCGCGAAGCTGTAGAGATTGCGCAGCCAGTGGGGCGCGCAGCCCCGCGCGGCGTCGCGCGCAAACGCCGTGTAGATGTAGCGGTCGGCGAGCACCAGGTAGCCGCCGTGCAGCAGCGGCAGGATCTGCCGCTCGCAGCGGTCGGCGAAATCGGCGGCGTGCAGCATCGAGAAGGTCGCCGGGGTCAGCAGGCGGCGCTGCTTGCCGCGCCGCGTCGCGGATTTCACCAGCGGCGAGGAGTTCCACTCCGTGAAGTGGAGGCGGTAGCCGCTGAACTCCAGCCAGCGCTTCAGAAGATAGAGCTGCGTGCTTTTTCCCGAGCCGTCAATCCCCTCGACCACCACCAGCGCACCGGGATAGGAGTGCTTGGGCGGCGCCACGCTCGTGGGGGCGGGCGGCACGGCGACGCGAATTTCAGGGGTGGTGGTGGCCATGGGGCACACTCGGACGCCAGGAGCCATGATACTTCGGAACTTTGAACGCGGCGTGAAAAAAGTGTTACGCGCGCGTGACGCGCCGCCGGATGCGCCGTCCGCCCCCGTAGCCACTCCTGGCTGCGCCCTCCGCGCCGCTAGCCGGGGCGCCGTGCCCGCCGCAATGAGCCCCGCCACGCGGCGAACGCCTTCCACGACCCGTCCGTCACGAATCACCCGTGGCGCCCCCCGGAAGCTGCGATGAGTTTTCCTGCAGGTTCAATCGCCGGAAGGAACAGGAGCAGCTATTCGAGCAGACTGCCAAGAAGTTGATTCCCGGGGGAAAACTGACCTACCAGACACTCACCGCTCCGCCAGTATCGGAGTCTTAGGGCCACTCTTAGCGGATGATTTTATCGCCTTACGTGGTATTGGTTTGGCGCGTAGAATAGCTTTCAACATTCTGTCAAAGTTGCTCTTCTTTACGATCATTGATTTTCCGTATTTCATGTCCATTCTTATGCTGTAAATGCTTACTAAACGCCATCGCAAAAAATAGATTGAACCGATTTAAAGATGATTCCACAATTTCCCCATGGAAGGGGAGCGGGGTAAACGTGATTCGAAACACCGAATCACCACCCCCTTTCGGCCCTGAGAGAGAAGCGCAGATGCTCGAACCATCTGCTCTCTTTCCGTGGGGCAAGGACGGAAACTCGACTGTCTGCCCTATCCAGTCGAGTAGTCGTTGCGAGATTTCCGATCCCGTACGGAACTAGCCAATCTCAACTCTAGCCGAAAAGATTTCGTTATTGTAACACGCCCCTTCAGGACTTCGTGGGTGCGGAGGGGGTGGGATTCAAACCCACGGGCGGTGGGTTCAGCACCGCCAAGCGATTGTAAATCGCCCGCCTTCGGTCAACTCGGCCACCCCTCCACAATACCCGCATGAAATGCGGGTATTTTACAACACCTTTTCAATCTCTGGGCCGGGCTTATAGATCACTCGGCGACCGCTTTCATCCCGCGTCACAACAATGGTATAGAGGTCGTCCGGTTTAACATGGAATTTCGGAGCTTGTTTACCGATGCCACCACCTGTCACGCCGCCGATCTGGTTGGAAGTTCGGAAGCCAAGTTTCTCAACAAGGTGATCTGCCGAGATTCCGCTTGGATTGTCGTGGAGAATTTTGAAGAACCTTTTCGCACCGTCTGACAGGACCGCTTTCAAACCGTGGTAGTTTGGATGGCGCTTACTGCTATTCGCTGGGAGTTCAGCACGGCGCGGAAGATGCCCATGTCCGTTTCCATTGCTGGACAGAAGTTGCCTAACCTCATCAATCGAAATTTCGGATACTTCGTATACCCGCCCGTCTTTGTCAGTGATCTTTACGTGTGCCATTTCAATGCCACTCCTAGGTTGAAATGGTACCGGATTTCACATGGTGCATGCAAGAGCATTTTGCGGCATCAACTAGCATCCTTCGCCCAATCTTCGCTTGTTGCGGTGACAAGCAAATCCAAAGTCAAGTACACCAGGCTGTGGAAAACTGCGGAAAAGTGGATTTCTAGGCCCCTCATTACCTTGCGCGGTACGTGCTTGTGTTGTAGCGTCGCGCGTCTAGGGAGGCACACGATGAGCAACGGAACAGTAGATACAGCCTCAATCGTCAACGCACTAAGGGCGAGTGTTCAGGAGCTTCAACAGATAAGGCATGCGCTTCAGACGATTGCAAACAAACCCAATCGCTGAAGATTACTTTCTCTGCGATCTGTGCCGCCGTCATGGCAAATGTCGCATTATCCGTGTGCTTATGGCACAAATCCACGATCTTCTGTGCTAGATTCAATACTTTATTTTGCTCTGTCACGGCTTTCATAGGATGCTCCTTTTGTGTGTGAAGTGCATAATCACCCGCCGGCCGGTTCTAATCGCTACACTTTCGGTATCTTCCGTATGGCCTAAAAGGAGAGAAAAACGCGCATGGCGACCAACTTCAGCAAAGAGCTCATGGTAAAACCGGGCAAGAAGGTGAAGTTGGCGAAGTGCGATCCGGAAGAGACGCTGGGCTGGGAGAAGGGCCACCGGATGAAGGCGAGCCTAGCCAAGGCCATCGAGCGGCTCGACACGCAGCAATACCTGCTTTTCGCGGAGCGCAAGCGCGCGCTGCTGATCGTCCTGCAGTCGCTCGACGCGGGCGGGAAGGACGGCACCATCCGGCACGTGATGACCGGCTGCAACCCCCAGGGCTGCACCGTGGCGTCGTTCCGCAAGCCCTCGGCCGAGGAAGCGGCGCACGATTTCCTGTGGCGCGTGCACCGGGCCGTCCCCATGTACGGCGACATCGGCATCTTCAACCGCTCGCACTACGAGGATGTGCTCGTGGTCCGCGTGCACAATCTGGTGGCCAAGGAAGTCTGGTCGCGGCGGTACGAGCAGATCAACGAATTCGAGCGCATCCTGCACGAAAACAACGTGAAGATATTGAAATTCTTCCTGCACATCAGCAAGGACGAGCAGAAGAGACGCTTCCGGCAGCGCCTCGACGATCCCGACCGGCAATGGAAAATCTCCGAAGCGGATTTCGACGAGCGGAAATTCTGGGATGAGTACGTGGAGGCCTACGAAGACGCCCTCACAAAGTGCAGCACGCCGCACGCCCCCTGGTATATCATCCCCGCGAATAAGAAGTGGTTCCGCAACCTGGCGGTTTCGCACATCCTGGCCGAGGCGCTCGAAGGGTTGCGCATGAAATTTCCGGCGCCGTCGGTGGACGTGAAGAAACTGAAATGGCAGTGACGAAACGGCCGGGCAGATAAATACCGGGAGGCAGCAATCCAATGAAGAACTTTTTTCTGGGAGTCGTGGTGACGTTGTTGGCGTTAGCGGCGGGCGGCTACTTCTACGCCACCCAGGGGTACGTGGATATTGCCGCGGATGCGGCGCCGAGCTCGATGGAGAGGCACCTGGCGATGTCCGCGATGGACGCGGCCACCGAGCGCCGGGCCCCCGAGCAGAAGAACCCGGTCGCCGCCACGGACGAAAATCTGGTGGCGGGCGCGAAACTCTATCTGGACCACTGCGCGGGGTGTCACGGCCTGCCGTCGAATCCGGAGAGCAAGTTCTCCCGGTCGTTCAACCCGCCCACGCCCGGCTTCTTCAAGCGCGCGCCGGACATGCCGGACAATCAAAACTTCTATATTACCAAGCACGGCATCCGGTGGACGGGTATGCCGGCGTGGGGCCCCACCCTGACCGACGAGCAGATGTGGACGATCGTGACGTTCATGAGCAAGATCGAGAAGCTGCCCCCGGCCGCGCGCGCCGTGCTGGAGCCGCCCGCACCGGCCGCGCCGCCGGCCCGCTGACGCCTAGCAGGTTGCGGGAAAAGTCCAAATCGTGGCTTCAGGGGCTTCCCGACTCACAACGTCGGGACGCAAAAGGCGCGAAAGCCCCCGGATTTCAGGTGCGTTACGCCGGGGCTGAAGCCCCGGCCTCCTAAAGAGAAATGCTACGAACTTCCGGGACGGCACACTAGGCCGGATTTGTTGCCGCCGGTTTCAGGCGGTCAGGACCCGGCCCGGGAAGCGCACGCTGCCGGACGTCTTGTTGGCGGCGCGAAAACCAGAGTTCGCGGCCATGGCCCTTGGCTCGGGGAGCCGGGAAAGTTCCGGCGGCTCGTCGAAACCCAGGCGTTCGCCTCGCAGCGCCGCCGGCCGCAGAAATACGGCGGCCCGGCGCGCCAATTCGGCGCGATTTTCGACCCCGAATTTGCTCAACAGCGAGGAGATGTGGAATTTCACAGTGCGCACGGTGATGTTGAACTGCGAGGCGATCTCTTTATTGGCTCGCTGGCAGATCACGGAATGCAGGATTTGTCTTTGCCGCGCACTCAGGGATGCGGGAGTGGCGGCGGTGGCCGGCG
>JAIQGD010000035.1 GCA_020072765.1 Terriglobia bacterium
GCGCGCCAGGCCACCGGAGCCCTGCTGGGCAATATTCTCGACCGCCACTCCACGGCACGTCTGCTGGTCATCGGAGAACGGCTCGACGAGGAGGAGAACTTCGCCCTTCTCCGCCACGGCGTGAAGGGAATCCTGACGTACAAAGAAGCCCGCGAGCAGCTCTCCCACGCCCTGCCGCAAGTCGCGGCGGGCGGCATGTGGGTTCCGCGCTCGGTCCTTTCCAGCTTCGTCGATTCGATTCTGACCAGCGTGCAGGGGCGCCGCTTGCGCGCCGATTCGCCGACGGCGCTCAGCCGCCGCGAGCAGGAGGTCCTCAGCGGCCTGCTCGAGAATCTCGCCAACAAGGAACTGGCCGACCGCCTGCATATCTCCGAACGCACCGTCAAATTCCACGTGTCGAACCTGCTCGGCAAGTTCGGCGTGCGCCGCCGCGCCGACCTGATTCTGCTCTGCTATCAGCGCAACCCGAAGGAATAGACTTTCCCCCGCCGCCGTCGTTTTCCTGGGCCCGGCGGACAGCCCCGCGCGATTCGCTGCTATAATTCCACCCTTGGATTCCCGCGGGCCGCCGCTGCATGGTCGGCCGCTGGCCGCATGGCTACCTTTTCCATCGAGAACTTCGGCTGCCGCGCCACCGAGGCCGCCGCCACCGCGCTGCGCCATCAATTGCTGGGAAGCGGCTTGGCGCCGGCTGCCGATCATCTCTCGGCCGACGTGGTGGTGCTGAACACCTGCACGGTCACCGCCGCCGCGGATTCCCAGGCGCGCGACGCCGTGCGCAAAATCCGCCGCGCCAATCCCGCCGCCCGCATCGTCGTCACCGGCTGCTACGCGCAACGCGCGCCGGAGGAACTCGCGGCCCTCGAAGGCGTCGCCTGGGTGATCGGCAATGCGCGCCAGGCGGAAATCCCGCGCGTCATTCGCGAACTCCTGGGGCCGGACACCAACTCTTCCGCCGGCGCCGCTCTCGAAGAGAACTCCCTGTCGCTGGCGCAAGGCCCGGCCAAAATTCTGACCGGCGACATGCTCGCCCAAGACATTCTCGCCAGCGTGGCCGCCCCGCCGGGCGCCTCGGCGACGCACGACCGCACGCGCCCCATCCTGAAAATTCAGGACGGCTGCAACAATCGTTGCGCCTACTGCGTGATTCCCGTCGTGCGCGGGCGCAGCCGCAGCCTGCCGCCGGATGCCGTCGTCGAACAGGTGCGCGGGCTCGTGGCCGCCGGCGCGCGGGAAATCGTTCTGAGCGGCATCAATCTGGGCAGCTACGGCCGCGACCTCGCGCCGCGCGCGCCGCTGGAGGCCGTGGTGCGGCGCATTCTGAACGAAACCGCTCTGGCGCAGCTGCGCTTCAGTTCCATCGAGCCGCAGGACATCACCGAGGATTTCGTGGCCCTGGTGGCATCGTCGGGGCGGCTGGCGCGTCACTTTCACGTGCCGCTGCAATCGGGTTCGGACCGCGTCCTGCGCGCCATGCATCGCTGGTACCGCACCGGACATTACGCCGAGCGCGTGCAATTGATCCGCCGGCGGCTGCCCGATGCGGCCATCGGCGCCGACGTCATCGTCGGTTTTCCGGGAGAAACGCGCGAGGATTTTGAGGCCACGGCCGCATTCATCGCCCAACAGCCGCTCACCTACCTGCACGTATTTTCGTTTTCCGCGCGGCCGGACACCGCTGCAGCGGACCCGAGCGATGCCGTGGCGCCCGGCGTCATCCAGGAACGCGCCCGCGCGCTGCGGGCGCTGGGGCGCGAGAAATCCGCGGCGTTCCGCGATGCGCTGGCCGGACGCACGGTGCGCGCGCTCACACTGAAAAGCGGCGGAGACGGCTGGACTGACGCCCTCACGGGAAATTACCTGAAGCTGCGCATGACCGGCCGCCACCCCGCCAACCAGTGGCATGAACTGCGCCTCACCGCCGGCGCGGAAGACCTCGTGGCGGCGCGCCCCATTTGATCCCCAGCCAATCGTCGGCCGCATTTAACAGAATGCGGAAAAACCCCGAGAGCTCTGTGGGTCGCGGCTTCAGCGCGCCGTTTGCGTCCCGGACAGCCGTCGGGACCGCGACATAAAGCCCACAAAGTGAGAGCGGCTTCAGCCGCTGAAGTTCCCTGCAGCTTCTTTTTCAGCACCTTGTTAACTCTCGAAAATCACCTGGGCGAGGGCGAGATTGCCGCTGTGCGTGATTGAAAGCGAAATATTCTTCACGCCCAGGCGGTCGGCCAGCTCGCGCGCCACGCCGGCCAGGCGCAGCACCGGCTTGCCGCCGGTTTCGCGCGTGACTTCGATGTCCCGCCAGCGCACGCCGCGGCGCCAACCGGTCCCCAGTGCTTTCATGGCCGCTTCCTTCGCGGCAAAGCGCGCGGCATAGCGCTCGTAGCGGTTCTTGTGGCTTTCGCAGTAGGCCACTTCGCCGGGCGTGAACAGCCGCTCGATGAACGGCGCCCCGTGGCGCCCGATGGCCGCCTCGATCCGGTCGATCTCGGCGATGTCCAACCCCAGTCCGACGATCATGCCGCCTCCCGCATATCTCCCCAGCGCCTGAATTTCCGTGATTATATAATCGAAACGCGCCGCGACTCCCGGCCAAACTGAAGGAACAAGATGACGACGACCCTCGCGAAGAAACGCAAAGCGCCCCAGCGCCGTGCCGCAACCGCCCCCGCGCCCTGGAAATTGCGCCGCGCCGGCCGCGTGCAACTGCTGGAGGCTCCGCCGCTCGAGCGCCTCGACTGGCTCGTCCATGGATTCAGCACGCGCCCCGGCAGCAACAGCGACCTCGCCAAAACGCGCGGCCACCGCAAGACGTCACAGCGACTGCTCCATCCCGGATCCGCGGCGGAAGATTCCTCCGCGCGCGTGGCCGAGAACCGCAAGGCGTTTTTTCATGCGCTTGGCGCGGACCACCTGCGCGCCGTCACCCTCCGCCAGATTCATTCCGACATCGTGCACCGCGTGGATTCGCCGGACACCGCTGCCGGCGATCCGCCCGGAGGCGACGCGCTGTTCACGCGCGCGCCCGGCTGCCTGCTCGTGATCCAGACGGCCGACTGCGTCCCTATCCTTCTCGCCGACACGAAGCAGCGCGCCATCGCCGCCATTCATGCGGGCTGGCGCGGCACCGTGCGCCGCATCGCCGCCAAAACACTCGGACGCATGCAGATGGAATTCGGCACGCGCCCCCAGGATGTGGTCGCCGCGTTGGGCCCGTCCATCGGGCGCTGCTGCTATGAAGTGGGCGAAGACGTCGCGCGGGAGTTTCACGCGCAGTTTCCCCAGGCGCGCCAGTGGTTCGACGGGCCGTTCGACGCGCTGGCCTCGGGCGAAAACGATCCCAACTGGCTGCCCTGGCTCACCATGATGCCGCCCGGACATCAGCCGCCGCCGCTGCGCGTGCACCTCGATCTCATCGCCGCCAACCGCGCCATCCTCGCCGAAGCCGGCGTTCCGCCCCGGCAAATTTCTTCTTCGGGATTTTGCACCGCCTGCCGCACCGACCTGTTCTTCAGCTACCGCCGCGAAGGCAAGACCGGCCGCCTCCTGGCCGCCATCGGCATTTTGTAGCGCCGGCATCTTGCCGGCTCTCGTGGGCATGGAACGGACGCCAGACGGGCTAGGAGCACTAGCGCCACGCAACCACGAGGCAACGCCTTTGTAGCGGCCACCTTCAGGTGGGCGCTCCCACGGCGGCCGGCCTGAAGACCGCCGCTACATAACCAGGGTCAGAATTGCAGGAGAGAGGCTAACCGCAGAGACGCAGAGGCCGCAGAGAAGATGGTTTTCGTGGGACAGCCACTCTTGGCTGTCCATCTCTACTGCGTCGGCCTCATGCGCGGACGCCCAGGAGTGACTGTCCCACACCACATGATTTTGTAGCGGCGGCCTTCAGGCCGGCGAGGACGCGGCGGATTCCGCTAGCGCGAGTTGGCCGCAGGCGGCCTGCACATCCTGGCCGCGCGAATCGCGCACGAAGATCCGCAGGCCCTTGTCCGCCAGGATGGCGCGGAATTCCTCCACGCGCGCCGCGTCCGGCTTGGCGTAGGGCAACGCGCCGGGATTCCACGGGATGAGGTTGACCTTGCAGCGGACGTGCGCGAGCAGCTTCGCCACGCGCCGCGCGTCTTCGGGCGCATCGTTGAATCCGCCCAGCAGCACGTACTCGAACGTCAGATGCTCCCACGGCCGCAGCGGATATTTCCGGCACGCCTCCAGCAGCATCTCCAGCGGATATTTCCGGTTGATGGGCATGATCTGGTCGCGCTGCTCGTTCGACGACGCGTTGAGCGAAATCGCCAGCTTCGGCCGCACCTTCTCTTGCGCCAGCCGCTCGATGCCCGGGACGATGCCGCTGGTCGAAAGCGTCGCGTGCTTGGGCGAGATGGCCAGGGCGTTGGGGTCGAGCAGGATGCGCAGCGCGGCCATCACCGCGTCGTAATTCAGCAGCGGCTCGCCCTGGCCCATCAGCACGATATTGGTCTGCGGCTTGAGCGTGGCGCGATGCTCCTCCAGCGCCACCAGCACCTGCGCGACGATCTCGCCCGCCGTCAGATTCCGCGCCAGCCCCAGCGTGGCCGTCAGGCAGAAGCGGCAATCCACCGCGCAGCCCGCCTGCGTCGAAACGCAGATCGTCTGCCGCTTTTCCCCGGGCATGAACACCGCTTCGATATTCGCCGGCGCCGCGCGCCCCTCGCCCGCGGGAGCGCTTCCGGAATCCGGCGCGAGCGCGAGCACGTAGCGCACCGTACCGTCCGGCGAACTGTGCCGCCGCACGATCCGCGGCAGCGCAATGCTGGCTTCGCGCGCCAGGCGCTCGCGCAGCGCCGCCGGAAGATTCGTCATCGCCGCGAAATCGAAGCGCCGCTCCGCATACAGCGCGTGATACAGCTGCGCTCCGCGATACCCCGGTTCGCCCAGCGATTCCAGAAACGCGCGCAGCTCTTCGGCGGATTTTCCCAGCAGATTTGTACGCGGATTGGAACCTTGCGAGGACATCTTGCCTTCATGATAACACGCCCGCGCGGAGCGGCCTTTCCGCCCGGCCGGGCGAAATGACAACGCCGGGGCCGCGTGCGACAATGAAACAGTATGTCCAGCACTCCTCATACCGTGCGGCAGGAAACCCTGCCCAACGGCCTGGTGGTCATCACCGAGCCGATGGAGCACGTCCATTCGGTTTCCGTGGGGATTTGGCTGCGCTCCGGATCGCGCCGCGAGCCCGCCGAGCTGAACGGCATCTCGCATTTCATCGAGCACATGGTGTTCAAGGGCACCCGGCGGCGCTCGGCCGAGGACATCGCCCGCGAAATCGACCGCGTGGGCGGGATGCTCGACGCGTTCACCTCCAAGGAAATGGTCTGCTTCAACACGCGCGTCCTCGACGAGCATCTCCCCAGGGCTTTCGACGTCCTCGCGGACATGGTCCTCGAACCCAAATTCGCGCCCCAAGACATCGCCCGCGAGCAGGGCGTCGTCCTCGAGGAAATCCGCATGACCCAGGACAATCCCGAGGACCTGGTCCACGAGCTGTTCATCCAGAATTTCTGGAATCCGCATCCGCTCGCGAAACCGATCCTGGGCACGCCGGAAACGGTTTCCAGCTTCACGCCCGAGATGCTGCGGGCGTGGTTCGGCCGGCACTACGCGCCGAATCATCTGATCGTCACCGCGGCCGGCCATCTCTCGCACTCCCAGCTGGTGGACCTGGTCGCCGAGCGCTTCGCGCACCTGGCGCCCTGCGCGGACGCCTTCGACGATCCGCAGCCCGAGTCCGCCCCGCACATCACTCTGCGCACCAAGCGCGAACTCGAACAGGTGCACATCTGCCTGGGCGTCGCGGCCCTGTCTATGACCGACCGCCGCCGCTTCGCCGTCTCCGTTCTCAGCAACGTGCTCGGCGGAGGAATGTCCTCGCGATTGTTCCAGAACATCCGCGAGCGCCAGGGGCTGGCGTACGCCATTTTCAGCGAGATGACTTCCTATCGCGATGCGGGCATGCTCTCGATCTATGCGGGCACCTCGCTCGACACCGCCGGGCAAGTGGTCCGCTCGGTGCTCGAGGAACTCCGGCACCTCATGGACGAGCCGCTCGGCGAGGAAGAGATGCGCCGCGCCAAGGATCATCTGAAGGGCGCCACGCTGCTGGCGCTGGAAGGCTCGGGCCAGCGCATGTCCAGCCTGGCGCGCTACCACCTCTATTTCAACCGGCACTTCACCCCCGCCGAGTTGATCGCCATGCTCGAAGCCGTCACCCCCGAGCAAGTGCAGCAGCTAGCAAGGGAATTCTTCCAGCCCGGACGCATCGCCGCCTCCATCGTCGGCAACCTCAACGGCTTCAGCCTCACCCGCGAGCAACTCGCGATCTAGAGGCAAGCAAGCCACAGAGGCACAGAGACACCGAGCCAGAGAAAGACTGTTCATTCACTTCCTCTGACTCCTCTGACTCCTTTACCTCCTTTGCTTCCTTTATCTCTGTGTCTCCGTGTCTCTGTGGCGCATTTTTTCTTTGACGCCGCCGCACCACTTTGCCATCATCGTGCGCGGAGAAAAATCGCATCTCGTTTCGCATATCCATTCTCGCGTCGGGCAGTTCGGGCAACTCCACGTTGCTCGAAACGGGCCACACGACGCTGCTGATCGACGCCGGGCTGGGCCGCAAGGAGATGATGCGGCGGTTCGCGTCGCTGGGCCGCGCGCGCCCCGAGCGCGTCGACGGCATTCTGGTCACGCACGAGCACTCCGACCATTCCGGCGGGCTGGCGCAGATGGCCCGCGAATGGAATTGCCCCGCCTATCTCACCCAGCCCACGCACCAAGCCATCCTGGAGATGTATCCCGGCGGCCCGTTCGAGAAGATGCAGCGCGTCGAATACATCCGCGCCGGCGAGCGCTTCGAAATCGGCGACATCGAAATCAATCCCTTCGCCATCCCCCACGACGCCGCCGATCCGGTCGGCTACGCGTTGCGCTCCAACGGCACCAAAGTCGCCATCGCCACCGATCTCGGCTACCTGCCCGAACTCGTGAAGCACCACCTCCGCGAAGCCGATTTCCTGATCCTGGAATCGAATCACGATCTCGAAATGCTCAAGGTGGGGCCGTATCCCTGGCACATCAAGCAGCGCGTCATGAGCCGCACCGGGCATCTTTCCAACACCGTGGTCAGCGAATTCCTCGCCGACGCCGAGCTCTTCGACGGCCGCGCCCGTCATCTCGTCATGGCGCACATCTCCGCGCAAAACAACACGCCCGACCTCGTCCAGATTTCCGCCGAACAGGCCCTGGCCAGCCGCCCCGCTGACTTCGCCTTCCGCGGCTCGCTTCACCTCGCCTCCCAGCGCTTCCCCCTCGGCCCCTTCGAGCTGTAGCGGCGTGGATGGATGCACCGCCCGCCGGCACTTGCTCTTTCTTTGTGTACATACTAATATGTACATACGCGGCCATGGTTCTTAGAACATGAGATTCGCTTGGGACGGCCAGAAGAGCCGCCGCAACCTCGCGAAGCACCACGTCAGCTTCGAAACAGCCAGGCTCGTGTTCGATGATCCGCGCGCCATCAGCCGGTTGGATCGCATGGAGGACGGGGAAGAGCGGTGGCAGACACTGGGGCTTGTGGGCGGCATTGCGGTTCTCCTGGTGGCGCATACCTACCGCGAGGAGGACGGCGAAGAGGTGATGCGGATTATTTCCGCCCGAAAGGCGACGCCCCACGAAAGGAGAATCTATGAGCAAGGCATCTAGACAGCAGAAGAAGGAACTCGCGGCGCTGGCCGCTCTGCGCGCCGACAAGATCGACTTTTCCGACGCGCCCGAAGTGCGGGATTGGAGCCGTGCGGTCGTGGGCAAGTTTTACCGGCCGGTCAAGAAATCTCTCACGATTCGTCTCGACGCCGACGTGCTCGCGTGGCTCAAGGCCCAAGGGCGCGGCTACCAGACCCGTATCAACAAGCTCCTCCGCGCGGCAATGGAAGGCCGATCGCGCCGGCGCCGAGCATGAGCCGCTGGGACACATTCGCCTAGCAGTACGCTCCACATCGCCTCCCAGCGCTTCCCCCTCGGCCCCTTCGAGCTGTAGCGGCACTTTCGCTGTCCTTCCGCAGGAGGCGACACCGCATGAGCACGCAGCGTCCAGCGAGCAACGGCTCAACCATCTTCTTGACGAGGCGTAACTCACGCTGGTAGTGTGGTTGGCGTCATCGGCCCTGCTGGTGACAAATTCAAAAGAACCTGTTGGTGCCGAGTGCATCGACAAGGAGACAAAATGAGATACGACCGTCCGAACGATCCCAATGCCTCGCGTCTAGTTGAATCCCTTCGTCACCTTGGTTATGGAAACTACGAAGCAATAGCGGATATCGTCGATAATTCCATCGACGCTGAAGCCCCCAAAATATCAATTAAGATACAGCAGAAAGGTGGTCAGCCTATCATCACCATTGCCGATGATGGGCAAGGTATGACCGAGCCGGTCCTCGATCAAGCGATGCGCCTTGGTTCGCTAACCTCACGCGATCTAAACTCCGATTTAGGGAAATTCGGGATGGGGCTAGTGACGGCCAGTTTGTCGCTGGCACGTCAGTGCCACGTCATTACCCGAACAAGCGAAGGTACTTTTTCGAGCGCCTGGGATGTCGACGAGATTGTTTCGCAGAACAAATTTGTAAAGCATCTCGACAAAGCAAACGACGAAGAATGTGCCCGCTTGAAGGACGAAATCGGCACTGCAAAGGGCGGCACACTCGTCACTCTGAGCAAGTGCGACAATCTCGGCAACAAGAATCTGTCTTCGTTCGCATCAAACCTAAAGCATCATCTTGGTCGGGTACACCGGTATTTTATCGCGGCTGGTCGAGAAATAAGGTCGCTCAAGGCCCAAGGCTTTTCCGTAATGCGGAACCAGCGCGAGGTCATGAACGCAGTCTCGCTAAACTTTTTTACAAAGCACAACGATTTCAATCGGATGCGCGGAGAGCTTTTCTTTCCCGCTGCGTTGGACGGCATGGTTGGTATTGAGTTTACGAAACGCCAGGTGGATTTCGAACAAAGCCTGTTCGATCAGCTTGCTGCCGTATTGGTGCCCACGTGCCGGACAATCAAGCACCGGGAAGCAACCAAGAAGCGCATCCACTCAGGAGAAGCGCAAGTTCAACTGCACAACCAAGCGGCGAAGGTAATCGCTGAAAAGGATAAGCTGCTCATAAAGCCAAAGGCCGTGATTGAGAAACGCATGCCGGCTCGAGTACCCGGCTCGCGCAACGTACGTGACGAAACTACAACCCACGAACGGCGAAACTTCACCCGGACTCAGGAAATCGAGACGAGACTGAACTGCCAAATCCGTGAAGAGCGAATGGGGCCGAATGGTCAAATTTACGAGTGCGATATGGAGGGACGGAAACTCATCCTCAGGTACAACATTGAACATCCGTTCTACCAACGATTCGTTGTGGATAACCTCAGCGATTCGAGAGCAGTCACGGCCGCGGATTTCTTGATCTACAGCATGGCTTCGGCCGAACTAAAGATGATGGATGATGGCGAACTCGAGGCGGTTAACAACTTCAAAGCAGTCTTATCCGCAAACTTGAGAACACTCCTGAATTAGCCGTGCCCCAACTGTCCCATCCTTCTCGACTCGGGGGAGGATGGGGCGGAAGGCGGCGGCCCCAAGCCGTCAAGTCTTTGCACGAACAACCGCTTGAAACTTGCCTCGCAGCGCATCCCCCTCGGCCCGTTCGCGCTGTAGTCGCCGCGCTGCTGAATGGCTCCTGTAGCGGCCGCCTTCAGGCGGGCGAATTTCGGGTATCATAATGCCGGGGAGATTGTCCCCTGCTGAAAGAAGGAGCTGCGCTTGATCCCACGCTACACGCGACACGAGATGGGCCGGGTCTGGAGCGAGGAAAACAAATTCCAGAAGTGGCTCGAGGTCGAGCTGGCCGCCACGGAAACGCTGGCCGAGGCGGGCGTGGTCCCGCGCGAGGCGGCGGCCAAGCTGCGCGAGCGGGCGCGCGTGCACGTCGGGCGCATCAACGAGATCGAAGCGAAGGTGCGGCACGACGTGATCGCCTTCACCATCGCCGTGCAGGAAACCGTGGGCGTTCCCGAGGCGGCGCGCTGGCTGCACTACGGGCTCACGTCCAACGACGTGGTGGACACGGCGCAGGCGCTGCTCATCCGCGAAGCCTCGCAGCTGATCGAAAAGGGCCTCGAACGCTTCGGCGAAATCCTCGCCCGGCGCGCCTGGGAATTCAAGGACACGCCCGAAATCGGCCGCACGCACGGCATCCACGCCGAGCCCATCACCTTCGGCCTGAAAGTCGCCAACTGGTACGCCGAAAACCGCCGCGACGCCGCGCGCTTTGCCGCCGCCGCGCGCGAGATGGCCGTGGGGAAAATTTCCGGCGCGGTGGGGACGTGCACGCACCTCGGCCCGGACATCGAGCGCAAAATCTGCGAACGCCTCGGCCTCGCGACCGCGCCCATCACCTCGCAGGTGATCGAGCGCGACCGCCACGCGCACTATCTGGCGACGCTCGCCATCGCCGCCGCCTCGCTCGAACGCGTGGCCCTGGAAATCCGCCACCTGCAGCGCACCGAAGTCCGCGAGGTCGAGGAGCCGTTCGGAGGCGAGCAGCGCGGCAGCTCGGCCATGCCGCACAAGCGCAATCCCGTCTCGAGCGAACAGATCTGCGGCCTGGCGCGCGTGGTGCGCGCCAATTCGCTGGCGGCGGCCGAGAACGTGGCGCTGTGGCACGAGCGCGACATCTCCCACAGCTCGGTCGAGCGCATCATCCTGCCCGATTCGACCATCCTCGCCGATTACATGCTGCACCGCACCTCGGAAATCGTCGCCAACATGAAAGTGTTTCCCGAGCGCATGCGGCGCAATCTCGACGCGACCAAGGGGCTCGTATTTTCCGGGCAGGTCCTGCAGGATCTGGTCGAGCATGGCGCCCCGCGCGAAGACGCCTACAAATGGGTGCAGGGCCACGCCATGGCCGCCTGGGAGTCCGACACCAGCTTCCAGGAACGCGTCGCCGCCGATCCGAATATCCGCAAGTTCCTCGACGAAAAGGCCCTCGCGCACACCTTCGATCTGCAGCGCCAGCTCCGCGCCGTCGACGCCATTTTTCAACGCGTCTTCGGCGCAAAATCGCCCGCCGCGCATTAGAAGCTGTTCCGGAAGAAATTCCACAGAGACACAGAGGCGGAAGGGCGAGGTGCCTCGGCGCTCTCTACGGTAAACGGGTTTGCCGGCGGCGCTTACTGTACGCGCTGGATGTAGCGCGCTTCGGAGGTGTCGACTCTAATTGTGTCGCCGTTGCCGACGAACGGCGGCACGTTGACGATCAGCCCGGTTTCCAGCTTGGCCGGCTTCACCACCGCGCTGGCGGTGGCCTTCTGGATGCTCGGCTCGGTGTCCACCACCTTCAGATCGACCGTGTCGGGAACCAGCACGCCGATCGGCTTGTTGTCGTAATACTCGACTTTCACGGGCATGTTGGGGATGAGGTAGTCCTTGGCGTCGCCCACGATGTCGTTCTGCAGCGCGATCTGCTCGTAGTTCTCCGTGTTCATGAAGTGGTGGCTGTCACCCTCGCTGTACAGATATTCGTACTCGATTTCGTCCACCACCACCTTCTCGACGAATTCCTCGGCGCGGAAGCGGTAATCCATCATCGCGCCATTGCGCAGGTTGCGCATCTTGGTCTGCATCGACCCGCGCTTGTTCCCCGGCGTGCGATGGTCCACGCTGTACACCACGTGGAGGTCGCCGTCGTGCTTGATGATCATGCCCACGCGGATTTGCGTTGCCTTTAACATGCCTGCTCCTGAATTCTTCTCTGGGGTTTCTCCCGCCCCGCGCGATCGCGCAAGGAACGCCGGGAGATTCGAGCCGGGAGGGTGTCCTACCCGCCAAGGCGCGCCCGCAGCGCCAGCGCTGCCGAGCCAATGCCTTAATTATAGCGGTCCGCGCGCGATGTGGTCAAACCAGGGGGAAGCCGGATAGTGACTCAGTTTGCTCGCGCGGGCCGCTCTTCGTGGCACAGGCACTCCTGCCTGTGTTCTTGCATTGGGGCAAACATCCGCGACACAGCCGATGGTGGCTGCTGGACCGCAAATTGGTAGGGGCGCACCTTGTCCGTGCGCCCCTACCGATGCTCCTCATGGCAGAGGGACTGTGATCGGTTGGTCCCTATCTATCATCTCTGTCGGGCTTCGGACTGAATCTGTACGTTCCGTCCCAGTGCCAATTTGACCCGTCCGTAGGCGGCGAGACAACAACACGCGCAGAGAACCCGGCGAACTCCCCGGTCCCGTCCGAGAACGTGCACAGTCCGAGACCGGTTCCCAAATCGAGTGTGCAATGGCCGACCGCCCAGTTCCCGGGCCCGGCCGCCGCGTCGACGAGGACGACGTTACTGTCCAGCAAGCCCCCCGGCACACCAGCCGCCTGGTCATAGAAGATCTTCGAGCCGACCGCGATCGCATCGAGGTTCGAGCCCGTGATCGTGCAATAGTCACCGGCGGCGCCCGTGTACTTCGAGCATTCCTTCGTCACACGCAGATCTCCGTTTCGCGCGGAGGATGCTGAAGCCGCTCCCGGGCTCAGTGAGAGCGTCAGGCTTACAAAGCCCGCGACCAGCACGAGGGCGAAGATTGTGCTCATAACTTTGAATTTCATTGTCGTTTCCTTTCCTCTCACGTGGTTCACGCTCATCACAGTTCTCCTTTTGTGTTTTGGCCGAGTGCGTCTCCCTGGCCTGCCGAAGTTCGCACGGTGCCTTCACTTCCTGTCTTCCGGGCATACCGCGCACGTTGCATTAGGCACCTCGAATGGTCAATCCTTGGAAAGTAGCTTCACGGTAAGACGCGTATATCCGCGTAAGCCACTCAGGGAGCAGACCTTAGCTGGTCGAATATCCGCAAGCGCTCGGGCTTTCCGCCGGTTTATATTGGTGCTACACTCCGCGGCATATGGCGGGTTAGAGATGTCTCAACCTCCAAGCCAACCCCGCGGCGTGCGCTTCGGTTCCTTCGACGTGAGTTTCCCCTCGCGCGAACTCCACAAACACGGCGTTCGGGTGAGGTTGCCCGGCCAGCCCTTCGACATCCTAGCCATCCTCTTGGAGCATCCGGGCGACGTGGTCACCCGCGAAGAACTCCGCCAGCGCTTGTGGCCGGTCGATACGTTCGTGGACTTCGAGCACGGCATGAATAACGCCGTAAAGAAGCTGCGCGCGGCGTTGGGCGATTCGGCGGATCGTCCGCTCTACATCGAAACTCTCGCCCGCGTGGGTTATCGATTTATCGCCCCGCTGGATCAAACGGGGAGTACTTCGAATCATGCGCACGGGCAGCTAGGAATACGCTGGAAGGTGATTGTCCCCGCTGCGATCGCGGTCGTGGCGCTTGTCGCCGGCAGTTACTTCTATTTCCGTCGCACTCCGAAGCTGACCGAAAGAGATTCCATCGTGCTCGCTGATTTTGCGAACGCGACGGGCGATCCGGTGTTCGACGGCACGCTCCGCCAGGGGCTTTCCGTGCAGCTCGAACAAACGCCGTTCCTCCAACTCGTCTCCGCCGATCAAATCGGGCAGACGTTGCGCCTGATGGAGAAGCCGTCCGATACGCGAATGACTCCCGAAGTAGCGCGAGAAGTCTGCCAGCGTGCCAACGCAACGACGGAGATCGAGGGCTCGATCGCTGTCCTGGGCAATCAGTACGTACTCGGCCTCCATGCCGTCAACTGCAGCACCGGCGAAACGTTGGCCGGGGAACAAATCACCGCGGACGGCAAAGAAAAGGTTCTTGCGGCTCTGACCGCCGCTTCCTCGAAGTTGCGCTCAAAGCTCGGCGAATCGCGCGCTTCTCTACAAAAGTTCGACGCTCCGCTCGATCAGGTCACCACACCCTCGCTGGAAGCCTTGCAAGCCTGGACTCTGGGCACCCAAGCGCTGTCGAAGGACGATTTTGCGTCGGCGATATCATTCTTCCAGAGGGCCGTGAATATCGATCCGAATTTCGCCGTGGCCTACTCCACCATGGGAGGGACGTACGCTGTAATAGGTGACAGTGGCCGGGCGACCGAAAACATCGCTAAGGGATATGACTTGCGCGACCGCGCAAGCGAACGCGAGAAGTTTGCAATTTCCGCCAACTACCACCTCATCGTGACGGGAGACGTGGAAAAGGCGGCTCAAATCTGCGAGCAGTGGTCGAAAATCTTTCCGCGTGATCCGCCGGCCTTCATGGGCCTGGAAGCGTCCTACTGGGGGGCGGGCCGATTGGATGAGGCGCTCGCCGCCGCCCGTGAAACCCTCCGGCTTGATCCAACGCCATCGGCGTACGTCGGGGTCGCCGCCGACTACATGTCACTTGGGCGCCTGGACGAAGCACGTGCGACGATTCGACAGGGTGAAGCCAACCACATCGATCCTTCCGTGTTCCGCATTGTGCTGTGGTGGCATGCCTCTCTCCAGAACGACTCGGCGGGAATGGCTGAACAGGCGGCTGGTCCGTGGATAGGCCCGCCTGCCTTTGCCGAAGAATGGCAATCACATGCAGCCGCCTACAGAGGGCACCTCTCCCGCGCCCGCGATCTGGCGCGGCGCGCTATCGCCTCCACTAAACAGCAAAGGGCAAACGAGGTAACGACAATCTATCAGGTGCACGCCGCGCTTCGGGAGGCGTTGTTCGGTAACTTCCCGGAGGCCCAGGAAGCTGTGAAAGACGCAGGAAACTTCATGGCGGACCGGGACCTGGAAGGAGAGGCGGCCATCGTATTGGCGCTTTCGGGCGATACCACACAAGCTCAGCGGCTTGCCGACGATCTCAATAAGCGCTTTCCGGAAGCCACCTACGTTCGGTTCGGCTCTCTCCCGGCAATCCGAGGCATCCTGGCGATTCGCCGGGGGAACGCGCGGGAAGCTGTCGAGGATCTGCGCGCCATTTCGTCGCGCGAGATGGTGACTTCTGCCAACTGGGCCACATATGGCGGATCGCCTATGCTGCCAGTCTATATCACCGGCGAAGCGTACCTCGCGGCACATCAGGGAGCGGAAGCCGCTGCGGAATTCCAGATGATCATCGACCACGCCGGTTTCGTCGGGGTTACGCCCATTGGCGCGCTCGCGCATCTGGGCCTCGGCCGCGCGTATGCGCTCGCGGGCGACACCACCAAGGCCCGCGCGGCGTATCAGAACTTCCTCACTCTGTGGAAGGACGCCGACCCGGATATCCCCATCCTCAAACAAGCAAAGGCAGAGTACGCCAAACTGCAATAATCCGACCGTCCCCCGGAATGGATCACGGATGAATATAGGTTTGCAAAGCCCGCGTCCCACCGCGCCAGAAGCGGCTGATCGCCCTTCGTGTCGCGCACCAGCACCGTAGAGCTGAAGCTCTTCCCCGTGAAATCGTTCTGGGCCGCCGGCGGAGCCGCTCTGTTCTAGAGTTTCATGTCTTCCGGGGAGGATGCGGTTGCACGTCCTCCCGGCCCGGCCAGGCACGGCCATCGCCGTGGTGTTCCTCGTGACGATCATGCATTCATCGAGTTGAGGCGCTCGCTTTTCATCTATGAGCGAACTAGCTTGATGGGAGCTCAATCGGAAATCGCAGTTTCCGACGACGCCGTTTATCAAAAGTCGGCCCCATCAACTGCTCTCACCTCCCCGGAGATTTGTGTCCCAGAAAGATCGTGTGGCGGGGACCGCCCTTCTTCCGGCGGCCACGCACGCGCTCCACTCCGACGGTGAACCCGCCCTGGCGCAAGCGCTGCTCGAATTTCGGATCCTCTCGCGCCGACCAGACGGCCAGCACCCCGTCCTTCTTGAGAGCCGCGAAGGCGGCGGCGATTCCGCCGTGGTCATAGAGCCCGGCGTTGTGCGAGGCGGTAAAAGCGGCCGGGCCGTTGTCCACGTCGAGCAGCACGGCATCGAACTGGCCGCGGCCTGCACGGAGTATGACGGCGACGTCATCGATCTCGACCCGCACGCGCCTATCCTTCAGCGGCTCTCCGGCCAGTGGTCCGAGCGGACCACGATTCCACTCCACTACCGCGGGAACCAACTCGGCCACGACAACCCGCGCGTCCGGTGGGAGCAGATCGAGCGCCGCTCGTAGCGTGAAACCCATACCGAGGCCGCCAATCAGCACGCTGGGCCGCTCCAGCGTCCGCGCGCGTCGGCAGGCGAGCGTTGCCAGCGCCTCCTCCGAGCCGTGCATGCGGCTCGACATAAGGCTCTTCCCATTGGCCAGGATGATGTACTCGTCCCCGCGACGGGCCAGCTTCAGCTCCGTGCCGTCTGGAGAAACTGCCTGCCCGAGCAACTCCCAAGTCTTCACGCGTGCGATGTTACAGCAGAGGAGAACCCAAGTAAAAATGGACCGATTGTCCCTAGGTTCGACAAAATAGCCAGTAGCAAGGTGGCGGTGACCGTAGCTTCTAAATTCACACCCGTCTTGCGCCGTCATTCTGAGCCCATCCGGTCAGGATGGGCGAAGAATCTCAGCGTCGTTCTCAAGCACAACGTGTATTCCTTGTTGCGTCGCGCGGCGAGCCACGCTTACTGCTGTTCTGCCGCCGGGTTCTTCGCTCTTGCGCATCCCCACTGTTACTCGTGAGAAATGCGGCGCTAAAGCTCCTCTTCTTCCTCCTCGTTCTTCTTGAGCCGGGTGATTTTCAGCGCGATGCGGAAATCCCGCGCGCGCGCGTCGGCCAGGATGGCGCGGCGCGTGGCCGGCGGCAGCGCGGCCGGGCCCATGACACCCGCCAGCGCGCGCGGAAAGTGCCGCACGAAAATCGCGGCCATGTGCGCGGTGGCATAAGAAATGGGCGTGGCGACCAGGCCGCGCTGGCGAAGTTGGTACAGCGTGGGAAAGCCCGCGTCCCATCGCACCAGCAGCGGCTGATCGCCCTTGGTCCCGCGCACCAGCACCGCGGCGGCAAACCGCGCATTTTCGAGGATGCCCCGGCGGATCAGCGCGGCCACCTGCCGCGGCGTCGGCGTCTTCGGAAACCTCTTGCGCGCCATCCCCTGCGACCTCCGCAAGCGTCCTTGCCGGTACCACCGCCGCAGCCGCTCGAAATCGTTCCCGCCGATCTTGGCGTCCACGTCCCGCACCGGAATCAGGTACGGCAGCATGCAGACTTCGTCCTGCGCCGCCAGGTACACCGGCGTCGTGCCGATGGGTGGAGGAAACCGGAACGCCTCGCGCTCGTCAAACCGCCGCCCCAAAAGAAATTTCCCGTGGCGATAAACGCGCGGGCGCGAAATCGCCTCGTCGTAGGCCGCCTCGGCCGACCACGTCGAAACCGGGTCCTTGCTCTCCGTGCTTTCGTACAGCCGGATGTGCACCGACTCGACCGAATCCAGCAGCTCCGCGCCCCGCATCGCCAAAAGGTTCGTCAGGCCGGGCGCGGCCCCCGCGCAGATCAGCGCCACGCGGTTTTTCGCCAGAAAGCGCTTGTGGAACCGGAACTGCTCGGGCCGGAACGGATGATGCACCAGGTGGGAATTCAGATCGAGGTAATGGGCGCGCAGCCGCAGCGCCGCGCGCAAAATAATCTTGTTGTACACCGCGGGCAAGGCGTTGAGCACCAGGTTCGCCCCGCGTCCGGCGCGCACGATCGACCACACGTTCCGCGCGTTCACCTCGCGCACTTCGATCCGGCTCTTCTTGCCCAAAAACCGCCGCGCGCGCTCGACATCGCGGTCCCCGCACCACACCGTGTGTCCCTGGCGCTCCAGCAGATGGGCCGCCAGCGAGCCGGTGCCGCCGACTCCGAGAACAAAGATGCGCATCGGAGCGCCACTCTACCACATCCTCCGCGGCGCGTGGCACAGCCACTCCTGGCTGTGCTCTGCCCTGGCGGCCGCTCCTCCGCCGCAACTTCGGATTCCCTCGCCGCACTCCCGCCTTTGTAGCGGCCGCCCGGTTTCCGGGCGGGCATCTTGCTGTTTCTTTGTGGGCCACGGCATCAGCCATTCCCGCCTGGTCTTCGCCCACAACCCGCCGCAAGCACCGCCCCTTTGGAGTGCGGCGGCTTGCCGCCGCTTTGCCACACACTCGCACCCACCGTGGCTGATCCACCCGCGAAGCTTGCTTCGCCGGGCCAAAGCCAAGCAAGCTCCCGCACGCCCAACACCGCCGCCGCGTCAGCCCCCGCCCGCCGCGCTACCCCGCCCAGCCCCCCTCGGTTGACAACGCGCGAAGCGGACGCGTATCATTTCTTGCGATGGGGCGCCGAGCGCGGGCGCTTCGTCTCCCTTCATTGCTCTATCCCCCAGCAGGGTGGAGTGACCGAGGCCGGAGCCTCGGCAAATAGGGCTCGATTCCGTACGGAGGCCGCACCCAATGTCACCCGAATACGACCAGAACCTACAACTTTCTTCGTCCGCGGAAACTGCCGCGGATGGCTCCGCCGTGCCGAGCCCGGCGGGCTCGCCCGTCGGCATAGCCGTACAGCCGCAGGATGCCACCGGAACCGCCACCGCCGTGGCGCCCGCGCTGGAATCCCTGCCCGCCGCCGACGACTCCCCCAATTCCAGCTCCGATAGCGCCGCCGTGACGCAGCCCGCCACCGCCGCCGTCGCCGAGCCGGCTCCCGGCGAGCAATCCGCGGATGCCGAATCCACCGAGACCATGGACCAGCTCCTCGACCAGTTCTCCTCCCCCGAGGCCCTGCCGGCCGAGGGAGAGATCTTCGACGGCCACGTCCTGGCGGTGACCGACGCCGGCGTCGTCGTCGACGTCGGAGGAAAATTCGAGGGCCTGGTGCCGGCGCAGGAATTCGCCGATTCCGGCAGCCCCATTGAATTTGGCAAGGGGCAAACCATCGAGGTCGAGCGCCTGCACGAGCAGAAGGATGGCTACGTCGTGCTGTCCCACGTCCGCGCGCGGCGCCGCCGCGTCTGGGAGCGCATCGAAAAAGCCCACCGCGAGCACACTACCCTCACCGGCAAAATCCTCGAACGCATCAAGGGCGGCCTCGTCGTGGACCTCGGCGTGCGCGCCTTTTTGCCCGCCTCGCAGATCGAACTCCGCCCCGTGCACGATCTGGAGGCCTGGAAAGACCGCGAGATTGAAGTCCGCGTCCTCAAGCTGAATCGCAAGCGCGGCAATATCGTCGTCAGCCGCCGCGCCATTCTCGAGGAAGAGCAAAAGGTCCAGCGCGAGGCGCTCGCCTCCACGCTTTCCGAAGGCGCCATCGTGACCGGCAAAGTGAAAAACGTCACCGATTACGGCGTCTTCGTCGATCTCGGCGGCATGGACGGTCTTCTGCACGTCAGCGACCTGGTCTGGGGCCGCGTGCCCCACCCCTCCACCGTCGTGAAGCCCGGCGACGAAATTCAGGTGCAGATCCTCAAGTTCGACAAGGACAAGCAGCGCATCTCCCTCGGCCGCAAACAACTGCTCGCCGATCCCTGGGCCACCGTCCCCGAGCGCTTCCCCGCGGGAGCCCGCATCACTGGAAAAGTCGTCGGCGTCACCGACTACGGCGCCTTCATTCAGATCGAGCCGGGCGTCGAGGGCCTGGTGCACGTCAGCGAGATGAGCTGGTCCAAGCACGTCAAGCACCCCTCGAAAATCGTCAAGGTCGGCGTCGAACTCGAAGTCGTGGTCCTGGAAGTGAAGACGGACCAGCGTCGCATTTCCCTCGGCCTCAAGCAGACCCTCCCCGATCCCTGGCACGCCGCTGCGGAAAAATATCCCGTGGGCGCGCTGGTCACCGGACGCATCCGCAACCTCGCGGAATTCGGCGCCTTCGTCGAAATCGAAGAGGGCATGGAAGGCCTGATCCACATCAGCGACATCAGCTGGACCGAGCGCGTCAAGCATCCCAGCGAAAAATTCAAGAAGGGCGAGACGGTCGAAGCCCGCGTCCTCAAAGTGGACTCGCAGAATCGCCGCCTCTCGCTCGGCATCAAGCAGGTGAACGACATCTGGACCAATTGGTTCGCCCAGCACAAAGTAGGCGACGTCATCCGCGCCAAGGTCGCGCGCACCGCCGATTTCGGCGCCTTCGTCGAGCTGGCCGAAGGCATCGAAGGCCTTTGCCACATCTCCGAAGTCGAGGAGCGCCGGCCCAAGGGCGAGCAGGACAAGGACAAGGCCAAGGGCTCGCGCGGCGAACGCGTCGCCTCCGTCCTCTCCCCGGGCAAGGAATACGATTTCAAAATCCTGCGCCTTGAACCCGAACAGCACAAAATCAGCCTGAGCTACCGCGCCGCGCAAAAACAGGCCGAGCGCCAGGATATGGATTCGTTCCGGTCGTCGAAATCGTCGCCCACCGCCACCATTGGCGACGCCCTGATGGCCAAACGCCAAATGCTCTAGTGTCCTGAGCCCTAAGTTCGTTGCAGGGTTCTTAAGTTCGTTGCAGGGTTTTTAGGAGGCCGGGGCTTCAGCCCCGGCGTTCAGGCTTCTTTTTCAAGGGGCTTTCGCGCCTTTTGCGTCCCGACGGTTTGAGTCGGGAAGCCCCTGAAGTCCGGTGTCGGCTTCTTCAGTACCCGGCGAGGCCGGACCCAGCTGCCTCCGGCGAGAAAAAGCTTTTACCCAGCAGCCAATTAGTGATATGCAAAGGTCCTGCGGCCGCCGGCCCCGGCCCGCAGGCGGCCCGTAAACACGACAATCGCGAGAGGAGGCTCTCAACCCATGGCGGAAGTTGCCGGAGAGCACGAAACCAGCCACACCGTGACCAAGGCGGATCTGATCGAGGAAGTCACGCGCGTGACCGAATTGCCGCGCAAGGAATCCGAGGCCGTCGTCGAAACCATTTTCGACAGCATCATTGCCGCCCTCCAGGGTGACGACAAGATTGAAATCCGCGGCTTCGGCAGTTTCCGCACCCGCCAGCGCCGCGGACGCACCGGCCGCAATCCCAAGACCGGCGCCAAGGTGGAAGTCCCGCCGAAGAAGATTCCCTTTTTCAAGCCCAGCAAAGAGCTGAAGGACTTCGTCAACAGCTCGCCGGCCGCCGCGGCGGGCTCCTCCTCCGGCGCGCGAGACTAAGCGGGATGGATTACCTGTGGACGCCGTGGCGCTATCGCTACGTCGCCAGCGCTTCGGCCAACGCCCCCCACGACGACCGCTGCATTTTCTGCGACGCCCTGGCCGCCGGTGACGACGCCTCCTCCCTCATCGTCCTCCGCGCCTCCAAAAATTTCATCATCCTCAACCGCTACCCGTACACCAGTGGCCACGTCATGGTCGTGCCCTATGCCCACGTCGCCGATCTGGCCGCCGCGGACCCCGAGACCCTGGCCGAAATGATGCAGCTCGCCCAGCGCGTCCAAAAGGCGCTCGGCGAAACCTACCGCCCCGAAGGTTACAATCTGGGCATGAACCTGGGCCGGGCCGCGGGTGCCGGCGTCACCGGTCATCTCCACCTGCACGTCCTGCCGCGCTGGGCCGGCGATGCCAACTTCATGACCGTGGTGGGCGAAACGCGCGTCGCGCCTGAAGAGCTTTCGACCACCTTTGAGAGGCTGAGCAAGGCGCTCGCCACCTGATGCCCGCACGGCCCAAGGAGTCTGTGTGACATCGCCAGCGAAACCTCCCGTGATTACGCCCTACCGCCGGCTCGACCCGAAGACCCAGCCGCCGTTGCTCTACGAACCCTACCGCGCCTCGGTCGAACGCGCCCCGCGCAAGCCGCTCATCCTGCTCCCCCAGACCCTTTCCGAAATCACCGGGCCGGTCTACGGCCACGGCGACATCCAGGCAACCGACAACGATCTCACGCGCCAGCACGCCGGCGAACCCCAGGGTCAACGCATCCTCGTGACCGGGCGCGTCCTGGACGACGCCGGACGCCCCGTGCCCCATACCCTGATCGAAATCTGGCAGGCCAACGCCGCCGGACGTTACATCCACAAGGCCGATCGCAACGCCGCGCCTCTGGATCCCAATTTCTCCGGCACGGGCCGCACTTTGACCGATGCTCAGGGCCACTACCGCTTCGTCACCATCCAGCCCGGCGCCTATCCCTGGGGCAACCATCCCAACGCCTGGCGGCCCCGCCACATTCATTTTTCTCTGTTCGGCACCGCCTTCGCCACGCGCCTGGTCACGCAGATGTATTTTCAGGGCGATCCCCTGATTCCTTTCGATCCCCTCCTCAACGCCATCCCCGAGGAGAAAGCGCGCGAGCGCCTGATTTGCAAATTCGATCCGAACCTCACCGAACCCGACTGGGCCTTGGCCTACCGCTTCGACGTCATCCTGCGCGGGCGCGAAGCCACTCCCTTCGAGGGGCAATGACCATGGACTACACACCCACTCCGTCGCAGACCGTCGGACCCTTTTTCATGATCGGCTTCGCCGGGCCGCTTCTGATTTCGCACATCGCCGCTCCCGGCGTCCCCGGCGAGCGCGTGAAACTCGTCTGCACCGTGTTCGCCGGAGAAAACCAGCCGGTCAACGACGCGCTGATCGAAATCTGGCAGGCCAACGCCGAAGGCAAGTACAACCATTCCGGCGACCCGCAGGAGAAGCCGGTCGATCCGTCCTTTCTCGGTTTCGGCCGCCAGGGCACCGATGACCTCGGCGTTTGCGTGTTTCACACCATCAAGCCCGGCCGCGTGCCCGCCAATGACGGCAGCCTCCAGGCCCCGCATCTGGTCGTGGGGGTCTTCACGCGCGGCGTGCTCCAGCGTCTCCCCACGCGCATCTACTTCGCCGGCGATCCGGCCAACGATTCCGATCCCGTCCTGGCGCTGGTTCCCGCGGCGCGCCGCGTCACCCTGCTCGCCCAGCCCGTCCCCGGCGAACCCGAAACGTGGCGCTTCGACGTGCACCTGACCGGCGCCCGCGAAACCGTCTTCTTCGATATCTAACCGGATGCTGAAAAGTGTTGCCGGACGGCCGGAGAGCTTTGTGGGTCGCGGCTTTACAGCTCACGAAAAAAAAGGCGCATCTTAGGGGGTCGGAGTTCCGCAGTCCCAGAATCCCGGAAGGAGTTGCGGGACTTCAGCTCCGACATACAGCACGGCTTCTCATCAGGGGTTTTAACCCCTGAGGCGCCGCTTTTGATTTCTTCTCCGGCGGTTGCTCTCACCGCCGGACAAAACAGAAAGGATTCACAACGATGCCCTTCGCAACTGTTGGGAAAAACCGCCTCTACTACCGCCTGGAGGGGCACAACGGTCTCCCCGTGCTCGTCCTCTCGCATTCCATCGGCGTGGACCACGGACTCTGGGCCCCGCAGATGCACGACCTGCTCGCACATTTCCAAATCCTGCGCTACGACACGCGCGGGCACGGCGCCTCCGACGCGCCGCACGCGGAATACTCCATCGAAGATCTCGCCTGCGACGTTCTAGGCCTCGCCGACGCGCTCGGCATCGCCCAGTTCGCCTTCTGCGGACTCTCCCTGGGCGGCATGACCGGCCAGTGGCTCGGCATGCACGCCTCCGAGCGCCTCACCGCGCTGGTCCTCGCCAACAACTCCCCGCGCGCCGGATCGAAAGCCGCTTGGGACGACCGCCGCACCGCCGTCTTCGCCGGCGGCATGGCCTCCATCGTGGACATGGCCATGCAGCGCAATTTCCTGCCCGAGACGCTGGCGCAACGCAATCCGCACACCAGCACCCTGCGCGCCGTGTTCCTGAAAACCGATCCCGCCGGCTACGCCGGCTGCTGCTCGGCCATCCGCGACATGGACCACGTCGCGTCGCTGCGCAACATCCGCGTTCCCACGCTGGTCATCGTCGGCAACCGCGACGCCTCCACCCCCTGGGAGGGCCACGGCGAAATCCTCGCCCGCGAAATTCCCAACGCCCGCGTCGTCCGCCTCCCCTCCGCCCACCTCTCCAATATCGACTGCCCCCAACCCTTCACCGCCGCCCTCCAAGATTTCCTCCTCCCGCTCACCACACCAGCGCCGTAGGCGCGCTACACGTTAGCCCAACCCGTGAGGGTTGGGCGGCCCGGGACACAATTACCCCATTCATTCCCGGCGAGCGCCGAAGGCGCGCTACACGTTAGCCCAGCCCGCAAGGGGGCTCATTCCAAATCAGCGCCGGAGGCGCGTAACACGTTAGCCCAACCCGCAAGGGTTGGGCGGGCCGCCCCGGGCCAAATCCCCTTTTTATTCTCAACGAGCGCCGTAGGCGCGACACCTACCCACAAATGAATCTCTAACCAAATACAAATTTCGGATCAAACTCCAAGCCGTGCTTTTTCAATAACGCCACAAATTCCACATCGAAACTCATCTTCCTGTGATGCGCTTCCTGATTTCGTATGTAGCGCACCACCACGGGAACAATCGACCGGCTCACGCTAAACACCCCGTATCCCTGCTGCCACGCAAATGGGTGCCCTTCCTCGTTCGCCCATCGCGACGAATTCGATTTGATCGCCAAAACCGCCTGGGCCACCGCCAACCGCGGCGGCACCTGGATGAGCAAATGCATGTGGTCCTCCATCCCGCCCACCGCGTGAACAAAAATTCCAAGCTGATGGCAAATCCCCGCCGTGTACGCCCACATCCGCGGCTGCCACTCTCGCGCAATCGCTTGGGGGCCGCTAAGGGGCCTAAATTGCTTCCATGTCGAAGCAATTCGGAGCCTCCGTGGCGAAGCAATTTGGAGCTTCAACGTCGAATGCATTTTCACGGCAATTGGCCAGCCGTTCCGTTGGCTTCTCGCGAGGCTTGCGCGCCTCCGCATGCGACCTGCTCATGAACAACACGGCGCGTGATACTATCGCGGCGGATCACCGCGCGCATGCGTTGCGGGTGCGCATTCGGCGCGGCGTGTGGTCCGGCCCCAGAACGTGATTTAGATTTTCTTCCTGGGGCAAACATCCGCAGCGGCCGGTCTCAACTTTTCGCGAGGAGTGAATTCATGCACTTAGACCTGCAATATCCCATCGGCAAATGGGAGCGCGTTAAAAATGCCACGGACGCGCAGCGCGGCGCCTTCATCGACGCGATTGCCGCTGCGCCCGCGAGCCTCGCCGCCGCCGTCGCGGGTCTCACGCCCGCGCAGCTCGACACAACTTATCGTCCCGGCGGCTGGACCATCCGCCAGGTGGTCCATCACGTGCCCGATAGCCACATGAACGCTTACGTGCGCTTCAAGCTCGCGCTCACCGAAGACGTGCCCACTATCAAGCCCTACGACGAAGCGCGCTGGGCCGAACTCCCCGACGTGAAGACCACTCCCATCGAGACCTCGCTGGCGCTGCTCGAAAACCTTCACCGGCGCTGGGTAATTTTGCTGCGCGCGCTCACATCGGAAAACTGGGCGCGCACATTCAAGCATCCGGATCTTGGCCCGCTCACGCTCGACACCACCGTGCAGCTCTACGCCTGGCACGGCCGGCACCACGTGGCGCACATCACCGGGCTGCGCAGCCGCAGTAACTGGTAGCCGCCCGCTCGCGCCTCGCGCTGTGGTCCGTCCGCTCGTCCGGCGCTGTCACGGAGCGATTGACTTTCGGCCGGCAAAACGTGGATTCTAGTGGCCCACAAAACACCGCCATCAAGGAGACGAAGCATCCGATGAGTTCCCAAATGCCGTCGCAGGCCACGCCCCAGCGTTTGATGCAGATTGTTTGGAGCTTCGCGCAACCTCTCGCCCTGCAGGCCGCCATTGAAAACCGCGTGTTCGACGTGCTCGACGCCGGTCCCAAGACCATCGAGGAAGTCAGCCAAGCAACTGGCGCATCCGTGCGCGGGCTCGCCGCGGTGATGAACCTGCTGGTCGGCATTCAGTTCCTGGCCAAGACGCCGGACGGCCGCTACGCACTAACGCCGGAGAGCTCCGCCTTCCTGGTCAGCACGAAGCCCGGCTATTACGGCGGGTTCGTTCGCCAGATCGTTTCCGGACTGATCCCTCACTTTCTGCAGCTGCCGGAGATCGTGCGCACCGGAAAGCCCGTGGAGAATCACGTCGGCAGTTCCGAGGCGCCGGAGTTTTTCGAGGAACTTGTGGTGAACATTCTGCCGGTGGCGTATGCGGGTGCGCGGGCCGTCGCCGAGGCGCTGGGCGTTTCACGCGCCGTCCAGCCGGTGCCGGTGCTGGATATCGGTGCGGGTTCCGGGGTGTGGGGCATCGCGCTGGCGCAGGCCTCGCCGCAGGTGCGCGTCACCGCCGTCGACTTTCCCGGCGTGCTGGCGGTCACGCGCAAAGTGGCCCAGCAATTTGGCGTCGCCGATCAATTCACCTGCGCGGGCGGGGACATATTCAAGGACGATCTCGGCAGCGGCTACGCCGTGGCCACCCTGGGACACATCCTCCACATGGCCGGCCCGGACGCCAACCGATCCTTGCTGAAGAGAATTTTCAGCGCGCTGGCCCCGGGGGGAACGCTCGTCATCGGGGAATTTATCGTCAACGAGGATCGCACCGGGCCGGTGGAGCCTCTCGCCTTCGCCATCAACATGCTGATCCACACGGAGAATGGAAACGCCTACACGCTGGGGGAGATTCGCGCGTGGCTTCAGGAAGCCGGGTTCGTGAATATTCGTACGCTGGCTGCTCCCGCTCCATCACCGCTGGTGCTCGCCGACAAACCGGGGAAATGAGCCGCGCCGTAATTTCGTTGGGCGGCGGGGCAGCTTCGCCGCAAAAGTGCGGTCCGGCTGCCAGCTGGGCCAGCTCGAATCGGCTATGCGGTTTCCTACAGGAATTGTAACTTTTCGTTCCCGCGCCGCCTTCCCGGGCCGGCAAGCCTATTGATTAACTAGCTGCTAATGCGGAGGTTTTCTTCTGGCAGTCCATTTGCAGTGTCAGACTATGGGGTAGAGGTGTCGACGGCGCCGGAAATCCAGGTTGGCACCACAAATCTTTTGGGGGATAGGGTTATGGGAACGCGTGAATGTCCATTCTGCGGAAAGACCATCGCTGACCATCTGACTCACTGCTCCCGCTGCCGGGAGCCTCTGCCGGAAATGTCTCGGTCAATTCAGGCATCACCGAAGGTGTCGCGCGAAGCGGCAGAGGGCGGGCACACGATTCGCCGCGGGCTGCTGTACATGTTCTTCGCGGCGGTGATCGGATACTTCGCCAGCGGATCGAGTCCGTTGGCGCTGCCCGTGACCGTTCCCCAGGAAGTGGCACACTATCTGGTGCCCCTGATGTTCCTGAGCGGACTCGCTCTGACCCTCTACGGCTTTTACAAACGGAACATGATGGCCTGAAATTTTTCCCCGCCACACCCGGCGCCCGCGCGGCGCACTTCCGCTGCGCGCCGGCCGCTGCGCAACGCAACCGCACGAATCCTCCGGCACTCCTCCCGAAAACTTGACAACCGAAACGGCCCGGCTCAGACTGCCGGCAGGCCCGCACGAAATTCACCGAAACCAGCAGGAGGATCAGGCGATGAGGACCAACTATCCCGCGGTGTTGGTTTGCGCAGTGGTCTACTGGCTACTTGGGGCGGTCTGGTATGACGTGTTGTTCAGCAAGCCGTGGATGGCGTTGGAACAGTTCACCGACGCTCAGGTGAAGAGCTTCGGTCCGGTCTGGCCCTACGTGATCACGCTGGCGCTGAACCTGCTGATCGCGTTCGTGCTCGCGCAAGTTTGCCTTTGGCGCAACGCCGACACCGCGGCCCGCGGCGCGGCCATCGGCATTCTGCTGTGGCTCGGCCTCGTCGGACCGATCACGTTCTCAACCTACATGTACGAAATGCGGCCGAAGGGGCTGTTCGCCATCAACGAATTCTATCCGCTGGCCGGCCTGTGCCTGATGGGCGCAATCCTCGGCGCGTGGAAAAAGAAAGCCGCCTAGGCGCGCGCCCGTTGCCGCGCGCTGTTCAGGCCTTGACGGCCTCGATGACGCAGTAGGGGGATTTGGTCCGGACGACGCGCGCCAGGCGCAATCCGGCCTGCGAGAAGAGTTCGGCGAAATCGCGTTCGGTGCGCTCGCGGCCGCCGGCCATGGCTAGCATTTCCATGTCGATCCACTTCGCAAGACTGGGCTCATTGCCCGGATCGATCACGAATTCGATCAGAAGCACTTTGCCGCCGGAGCCGCGCATGGCGCGCGCGCAATTTTTGAGGATGGCGACGGAGCGGGCATCATCCCAATCGTGGATGACGGATTTCAGCACGTAGCTATCGGCCGGCGGAACGCCCTGAAAGAAATCTCCGCCGGCAATCTCGCAGCGGGACGCCAGTCCCAGCGAGTCGATGCGCGGTTTCGCGCCCGCCACCACATCGGGCAAGTCGCAGACGATGCCGCGCAGCCCGGGATGCTTCTGCAAAATGGCGGCGAGCAGGAACCCGTGTCCCCCGCCGACATCGGCCAGCGTGCCGAGCCCGCCGAAATCGTATTCCTCGAGGACCGGCCCGATGAGCCACGCGCTGAGGTTGGTCATGGCGGCGTTGAACACCGCGTGTTCGGCGGCGTCCTGCTGGAGATAATCAAACGCCTCGAAGCCAGTGGCTTTTTTGACGGCGGTGGCGCCGGTCTTCACCGAGTGCATGAACTCCGCGAAAACGCGCAGGTGAAACGGATCGGCCAACCACAGCACGATTTCGTGCAGCGAACCGGGAGTCCCCGCACGGAGCAGCTCGGAGGCCGCGGTGTTGGCAAAGATTCCGGGCGCCGTTTCGGTGAAGACGCCGATGCACGCCAGCGCGCGCAGCACGCGGTAGAGCGCATTTTCGTTCACGCCCCCGGCCCCCCAGGCCAGCTCCGCCACGGGCCGCGGCCCTGCCGCCAGCAGATCCGCGATCTTGAGTTTCGCGGCGGTGTGCAGACAGATCGCCGGCATGTAGCCGGTGGCGAACTGCAGGATCTGGTTGCGCGGGTCCGGCGCGGAACCCTTCGGTGCAGTATTCGGCGCGGATGAAACGGTCATGGAGCCTCCTGGGTGTGGTGAATGGACTCGATTGCGTGGGCAAATCATAGTACACGCCGCGAACCCGCGCCAACGAATTGCCGCCCCGGTGTGCTTGCTGTCTAACAGGACGCCGGGAGTGAAGCCACGCAAACGGGCCTGGCGGCATCCCTTAGCGTGTCGCCGGGGCTGGCATATTGAGCAACCCGGGGACATGCCCGGCAGGCGGGCCAACACGTTCTCCTAGAATGAGGAGGCCGCGCGCGCACCGGGAGCGGACGCAATTCAGGTGTACTGGGAGGAACCTTATGAAAGCAGTTACACCATTTCTTGTGGCGATTCTGTTCCTGCTGGGCGGCGGAGCTTCCGCGCAGGAGACGGCGCATGCGCCGGGCTGGGTGGTCCTGCCGCTGGAAGAGTACCGGATGCTTCATGGCCGGGCTTATCCCACGGAACGCGGCCCGGAGCCGCCTCCGGTGGATGCGACGCTGACGCGCGTGGACTACGATTTGCGGATTGAGAACGAAGTGGCGGTGGGCCGCGCGGTCCTGACCGTGGATGTGCTGAAGGACGGGTGGGTGCGCGTGGCGATTCCCGCAGGCCTGCTGGTGCGCAAGGCGGAGTTGGACGGCAAGGCGGTGGCGCTGGTGCCAAGCGGCGGGGAGAGAGGGGGCGGCCAACTCTCGGCGGTGTTGTCGCACCCGGGCCGTGCCGCGCTGTCCCTGGACGTGGTGCTTCCGGTGGCGGCGGCGAGCGCGCAGGAAAGCCTGATGTTGCCGACGGCCGGATCCGGCGTGACGCGCGCGTCGGTGGAGATTCCCCGGCAGGGCGTGGACATCCGGCTGAGCGGCGGAATTTTGTCGGAGCATTCGGAATCCGGCGCGGGCAGCAAGTGGCTGGCCTACGGCAACGGGAGTGAAACGCTGACGCTGACCTGGCAGCGCAAGGTGGAAGATCACCGCGGCAGCGAACCGCTGCGCTGGCGCGGCTCGTTGACGCAGCTGGTGAGCCTGGGTGAAGACTCGACAGCGATCTACGCGGAGGCGAACGCGGAGGTCGTGCAGGGGCTGGCGCGCGACATCCGCATCCGGGTGCCGGCGGGGGTGACGATCAATCAGGTGATGGGCGCGCTGGTGGCGGACTGGAACACCAAGGGGAACGAACTGGTGGTGACGTTCCTGGAGCCGGTGGAGCACTCGGCGCGGTTTGTGGTCACCGGAGAAACGCGCCTGCCGCGAGACGGGAAGATCGAGGTGCCACTGCTGCGGCTGGTCGATCCCGTGCGGGAGACGGGAGGCGTGGGGGTGGAGGTGACCGGAGCGGGGGAGATCAAGGATTTGAAGCCGCGCGGACTGGAAAACGCGGACGCCAGCGATCTGGGCGAGATCGTGTCCAGCCGGCAATCGCCCTCGTTGGTGGCGTTCCGGTTCCGCGTGGGCGGGGCGGAGATGGAACGGGCCCTGACAGTGGACGTCACGCGGTATACGCAGCAAGCGGTCCTGATGGCGAACATCGAGGAAGCCCGGTACAAGGTGCTGGAAAGCAAGGATGGAAAGACGCTGGTGGAAGCGCGCTACGCCGTGCGCAATAACCAGAGAAACTTCGTCAAGATCACGTTGCCGCCGGGGGCGGTGCTGTGGAGCGCGTCGTTGGCGGGCAAGCCGATCCGGCCCGGGCAGGCTCCGGACGGCAGCCTGCTGCTTCCGGTGGAAAAA
This sequence comes from Terriglobia bacterium, assembly GCA_020072765.1. Classification (GTDB taxonomy): domain Bacteria; phylum Acidobacteriota; class Terriglobia; order Acidiferrales; family UBA7541; genus Palsa-295. Next base: position 30,519 of record JAIQGD010000035.1, read on the forward strand.
GCGCGCGGCGGGGAGGAAGCGCCGGCGTTTGCGCTGGAGGTGTTGTATGTGGCGCGGGCGTCCGCGTGGAGCGAGCGGGGAAAATTCGCGCTGTCGTTGCCCGCGGTGGATCTTCCCATCTCGCGCACCGGGCTGGAGCTTTTTTATCCACCCCTGTTCAAGGTGACGGCGGACCCGGGCACGTTTCGAACGGAAACGTACGCGGACCCCATGTCGGTGGCTCTCAATGCGGGCAGAGATGAACTGGTGGCCAGCGAGACGAGGGCGGGGGCCGAAACCCCGGCCGCGCCGCAAAGGAAAGATACCCAGTCTCTGCTCGATCAGTTTTCAGCCAAGTCCAAGACCGGGCGGGCCGCGGGGATTTTGCCGGTTCGGATTTCGTTCCCGGCGTTTGGCCCGTCGCTGTTTCTTGTGTCGGAATTGACGAGCGAGAACCAGGCGCCGGCGGTGGCGTTGAGTTACCAGCAGGAGAAAAAGGGAGGTGCGCGATGAGACAGGCCTGGTTTGTTTTCGCGCTGATCATGCTGATTATGGCGAGCGCCGCAGGCGCGCAGGACAAGAGCAACCTTCCTCTGCCCGGGCCGGGCAATGTGACGCTGACGTTGGACGAGTACAACCGCCTGGCGGCGCTGGCCAGCAAGCCGCTGCCACCGGCCAACGTGCCGCCGGTGGCGTACGCCATCAAGAGCGCGGAGTTGCGGCTGCGCGTGGCGGATGAGTCGGTGATGGGAACGATCGCGGTGGAGGGAGAAGTGTTTCGCAAGGGAGCGACGCGCGTCCCGCTGACCACGGGATTCACGATTCTGGACGCGCGCGCGGGAGGCAAGGCCGTGCCGCTGGAGCAGCAAGGCGGCCGGCAGACGGCGATCTTGCCGGGGCCGGGCGAGTTCTCGCTGACGCTCGACGCGGGCCTGGCGCTCGAAATCGGCGCGGGCCGCGCCTCGTTCAATCTTCCGGTGCCGGCGGCGGGAAGCGCGCGGCTCACGCTGGTGGTTCCCGGCGATCACACCAACGTCAGCATCAATAAGGGGCTGATCGTGGGCCGGAAGTCGGAGAACGGGCTGACGACCGTGGAGGCCGCGCTCGTGCCGGGACAGCAGGCGAGCGTCTGGTGGACGACGCGGGAAATCACCGCGCCGGTGGTTCCGCGGGAAGCGCGATTCCTTTCCGAGGTCAAGACGCTGGTCTCGGTAGGCGAAGCGGATCTGCGGCTGGCGGCGCTCGCCGACATTACCGTGGTGCAAGGAGAGCCATCGCAGTTCGTGGTGGAGGTGCCGCCCGGATACGAACTGACGGGCGCGACGGGAGCGACGCTGGAATCGAGCGAGGTGCAATCCGGCGCGCTGGTGCTGAAAGTGAGCCAGCCCGCGCAGCGCACGCACGAGTTCCTCATCTCCATGGAGCGATCCATGGACGGAACCAAGGCGGAAGCGCCCTTTTTGAGTTTTAAGGACACGCAGCGAGAAACGGGCGAAGTCCTGGTGGAGGGCGAAGGGACGATGGACCTGACCGCGACCGAAGGCGGAGGCCTCAAGCGCATGGATGTGAAGGAGACCAACGCGTATTTGCGGTCTCTGGCGCGCTTTCCCATGCAGGCGGCGTTTCGCTATCACCGGCAGGCGGCGGAGGCTCCCACGCTGGCGCTTTCCTGGGTGCGTTTTCCGGACACGAGCGTGCTGGCGGCGATTGCCGAACACGCGGTGGTCACCACGCTGGTGACCTCGGAAGGGAAATCGCTGACGGAAGTGAAACTCTCGGTCAAGAATCAGGCGCAGCCGTTTTTGAAAGTGGGGCTGCCCGCCGGGGCGAGCATCCTTTCGGCGGACGTCGCGGGCGAGAAGGTGAAGCCGGTGCAAGGAACCGACGGCGAGCGCGTGCCGCTGCTGCGGCCGGGCTTCCGGCCGGTGGACACCTACGAGGTGTCATTTGTGATCATGCATTCGGGCGCGCCGTTTGCCAAGAATGGAGGCTCGGAGCTATCGCTGCCGAAGATGGATGTTCCGATCAGCCTGCTGGAATGGGAAGTGTTTCTGCCGGAACGGTACAAGGTGAAAGATTTCGGGGGCGATGCGCTGGCGGCAAATCTGGTGCCTGGCGGGATTGCGTGGGGCGTGGGTGGGGCAGCAGGAACGGTGGTGGGAGTGGCTGTTGCGCCTGGTGTGATGGCCAATCCCGGAGTTTCGCGGTTGCTTCCCGGGCAGATGGGAGGGTACGTGACCGATGCCAGTGGCGCGGCGATTGCCAATGCGTCGGTGACGATCACGAACCTGGATACGGGCGCGACGCGCACGGCGGCCACCGATGCCTCCGGCTTCTGGATGGTTCCCAACATGCCGTCGGGTAGAGTGAGAATCACAACGTATTCTCCCGGCTTTCAGAGCTGGGTTCGCGACGTGAACTTCAACGCGGGCCAGCCGGAGCGGTATGCGATTACTTTGAATGTTGGGTCCGTGACAGAGAGCGTCATGGTCACTGGCAGGAACTACGAAGAAGTAATCGACCTCGCGCCAAAGAAGGCGGAGAAGAATGCCGCAATGGCGCCAAGCATGGCCTCGGCCAACGTATTCAATCTCCAGCAGCGCATTGCGGGGGTGTTGCCGGTGGCCGTGGATATTCCGCGCACGGGCAATTCGTACCGCTTCGTGCGGCCGCTGGTGCTCGATGAGGAGACGAAGATCACGTTCACATACCGGACGAAGTAGGCGGCGGAGGCTGCGAACGTGCGGCGGCGCAACTCGCGCGAGCGGGCCGCCCTGAAGGGCGCCGCTACACCCGGCGCAAAGGACACCGGCGTCCCGCCGGGCGTGCTCGGCGGGTTCTGGCCGGGCTGCGGCGGGCACATCGCGGGTCCGTTTACGGTTTGCGCGTCTATCGGGAGTTATCTTTGAGAACATCCTTCAGACGCAGCACTCCGAGGCTACTCCGGCAGGGGTACATTTGGAGCCATGGAGCGCAACGGCTTTCCTGGCGGGCGGTCGCACGTAGTTTTCGACGAAGCCGAAAGCCGAGGGCCGTTTGCAACCAGCGCTCGCGCGACGTTTCGGCAAGGACGTATCTGAGCCACCGCCATGTTCACGCGCACTCCCGCCGAACTCCAAGTCTTGATTTCGAATGTGGACCAAGCGATCTACAACCACGATCAATGGTACGACGCACTCATCGCGACGCTGATCTGTCATCTGCCGTACGATGAGCACGACGTTCACGAGGAATCCTTTCGCCGCTGCCGGTTTGGACAGTGGCTTTACGGCGAAGGCCAGCGGTTGCTGCACGATCACGCATCGTACGCCTCGATCGAAAGCGAACACCGCCGCATGCACCAATTGGCCGCCCGGCTCCTGCTCACGGCTGCGGAAGGTGCGCCCATCGGAGTACAAGAGTACGAGCTATTCACCAGCGCTTTAAAGGGTCTGCGGCTGGAAGCCTCCACTCTGAAGAGTGAACTGGAGGATCTGCTGTCGCATGTCGATCCCCTCACGGGAGTCAACGGGCGCACGATCCTCTTGACCGTCCTGCGCGAGCTCCACGCCCTGGTCAAGCGCAAGGTCATGCCGTGCAGCGTGGTGATGATGGATCTGGACCATTTCAAGGCGATCAACGATACCTACGGACATCAGGCGGGCGACCGCGTTCTGATCGCCGCCGCCCGGTACGTCGTGGAGCATCTGCGTCCCTACGACAAGATATTTCGGTATGGAGGAGAGGAATTCGTCCTCACTTTACAAAACGCAAACTCGGAAGCGGCCTTGGGCACGGTCAACCACCTTCGGGAGGGGCTGGCAAAGATGCCCGTTCATTACAATGAGATGCTCATCGGCGTGACCGCATCGTTCGGCGTCGCCCCGCTGGCCCCCGGCGACACGGTGGAACAATCGTTGGATCACGCCGATCAGGCTTTATATGCGGCGAAGTCCGGAGGCCGCAACCGTGCGGAGATCTGGAAGGCGACGGTGGGGCCTGTGGGGCCCACCGCTCCCTAGACCCAGGCAGAGAAGCTGCCCTCCACCCTGTGAGGCACGCGGTTGGTAACCGGAAACGGAGCGCTGCGGCGGCTGCGAACGTGCGGCGGCGCAGCTCGCCCGAGCGGGCCGCCCTGAAGGGCGCCGCTACAGGGGCGCGAAGGAAACGGGTGCTGCCGGCGGGCGCGCGGCTTTGTTTTTCCCCTGTGTGGTGTCGTATGCTTCCTTATTGCATCTTCTGGGGTCGACTAACCTGTGTTTGCTGACGAAGCGAAAATTCTGGTGAAGGCCGGGGACGGCGGGAACGGCTGCGTGGCGTTCCGCAGGGAG
>JAIQGD010000131.1 GCA_020072765.1 Terriglobia bacterium
ATCAAAAGCACGGGCACGATCGCATGGCGCCGGCGCAGCAACAAGATCAGAACGATCGCGCACAGCAGCGCGACCAACACCGCCGGGTGCAACACCGTTTCCGTAGCCCCGCCACCGAATTTTAGATTCTCGGGCTGCACGAACCACCCCTCGCTAGTCCTGCCATTTCAGGACCGACCCCTCCGGAGGGGTCGCTTTGCGAAAAATCGCTTCGATGCTGGCGCCGGCACCAGCGAACGAAGCGGCCTGGCTTGCGGGTGCAACAAAGGTCAACCGAGCCGCCTTGCGCACGGCCGGCCACGGAATGCTTTTGGGCGTTGGCTTTGCCGCGGGCGCTGGCGAGAACCCGATTCTCTGCAACACTTCGGAATAGACGTACCCCGCACTGCGTTCCAGATAGGAAATCCGCGGCGTAGAAAGGGCGACCTCCTGGAAACCCAGCGTGGCCATCACATGTCTCAGGGACTGCGGCGAAAAATGGAAGAGGTGCCGCGGAAGCTCCAGACCGTACCAGTAGCTCCCAAAAATCCGCGCTTCCCACGAATCAATATTAGGCAACATCGTATAGAAAAGCCCCCCCGGCTTCAACCACTCCAGCACCTTTCCGAGGAATTGCCGAGGTTGATAAACGTGCTCGAGAACATCGAAGGTGGTAATTACATCGAAACTTTCCGGCGGGAAAGGAGCTTCAACAGCATCGCCCACGAAGACCTCTGCGCCGGTAGCCGATCTGCCCTTCTCCGCCGTCGATGCTTCCATCTCGATGCCGTACAGCTTCCATGACTCGCCCCTCATGGTTCGCAGAAATCCGCCTGAACTGCATCCGATGTCCAGGATGGCCCCACCCTGCTTGTAACGCGAAATGCAATCCCGATGTCTCTGCCAGCGGCTCGCCGCCGAGATTTCGCCCCCGGCAACGATCGCCCTGTGATAATCCTCATCGTAGTGAAACGCCATCTCCTGGGGCTTCGGGGGGCTAGCCAGCCAGACGCAGGAGCAGGACGAGCAGCGCAAGAGTTGGTACAACTCGCGGCGCAGATGAAATCTGTCGGGAGCGCTCAGAAAATCAAAAACGTCGGAGCTGCCGCAGAGCGGGCATGCACCCGAGTGACTCGCCATTTCTTCCGTGATTCCCTTGGTCACCACTCTCGCCTTTTCCAATACATGCGCTGGAGTCCTACTCATGGGGTTTGATCCATTTCCGGGTCCGCTCGTCGTAAGTCTTCAGCAGCTTGGCGGGATTCCCCGCGATGACGCTGAAGGGCGGAAAGCTCTTGGTCACAACCGCATTCGCTCCGACCACACTGTTACGCCCTAGTGTAAGCTCTCCGTAATTGCAGACAATGACGGCACCGTGCCCTAACCAACAGTTCCGCTCAATGACTATCTTCCCACCCTCGGTCACGCCCTGCGCATGTATTGGCAGCTCTGTGTCGTTGAATTCATGGTTGTGATCCATGAGCAGAACAGATGGCGCCAGCAGGACATCCGCCTCTAGAATGATTTGATTCCGGCTGGAAATGGTCGTCCTCCTGCCAATCTTGCATCCCCGGCCCAAGACAATCTTGGATGCGGAGCTTCCGGAACCGGGCGCCGTGTTGAGCCATACGTCCGGGGCCATGTACACATCGTCACCCAAACTCACAAATCCGGATATCGACCGCGAGATATCGCACGAGTAATGAACCGAAACCCGCCGGCCAAATGCCGCGAAGGGATAGGTAGCACGCAGCCAGATCGTGTTGAGCTTGGTTGCGACCCTTGAAAAAAAGAAGAGGGGGGCCTTCCAAAAGGGGCGATAGCTGTCACGGTTGGCGATCATGTTATTCAGCTGCGTCGGGCGTAACAAGAGTAGCCGCAACCCTGCGGGCCGGTAGAAAGACGCCCAAGAGTGTCTTTCCTTCTGCGGCAGTTACGGATCGCGTCAACAAAAGAGCGGGCACTGCTGCCAGCAAGCACGCCATGGAGATGGCCGCCAATTGGAATACGGCCACTATGCGAGCGTTGGAGGAAATCGCGTGGATCTCATCCATTAAAATTAATTCGGGTTGGACCGCAATCGCCGCTGTTGCCGCCATTAACTTCAAGCTGTCCGGCAACAGGGCCTTCACATCAAACGCGTGGAAGGTCTTGGCGATCGCGTACCACATAAAAACCATTCCGATGAATTCCGCCAATGCCAGCCCTGCCAGAATGCCGAAGAAGCCAAGCTGGTGTGCGAAAAGCGCAACGGAAAAGAGCGTCGCGATGCTCAAAACCTGGCGGATATTGTCCAACCATGCCCTTCCCGAAACCCGGTAAAGAACGAGCCCAAGTAAGGAGATAGCCTGAAAAACGCCTCCAACAGATACGAGCACTAGAGCTAGCTGAAACTGAGAGGCGGATTGGCCGGTCCAAGCAAATACGATTTTCGGACCAAACGTAGCGACAAAGGCTAAGGGCAGCATGGCGAAGGCAAGTGTGACTTTGAAGGATTTATGAAGCAATGTTTGCATTTTGTCAGTTGCCCCCGAGGCATATACCATCGAACCTCCGGAAAGGATCGGGAGCATGAATGAATCTTGAAGTATCTGAGCCGGGGCTAGTAGTCTAAGGGTAATCGCATATATACCGGCGTAATCTGCGCCGAATGCACGCAACACGGTAACAGGCAAAATCGCTGCGTAGAGAACCTGCAAGATATTCACCAACTGGTAGCTTCCCGCAAATCGAAACAATTCATGCAGCACACTCGTCGTCACACGTTTTGTGCTTACGCAGATTTGCGGTACAACGCGACGGGACGCGAGAAAACAGCAAGTCACAAATCCGACCTCAGAAGTCCCCATAATCGACGCCATCGCAAGCAAACCATAGCCAAAATGCAAGGCGATAATGATGGCCACTGCTTCGGCGACGCTGAAAAAGACAGTGAATCTTCTGGCGATGTCAATGCGATGGCCGCCCATTACAATGGCCTCGAATACCGCCCCCACGTTGGACATCACCATAATCAGAGCCAGCACGGAGATGGCCCCGGCTGTGGATTTCAGGAACTCCGGGGGAACGCCCGCAGCCCTGGCAAGCACCTGGGAGAAGAACGCAATCGGAATCAGTCCTGCGATGGACAGAGCGAGCATGGCCGCGCATCCGGTGCTGAGCAACTTGTTCGCGGTCTCGTAATCTCCGTTACCCGTTGCCTCGGCGACATACTTCTGGAAAGCCGACTTGATGCCGATGCTTCCAAAGCGCATGTAGGCCGCCGTCGTCATGATGATTGACCAGATTCCATAGCCACTAAGGCCGAGATGGGCGATGACGATCGGAATCGTGATGAGACGGGTGCCCATCTGCGTCACACCAGAAAAGACGCCGAAAATAGTATTTTTACTGATTGCGGCGGCGAGATCTCGGTCAGGGGAGGAAGTCATAGGGAGCTCCAGCCTGTTATATCCAGGGAGCTTTCACAGTTATTCATGTTTGGAGCTGTATCGTTCAGGGCTTGCCGGCCTTGGAATCTTATCGGCCTAAACAGGAGGCATTGTGTTATCTGCGGGGCCGCCTCACTTCCGGAAGCTGCCCAGCCTGCAGATTGTAGCTTGACGTAGCCGAAGTCCACACCCGCTCAACGCGAGCGGTCAGCTTTTGTTGAATGAAATGGGCCTGAGCTTTATCCGGTGTGATGTGGAGAAATCCGACGCTATTGCACGATCGCCGTCAAGTTCAAGGGCGCCGCCGGCTGGCTGGCACTGGAAACCAGCATATACGCGCTCTTATCCCAGGCTGCCGACCCACTGGGCCTTGTGACGGCTGTGCGAGCCGGGCAGACAACTTGCTTAGTTGCGTCCACTATGCAGGCATAGCCGGTATCCCTGCACAGACCCGCCAGAGCTCCCGAGCAATTACTGGAGAGATTCACACCGGATGCCACTGTGGAACTGTTCGTGGTGCTCGGCGAATAGACATAGGTTTCGCTGGTAGTGAATCCCTGTGTCGTCGCCTGTGTGGGCGTCTGCAAAACGTTATTGTTGATGTTTAGCGTCGAGACGATGCTAATGGCGCCGTTCACCGCGCTTGTGGTTGTGATGCAGTGGTTGTTCTGGAAGTCTAGTGTCCCGACCGTTCCGGAGGCGAAGGCTTGAATAAGACAATTCTGGCCCGACTGCGGAACAATCGTATTGTTCCAATAATGGATTGCCGTGACTGTCTGGCCCGTGTTCTGCGGGAAGTGAAACGGGTTTCCGCCAGCCAGGTTGTAAATGATGTTATTCCAAATGTAGTCCGTTTCGTTGGTGTTCCCGGTCATCATGGACTCGCCGATGGCCATGTCGTGAATCACGTTATCGTGGATGTAAAAGATTCCCGCCCCAGGGGTGAGAGTCTCGATGGCGTTCTCGTGCACCGTCGGCGCATCTACCGAAGTCTTGATGTTATAGATGTGGTTGAAACCCAGCTCCCCGTGGCCGCAGGTAAGGATTCCGTTCGGTAAATCGTGGATCACAGAATGCGTCACGGAGGGAAATCCATAAAATGCTACCCCGGAATCAGAACTTCCGTCACTGCCGTCGATGATGCAATAGTCGCAAACGCTGCCAGCGGCATACGGAGAGTTCGTATCGCCCAGCACCACAATCAGGTTGTCCCCGCCCGTTCCGGTGTGTGTCCATCGGTGCATGTATAGGTTGGTCAGGGTGATATGGCTCGCGGTATTGGTCGTGATGTAGGCAAGGTGGCCATAGGTCGGAACGGAGTTCCAAGTGATCCCTTTCATCTCGATGTTGTCGACGGCTACATAGGTCACGCCGGAAGTGACGAAGTGGAGGAACATATTCCACGTGCCACCAATAACCGTATCCTGTGCGTCAAAGATCGGCCGCGTCCAGGACGATCCGGCGTACCACGTTTTGTCCACGCCGATGTAGATGGGGTTTCCGCTTGTCCCAGACCACGACCAGAGGATCGGAAAGCTTGCATTGGGCCATGTCACGCCGCCCTTAAGGATAAAGCTGTCCGCTGGCTTGGGTGCGGTTGCCGCGCACACGGCAGAGCATCCCTGCATGCCCGGTACGTGCATCCACGGGGCCGTATTCGAAGTGCCGCTGTTGGCATCGCTGCCGCTGGCATAGTCAACGTAATACGTCGTCGCCGAGGCATTTCCAGCGAAGAAGAACAAGCCCAGGAATATTGCGAAGAAACCTAGATTCCGCATTTACGTCTCCCCCCCGCCTCGATTACTCCCACCTCGAATGGTATTCCTTCTGGCGGCTGGGTTGCCACTGGTCGTGAGAACAGTTTGCGGACAGCGAGCTTGCCTGTTCCCCCCTCAAAAGCTCACCCCATTCTGTTGCTGCGTATCCTTCCCAAGGATCCTTGCTCATCGCTTGATGCGAGCCAGAAAATCAAAAACCGCGCCCGCTCATTGTACCGTGGCGGTTAGATTCGTTGGCGGGTTCGGGCGGCTCGAAACGGAGGTGGAAGCAAAAGCGCCGATATCCCACGCCCCGGAACTCGGACGTGCTGTGCCGTTTTTGTCGGAATCCAGGGACGTCTGTCCGAGACTGGTCAGGTTTATCCCCGCTCCAATGGCTGGGGAACCTGTTTGCAGCGTTGGCGCCGGAAAGGCATTCAGCAGCGGATTCGCTGACTGTCCGTTGGTCTCCATGCCCGTCGTGGAACGAACGCTTGCGATGCTGGTCAGGCTACCCGAGGCTCCCCAATGAACCAACGCGGTCGTATTGTTGTAGTAGATGTTGTAGTCCATCTCCGCGACGTTCGTGGAAGGGTAGGTCCACAGGCCGATGTAGAGGCTGCTGGTGATGATGTTGTTCTTGATATGAACGTCGGTGAAAGCAAGAGATGCGTTGTTGCCGCCGGTCCCGTCGCCCAGCATGATGTCGAAATACTGGACCGTTCCGCCGATAGTGTTGTTGAAGATATAGGCTGTCTGGCCGACCTGCAAGGCGATCTGCGCGCTTGTACTCGTCGACATCGTCACGCCGGTCGATGAAGTGGCGTCGTTGTAGACGACGTTGTTGAAAATCCAGATATCGCTATTCTGCGCCAGAGTGCCCAGACCGTCGAAGTAGATGTTCTGGTTCTGATTCTTCACGATGTTGTTGTACACCAGCGTGTGCGGGCAGCCTGTGTACCCGTCCGCGATACCGTTGCACTCGATTCCATCCGGATGGGTAGATGCGTAGTCCGAATAGATGTTGTCGTGGACGTAGTTGTCGTGAACCGATATGTAGCTGCCGTTGAGGGTCACGGCATCCTGGTGATTCTGGTAGACCTCGTTGCTATAAACCTGAGCGCCGTGCGCATAGGTGCCGTCCGTGGAGTTGATCGAGCACACAATGATGCCGTCGCCGTTCGAGCCGCCGGCCCCCGCCATGTTATAGACGGTGTTCCCGTAAATCTGGAAGTTCGTCACCAGCCGAACGTAGATTCCCGCT
>JAIQGD010000036.1 GCA_020072765.1 Terriglobia bacterium
AAAATTTCACGCGGTATTCGCCGGGAGGCAGCAGCGAGAACTTGTACGCCCCGTTCGCGTCCGTGGTCGTGCTGCGCGCCGCACCCGTGCCGGTATTCGTGGCCGCGACGTTCGCGCCCACCAGAACCGCGCCCGAAGGATCGGTCACCGTTCCGGCCAGCGCTCCCGTGCTCGCGCTTTGCGCCAGCGCCGGAGAAACGCCGAGGAACAGCGCCACCAGGCACACCAACATCGCACACGCAATCTTCCATGCAGAAAATCGTGAACGCATTCTCCACCCCCTGAAATTTTTTCCTGCGGTTGTTGTTTCCTGCGGGTTGTAGTTGCGCCCCCACGCGAGGGCCGTCCCAAATCCCACCAAAGTGTGGGCCTTATTTACTATGCGATTCGACAATCTGTCAAGGTGAAAGCGCCCGGGCGGAATCAGGCGAGCAGGTCGGGGCGGTTGCGCTGCGTCTTCTCGAAGGCCTTCTGGCGGCGCCAGCGGCGGATTTCCTCGTGGTTGCCGCTCAGGAGCATTTCGGGGACGTCCCATCCACGGAACGACTGCGGGCGCGTGTAGTGCGGATAATCCAAAAGGTAGTGGCTAGTGGCTAGTGGCTGGTGGCTAGGGAACTCCCGCGCCCCTTTCGCGTCCTCGCCCAAGTCGCTGAACGATTCCTGCACCGCCGATTCTTCGTTGCCCAGCGCGCCGGGAAGCAGGCGCGTCACGGCATCGAGGATCAGGGCGGCCGGGAGTTCGCCGCCGGAAAGCACGAAATCGCCGATGGAAAGTTCATCGCTGGCCAGATGTTCGGCGACGCGCTCGTCCACGCCTTCGTAGCGCCCGCACAGGAGAATGATGCGGTCGAGCGTGGCGAAACGCCGCGCCGTCTCCTGCCGGAAGAGTTTTCCGGCGGCGGACAGCAGAACAATGGCCGTCCCGGGAGGAACCGCGGGGGAGGGCGCGGCGGTTGTGCCCAGCAGCGACTCGACGGCTTCGAACACCGGCTCGGGCTTCATCACCATGCCTGCGCCGCCGCCGAACGGCCGGTCGTCCACGGTGCGGTGGCGGTCGTGCGTAAAGGCGCGCAAATCGTGGACGCGCGTCTCCACCAGGCCCGCCTCGCGCGCCCGCCGCACGATGCCGTAGTCCAGCGGCCCCGTGAAAAACTCCGGGAAAATTGTGAGGATGTCGAATCGCATCGCGCTCATCTTACCTTGAAATCCGAAGTTGCCTGCGATCTCGATCCGTCGGAGACCGCAGCGAAGAATCTCTTGCTTGCCGTTCTCTGCGCCCTCTGCGCCTCTGCGGTGAGTCCGCCGTGCCGTTCCGCTCTTTCAGTGCTCGGGATTCAATTCACGCAGCCCCTCGGGCAGAACCACGTCGATGCGCCGCGCGGCCGTATCAATGTTCACGCAGATTTCCTGCGCTAGCGGAATCAGGAGTTCGCCCCGCGCCGAATCCACCACCAGCAGCGGCGTCCCCGCGACGCCTTCGCCTGTGAACTCCACGTCGCGCACGCGCCCCACCACCGCGCCGCCCTCCTTCTCGCGCAGTTCGCAGCCCACCAGGTCGCCGACGTAGTAGCTCCCGGCGGGAAGCGGCAGGCGCTCGGATAAGGGGATCTGCACTTCCAGGCCCACCAGCTTTTCCGCGTCGGAAATCGAATCCGAGCCTTCGAAGTGGAAGATCGCTTGGCCGCCGCGGCTGTGGCTGAGCCAGCAGGAGCGGATCGCGGCTTGCCGGGACTCTTTGCCCTTGGTCGAGGGACGTCCATCCCACAATTGGGCGGAAGCCAGACGCGTGAGGCGTTCGGGAAAGTCGGTGAGAATTTCGGCGGCCACTTCGCCGCGGCGTCCGTGCGGGCGCAGGATGCGCGCCACGGTGAGGCCCGGCGTTTGCGGCGCTCCAGAGGTGTGCGATGGTTGCTGCGTGGTCACTCTATTCGAGGATGTCGAGCGTGTAGCGCTTGTTGAGCTTCAGGCTCGAGGCGCTCAGCAGCGTGCGAATGGCCTTGGCCGTGCGGCCTTGCCGCCCGATGATCTTGCCCAGATCGCCGGGATGGACGCGCAACTCGATGACGGTGGCCTGCTCGCCGGGGACCGCCTGGACCTGCACTTGTTCGGGATGATCGACCAGGGCCTTGGCAACGGCCTCCACCAGATCCTTCATGAGCCTAACCTCCGCCGCTTGTGGTGCTCCATCGGGGCATGCGCTCGGGCAGATGCCCGAGCCCGGCGCAGAGCGCACTGCGAAGTGGGACGCTTCAGGCGGGCTTGGGGCTGGGGGTGCGCAGCAGGCTGCGGACGGTGTCGCTGGGTTGCGCGCCCTTGCTGAGCCAGTACTTCACGCGCTCGCCGTCAATCTTCACGCCGGCGGGCTTTTGCAGCGGGTCGTACGTCCCCACGATCTCGACAAAGCGGCCGTTGCGCGGGCGGGTCTTTTCCGTGACCACCACGCGGTAGAACGGGCGCTTCTGCTTGCCAATGCGGGCCAAACGAATCATTAACACGCGAAACTCCTCCTCATTGCAACCCAGCTAGTATAGCGGACCCCGCCCCTTTCACCAATCGTAATCTCCGGCGGGGTGGCACAGCCATTGCTGGGGGTGCTTTTACTTCATTCCGGCGAGTTTGCCGAGGCCGCGCAGGCGACCGGCTTTGGCCATGCTGCCGTACTGCTTCATCATGCGGCGCATGTCGGCGTACTGCTTGAGCACCTGGTTGACTTCCTGTACGGTGGTGCCGCTGCCGCGGGCGATGCGCTTGCGGCGCTTGCCGTCGATCAAGTTGGAATCGGCGCGCTCGCGGGCGGTCATGGAGTTGATGATGGCTTCGACCGAGGTGAGCTGCTTTTCGTCGATGGCGGCGTCCTTGGGGATCTTGGCGAACGGCCCGACCTTGGGCAGCATGCCCATCAACTGCTCGATCGAGCCCATTTTGCGGATCTGGCGCAACTGGTCGCGGAAGTCCTCGAGCGTGAATTCGTCCTCGCGCATCTTGCGCTCGAGGTCGCGGGCCTGCTTCGCGTCGATGGTTTTTTCGGCGCGCTCGATCAGGCCCAGGACGTCGCCCATGCCCAGAATGCGCGAGACGATGCGGTCGGGGAGGAACGGTTCGAGCGCGTCGTATTTTTCGCCCACGCCGACGAATTTCACCGGCGCGCCGGTCACCTTGCGGATGGAAAGAGCCGCGCCGCCGCGCGCGTCGCCATCGAGCTTGGTCAGGATCACGCCGGTGACGCCCAGGCGCTTGTGGAATTCCCCGGCCGAGTTCACGGCGTCCTGCCCGGTCATGGCGTCAGCGACGAAGAGGATTTCCGCGGGGTTCAGCTCGCGCTTGAGCATGGAGAGCTCGTTCATCAGCTCTTCGTCGATATGCAGGCGCCCGGCCGTGTCCACCAGGATGACGTCGCTGGCCGAAAGTTTTGCCTCGCGCGTCGCGCCGCGCACGATTTCGAGCGGCTTGTCCGTCCCGGTGCCCGGCCAGCAGGGCGTGCCGGTGGCCTTGGCGACTTGGGCCAACTGTTCGCGCGCCGCCGGGCGATAGACGTCGGTGGAAACCACGATGGGGCGGTGGCCGTGCTCGGACAACCATTTGCCGAGCTTGCCGGTTGAGGTGGTTTTGCCCGAGCCTTGCAGCCCGACGATCAGCCACACCGCCGGAGGTCGCGAGCCGAACTGCGGGCGCGCCTCGCGTCCGAGCAGGTCGCCCAGCTCGTCGCGTACGATTTTGACCACCTGCTGGTCGGGCGAAAGCTGGAGCAGGACTTCCGAGCCGAGGGCCTTGGCGCGGACGTGCGCGATGAATTCCTCGGCCACGCCGAGGTTGACGTCGCCATCGAGCAGCGCCTCGCGAATTTCGCCAAGCGCCGCGTCGAGGTGCTCCTCGCTCAGCTTCCCCTGCCCGCGCAGGTTCTTGAACGCGCGCTGTAATTTGTCGGTTAGCGTCTCAAACATGAAGTTCTCTTCTGACTGTCATCCCGAGCGAGGGCCGCTGTCCGGCCCGACGAGGGATCTGCTTTTTCTGCGCCTTCGCAACAGGTATCTCAACCGCGCCTCTTTTCATTCTAGGTGACCTTCACAGGAGCGGTCAACGCGGGTAGCCACAGAGGCACGGAGGCACCGAAAAGCGGGCCAAAATTGGCAGTCGCGACACCCCGCAAAGTGTTGCGATTAGAACAGGTCGCCACCCTTTGTTTTCTGTGGGTTACGGGCAATTCTGTTTCCGGGTGTGTTGCGATTAGAAATTGTCGTGCGGGAGCCGGAGTATCGAGCCGCGAAGATCTGCGGGCTTGCGGAGAATAACTCCGCGCCCGGCGTTGAACGCCTCCGCCGTTTCCAATTTTGCGCGCGCACAGCATCGTGACTAGGGTAGCAATGTGTACGCATATTGCAAGCGTGAATGGTTGTAAAGGACTAGTACTTGCGAGTCGTGCGCTGCAGAAGAGCGCACCCTTTGCATAACCCGCAAAGAGTGCGGCACCCCGAAAAATCAAAAGCGAAAGGGTTGGCCACCCGCCGTCACGGCGGGTGACGCGCAATGGGTGCGGTGCCCGAAATTCGAAATCGCTCAAAGCCTGCGCCACGTGCCAAAAGCAGATCCCTCACCCCCATCCGCGAGAGACGCGGCTGGGTTCGGGATGACAAGGCCACGGCAAAAGGCCCGCCTAAAGGCGGCCGCTACAACCGCATCGCCTAGAGCCGCGCGGGTGGCGCACCCCGGTCATCCGCCGAAACGTCGGATGCCGCGTCCCGACTGCTGTCCGGGATGCAAAAAGCGCACTGAAGGCCGCGGCGCGGGTGGGGCGAAAGGCTGCCCGGTCCGAGATTCGCGGACCGGCCGCTACAAAACCTGGGGCGCGTGGCGCGCAGCGAGTGCGGCGCCCGCCTTCAGATGCGAATCAGTTCGGAATCATTCCGATCGTCCCCAGCCACGTCTCCACCAACTGAGGCCATCCTGTAATCGGAAGCTTGGTGCGCCGCAGGCCGAACGCGTGCCCGCCCTGCGCATACAAATGGATCTCCACGGGAACGCCGGCCTTCTTCAGCGCCGCATAGTAAGCGAGCGAGTTCTCGACCTCGTCCACCGGGTCATTCTCCGCCTGCAGCAAAAACGTAGGCGGCGTTTGGCTGGTGACATGAATATCCGGATTCAGTTCCAAAGGTTTAGGTTCCGTGGACCGAGGCCCCGCATCGCGCGCCGCAGACTTTCCGGCGCCTTGCGCGGCGTCCCACTGGGCCGCGGCCAGCGACAGATGCCCCGGATAAATCGCCATGGCAAAATCCGGGCGGCAGCTTTCTTTGTCGGCGGCATCCACCGGCGGATACAAACGCCGCTCAAATTCCGTGCTCATCGCCACCACCAGATGCCCGCCCGCCGAAAAACCGATCACGCCAATCTTGTGCGGGTCGATATGCCACTGGGCGGCATGAAAGCGCACCAGCCCCAAGGTCCTCTGCGCATCTTCCAAGGCCATGGGTGACCTGGGATACGGCCCGGATTTCGGATAGGGCGCCGATGGCGGATACATTCCGCTGCCCGGCACGCGGTACTTCAACAGCACGCAGGTGATTCCCTTGGAAGTCAGCCAGTCACAGACCTCCGTGCCTTCCAGATCGATGGACAGAATCTGATAGCCCCCGCCAGGAAACACGACCACCGCAGCGCCCGTATTCGGCCCCTGGGGCGCATAGACGGTCATGGTAGGCCGCGAGACGTGGTCCAGATAAGCCGAGGGCCTGCCGGCGATCAGCGACTTGGTTGCCGTCAGCGCATCGTCCTCCGGCCCCGCGACCGGCTGGGCATCCGGCACGGCCCCCGGCCAGATCGGCACTTGCGTATGTCCGGGCGATGGCTGCCAGACACGTGTCTGCGCGCTCAGACCGCCAACCGCCAACACAACACAGAGAGCAAAGATCAAAGGTTTCATCGCAATCCCCACAGGTTAATACAAGCTGTCACTGCCGGACGCCGCTCCCGCGGTTTGGCATTGTTGTTGGGGAACGCGCCCGGGTGAATCGTACCACTGGTGTACGTCAAGGCCGAGGGACTGAATTCGTAGCGGTCGCTACGAAAACTGGGGCGGGGATGCTTGCTCCAAGGCAAGAGCACAGGCAGGAGTGCCTGTGCCACGAGGCGCGGATCAATCCAGAAAAATGGGGAGGCAGAGGGGGGGCTCGACGTGGAAATCGAGTTGAGCGATTTCCTCGAGGGCTTGGCGGAGGACGGCGCTGTCGCAGGCCTCCAGGGTCATAACGAAGGACAGGGCCGAATGGGGGAAGCCGGGCTTTTGCAGCAGCGCGTCGATGCTGATCTGGTAGTGGGCGAGGATGGTGGCCAGCGCGGCGACGATGCCGGGGCGGTCGCGCACGACGAAGCGCAGATAGTGCGGCACGGTGAAATCGCCGCTCACTTCGTCGGGGGTTTCCGCGGCGCCCGGCAGGGCCTCCGGCGGCGCGCCGGCGCTGCGCGCGATGGTGTACAGATCGGAAACGACGGCGACGGCCGTGGGATCGCCCCCGGCTCCGTACCCGGAGAAAATCATTTTCCCGGCGTATTCTCCGGTGGCCGTGACGATGTTCTGGCTGCCTTGCGCGTGGGCCATCAGCGACGCGGCGGGAATCAGCGCGGGCTGAACGGCGGCGGCCAGGCGCACGCGGGTCGAAGTGGCTTTCCGCTGGACGGTTTTCTCGGCCAGCGAAATCTGGCGGATGGTCGAATTGAGGTCGCGCGCGTACATGAAGTCCACGGCCGCGATGGAGGAAATCGAGCGGCAGGGAATCTGCTCGGGGCGCACGCGCAGGCGCAGCCCGGCCTGCGTCAGAATGACGAGCTTGGCGCGGGCGTCCATGCCGTCCACGTCCGCGCTGGGGTCGGCTTCGGCGTAGCCGAGCTGCTGCGCCTCCTTGAGCGCGGCGTCGAAACTGGTTCCGCTCGACTCCATCTTGGTGAGGATGAAGTTGCAGGTGCCGTTGAGAATCCCGGCGATTTTGTGCAGGCGGTCGCCCGCCAGTCCTTCCTGAATGCCGATGATCGCGGGGATGCCTCCGGCGACCGAGGCGCCGAACTCCAGGCGCTTGCCCATCTGGCGCGCCAGATCCACCAGCTCGGGGCCCGCTTCGCAGATGAGCAGCTTGTTGGCGGTGACCACGGACTTGCCCGCGCGCAGCGCCCGGCGCACCCAATCGCCCGCGGGATCGAGCCCGCCGATCAGCTCGACGACGACGTCCACGTCGGAGGAGAGCACGTCGGCGATGTTTTCGGTCCAGCGGATGTGCGCGGGCAGCGACGCGTCCTTTTTCTTGGCGATGTTGCGATTGAAGATGTGCGTCAGGACAAGCGGGCCGGCGGTGTCCTGGCAGAGAATCTTCGCCACCGAACGGCCCACCGTGCCGTAGCCCACCAGCCCGATCTTCAGTTTGCGGCCCGCCGCCGGAAGTTTCTTGACCTGGGCTTTCGGAGTGATGGTCTTGGACGCACGCGCTTTGGCCACGGATCGGTTACCTCGTCTTCGGTGTGCTTCGCTCCCCGGCGCCAGGCGGGCCAGCCGGGAAGGGACCATTCTAGGAGAGAATGGCCCGGAATTCACAACAGAATGCGGGGGCGCAAATTCCGCTAGTGGGTCTGTTTCGGATAGGCCGACTAATCAGGAGTTGCGGAAGTCCGGAGCAGCGATTAGCTGGTGATAAGTGGATTAATCAACAGCAAGTCATTCACCGCATTTGATTATGAAGTTGAGCGTCACTCTGACTGGGTTCCTAATGTTCTGACGCGGGTCGAACTGCCACTGTTTGGCAGCTTCCTCAGCGCGGGCATTGAAGTAGGCGGACCCAGTTACGATGGTAACGTCTCTAACATATCCGGTGTCCTGATCCACATCTAATTCCAGTTCAACTGTGCCTTGCACACGCGACTGCACGAAAATGGGCGAGTAATCAGCAGGAATGTATTTCAGAAACCTATAGCCACTCGAGTCCGCTAGCCGAGCCTTTCTGCCATGAATATCTTCCGGAGGATGCTTGTAAGACGCGAGGACGTTTTGAAATTTGTACCAGTCACAGTCCGCACCGAACGTGGGGTCTACGGGAGTCCTGACGGCGGCGGGTATGGCAGGGTGCACTCCGCGAAAACAGAACCAGAATCCAGACCTGAATTTGTCGCTCTTGAAATCCGGGACCGCGTCGGCGCCGGCTGATTGTGAAAGCAGTTTATCCAAATTCTCTGAACCGAAAGCCTTGGTGAGAACCTGATGTTCAAGCTTCGTGAGTGCGATAGCTTGTGGTGCCTTTCGTTCGAGAGTGCTTTGGTTCATCTTGAACTCAGGCAGCCTAAAAACCCTCTCCGTGGTTCCGCAGCTAGCCACCACACTCGTTCGAAGTGTCTCGAACGGCTGGGGCTTGCGTGATTGTGACTGCGCTTCACTATTAATCTTCTCGGGATCCAGAGAGCAGAGATTCAACGGAGCTGTTAAGGTGCTGACAGTTTGAGCAGGGAGCAGTCTTTCGGTGGCCTTGATGTCAGGTTCCCCGCATGGCTGAGTGGCTGACTCGATGTATGCGTAGCGTACTAAGACTCCGGTGGGAGTTTGCACTGCGTGAGTAATGCTGGTTTGCAAATACGGATAGAAATCATCGTCCCATGTGTTGACGATGTAGAACTCATTAGGAAGAACTGCTGCACTCGTTACAGAAAACAGCGTCTCCGCGCGCCAAAGCCCAGCGCCTAGAATGGCGAACCCAATTGCGACTGCCTGAATCATTGTGGGTTTCATCGCTCCTAGCCTAATGCTGGAATCTGAAAACTCCAAAATAAAAGATGCTGAGGCAATAACTAGTAGAGTTTGGATTCAGAATACGCATTGCGAAGAGGGGTTGTCGGAAACTGACTCACTACGAAGATCGTTTTCGCTTGACCCGGTTCGGGCCTGGGCATAACGTCGCAGACAATCCGGCGGGCGCGCCCGAGGGCCGCGGCCCGGCCGGGTTTAGCGGACATTTTGCGCGGGCTGAGCGGAGAGGAGTTGCCATGGAACGACCGGCGGGGGTGACCATCATCGCGGTCTTGGGGCTGATTCTGGCGGGGGTGCTGGCGTTGTGGGGCGTGATGATCTGCCTGGGCGGGACGATGCTTTCGCACATGGCGTACACGCGCTGGGGGATGGTCGCGGGGATGGGCGCGATGACGGTCGGCGCGGTGCTTTTGGGCCTGGCCGCGGCGTATGCCGTCGCGAGCATCGGGCTGCTGCAACTTCAGAATTGGGCGCGCGTGCTGGCCATTCTGCTGACCTGCGTGCCGCTGCTGTTCGCGCTGCTGGGGCTGGGCGACGCGGCCATGCACTTGCGCATGATGTTTTTCTTCGGGATGTTCGTGCGGCGCGTGGTTGTGATCGCCATTGACGTCTGGATCTTGGTGTACCTGTTCCAGCCGCAGGTGAGGAAGGCGTTCGGCGAGGGCGGCGCCTGAGGGTGAGATGGCCGCTGCCGGCAGCGTCCTATCATTTGCTCCGGGCAGTGGCGTAGTTCAGGCGAGGCTCGGCTCCCTCACGCGCGCCAGGGCCGCTATTTTTCCGGCGTGGATTCCTTGACGAACCGGACAATGGCCGGGCGGAGGGCCTCGAGCTTCGGTTTCTTCTGCTTGGGCTTCTTCTTCTCGCGTCTGCGTGCGTCTTTGCTTCCCATGCGTACAGCTTGCCACAGGTGGCCGGGGCCTGGCTAGGGCCTGTGGATTTCAAACGGGGGCCGCTAGCCTTTCTTGACCGTGCCGCTTGGGTCGCATACACTTGTTGTTTCACTTGGGTCCGCGAAGCGTATGGTGCGACCGGAGACCGGCCGCACTCCGCCTGAGCAAGGGGCCGGCCTGAAGGCCGCCGCTACATAGGCCGGGCAAAACCAAGACCACAGCGCCAGAGGAGAAGAATCGTTGCCGAAACGCACCTATCAACCCCATGTGCGCGCGCGCCACAAGAAGCACGGCTTCCGCGCACGGATGAAGAGCAAGGGTGGAAGAAAAGTCCTTGCGCAACGCCGCAGCAAGGGACGCCACAGTCTTACGCGCGTCTGACGCGCCGGGGCTGGGACTTCCGCGCGCCTGCCGTCTGGTGCACCGGGTGCAGTACGACGCGGTGTACCGCGAGGGCCGGCGGCGGAGCAGCCGCGAGTTCACCGTGTTTGTGCGCCCCAATGGCCTGGGCCTGAGCCGCTTTGGCTGGAGCATCAAGAAGGCGCTGGGCAACGCGGTGCGGCGCAACCGCATTCGCCGCCGGCTCCGCGAGATCGTCCGATTACACCGACAGGAGATTGCCCCGGGATGGGATATCGTGATTCATCCGCGCAGCTCGGCGGCCACGGCGAAGTTTTCGGCCATCGAGAGCGAGTTGTTGAAAGTGTTGCCGGCGGTGGCGCCGGGCGAAAAGCCGCCGGAGAAGTGAACGCCGGCGGGACGCCCGAGCGCGCGGCGCCGGTGGGCGCGCGGGTGCTGCTCCTGCTGGTCCGCTTCTACATCGTGTTTCTCTCGCCATTTTTCGGGGGCGCCTGCAAATTTTATCCTTCGTGCTCGAATTACGCCGCGGAGGCCATTGCGCGCCACGGCGCGCGGCGCGGCTTGGCGCTGGCGATGCGACGGCTGCTGCGCTGCCATCCGTTCACACGCGGGGGAGTGGATTTTGTGCCGTCGGACAGCGGCGCGGCCGGCACGCCGCCAGCTAAAATCTTCGGTTCGCCTCAGGACCATCAGGAGCCAGCGCAGTGAAGGAAATGTCGGATCACGTCCGGATGATTATCTTTGTCGCGCTGGTGCTGGTGATTACGCTCGTGTGGCTGCACTTCAGCCCGCTGCCCGTGCCGCCGCAGAAGCCGGTAGCTCCGGCGGGGCAGACCGCTCCGGCGCAGACCGCCACCCCGGCGCCCGCGGCTCCGAGTGCCGCCGCTCCCGGGAAACCCGCGGTCATCACCGCGATCCAGGCCACGGAAGAAAAAATCATCGTCGTGGAAAGCCTGCTATACCGCGTCGAGCTTTCCAACCGCGGCGGTGTGGTGCGCAGCTGGAAGCTGAAAAAGTATCTGAACGACGAAACTCCGCCGCATGCGCTCGATCTGGTCAATTCCGAGGCGGCGCGGCAGCTCGGCTGGCCGATGTCGTTGCTGCTGTCCGACGCGGCGTTGCAGGACCAGGCCAATACGGCGCTGTACGAAGTGACGCCCGCGGCCGGGAATCTCCAGGCGCCCGCTGAAATCACCTTCCACTGGAGCGACGGCCATCTCGAGGTCACCAAGAAGCTGAAGTTCGCGCAGAATTACGAGGTGTCGGTGGAGATGTCGGCGGCGCTGGACGGCAAGGCGCTGGCTCCGGCGCTGGCCTGGCGCGGCGGATTCGGCGACAAGGCGGTCTACCAGGCAGGGCAGAACGTCAACGTCTTCTACAAGCAGGGCGGCAAGGTGAATCTGGTGCCGCTGAAGAAGCTGGGCGTTTCCGGAAACCAGATCCAGCCGTTGCAGCAAACCGGCCCGATGGAGTTCACGGGGATCGAGGACCAGTTCTTCACCGCGGCGTTCCTGCCCGGCGGCACGGACCTTTCGCTGTGGCACTGGACGCAGTACCGCCACTTCGTGGCGGACGACAAGCCGGCGAGCGAGCCGTTGGCGGAAATGGCCGCCGGGACGACGACGGCGGGGCCGCTGCGGGCGCGGCTGTACGTGGGGCCGAAGGAGCTGGCGCTGCTGGGCAAGGTGCAGCCGCCGCTGGAGGAGTTGGTCAATTTCGGGTGGTTCGGAGTGATCGCCAAGCCGCTGCTGTATGTCCTCCAATGGATCCACAAGTACATCCCGAACTACGGCTGGGCGATTGTGGTGTTCACGCTGGCGCTGACCATGGCGCTGTTTCCCATCCGGCTGTGGACGTTCCATTCGGCGCGAAAGATGCAGGCGGTGGCGCCGGAGATCAAGGCCATTCAGGATCGCTACAAGAAATATTCGATGCGCGATCCGCGCAAGCGGAAGATGAACGAAGAAGTGATGGCGGTGTACCAGCGGGAGGGCATCAATCCGATGGGAAGCTGCCTGCCCATGCTGGCGCAGCTCCCGATCATCATTGCGTTCTATCGGATGCTCGCCAGCGCGATCGAATTGCGCCACGCACCGTGGATCTGGTGGATCCACGATCTTTCGGCGCAAGATCCGTATTACGTCCTGCCGATTGCGATGACGGTGGCGACCTTTCTGATGATGAAGATGACGCCGACGCCCACCACGGTGGACCCGGCGCAACAAAAGATGATGGCGCTGATGCCGTTGCTTACCGGAGTCATCTTCATCAAGTTCGCGAGCGGCTTGAACCTCTACTATTTCACGCAAAGCGCGCTGGGCGCGGTTCAGCAATGGTATTTGAATCGCGCGGAGCCCGCGCCGTCGCGCAGCAAATTCAAGAAGAAAAAAGAATGAGCGACCCAGGAACGCCAGCCTTCCGGAAGCCGCCGGCCCGGCCACCATTCCACCGCGAACCCTTGCAGGGCGAGGCGCGGCTGGACCGCGCGCGCGCCGTCGAGGAGCTGAAGCGCTTTCTCGATCTGGCGGTGCGGGAAATGCATCTGGCGGTCGAATACGAAATCACGAGTCCCGGCGAGGGTGGGCAAGGGCCGGGCGAGCCGGAGATCGTGGTGGCGTTTCGCGGCGCCGATCAGGACCTGCTGCTGGAGCGGAACGCGGAGTTGTTGCTGGCGCTCGAGCATATCGCGCACCGCTGGCTGCGGCTCGATCCGCGGCTGCACGATCAGGTGCGCTTCGATTGCGGCGATTACCGCGCCACGCGGCTGGAGGAATTGAAGCTGTCGGCGCGCGTGGCCGCGCAGCGCGTGCGCGAGACCGGGCAGCCCTTCCAGTTCAATCCCATGTCCTCGCGCGAGCGGCGCATCATCCACCTGGAACTGACCGGGGCGGCCGGGGTGCGCACGGTCAGCGAAGGCTCGGGCGACCGCCGGCAGCTGGTGATTTATCCCGTCAAGAAGTGACTCGTGATTCGTGACTGGTGATTCGTGAGTAGTGCCCGCTCCGCCGCCGCCGCTTCTGCCTGAGTTTCTCGCCGCGCACGTAACCCAATTGCACTGTGTCCCCGCTGTGAGTGTGCCGTAGAGGCACGGCACGCCGTGCCCGTCTTGCCGCGGCGCCATGTTTCCTGTGATTTTTAGCCCGAACTGCTCATCACAATCCTGAACAGGCTGAAGCAGGGTGAACGCGGCGGCCAAGAATCGCGACCGGGGCGTTGCCACAGCTGCGCGGGCACGGCAGTGCCGTGCCCCTACGGACCGATAAGAAGGCAGCGTGATGTCGTCGCGGTTGGGGGAGCGAAATTACGGCGAGAAATCCGGCAAACAAATCTCGTCCGAACAGTCTCGTGAGAAATGCGGGTTAGATCCACGCCATCACGGGTGAGACGCGCAGGCTAGAGTTCCACCAGGCAGCCGTTGGGGCCGGCGTTGAGGCACTGCGTGGCGCCGAGGCTCGTGCTGAGGCCGGCGGTTTCGTGGATGTGGCCGCAAAACAGGCGGACGGGCTGGGCGCGTTCGACCCAGGCGCGCAGCGACGGGCTGCCGGCATGCTTGCCCGGAGCGAATTCATCCAGCTTGGTATTCCACGGCGGAAAATGAACCACGAGGTAGAGGGGCTGGATTCCGTCGAAGGCCGCCAGGGCCTGCGCGATTTCCTCCTCGGAATATTCGCCGGGCGTGTGGAAGGGAGTAACGTTGCTGTAGCCCAGGCCGGCCCAGTGCGTGGTGCCGCCGGCGGATTCGACCGTGCGCACCTGGCGGTGAAAATCGACGAAGCCGTAGCGCTGGCACAGCGCGCGCGTGTCGTCGTGAGTTTCGTGGTTGCCGGGCAGCAGCCAGAGCCGCTGGCCCAGGGACTCGAGCGCCTCGCCGCAGCTATCGAGCCCGCGGCGGAAGGTGGCCAGATCGCCGGCGGCGATGTAAATGTCCGCGGGCTGCGCGACGATGCGTTCGAGCGCGCCGATGTCGCCGTGGATGTCGCTGAAGATCAGAATTTTCACGGGGCGTTTCCCGCAGGCGCGGTGATGGCCGCGGCTCCGGGCTGCTGCGACTGCACGCGTCGCATCTGGCGGCGCAGCAGGCCGCTGGTCAGCCAGCCTTGCGCGAGAAGTTTTCCGTCGGTATCGAAAACCACCTGATAGGTGAACGGCTGGGGGCTGCGGTGGCGCCCGTCGGAAAAGCGGTTTTCGCCCAGCTCGACGATGTGACGGCCATCCTCGGCGAAGCTCTGGATCGACGGGAAGCGCGCGAAGCCCCAGTAGAGCTGGACGTCGGGAAGCTGCAAGGCGCGCGCGATGAACGGGTCGGGCGGCGAATCGGGGATGAAGTAGAAGCCGGTGGATTTCGCGCCGCGCAAATCGAATTGGGATTCGTAGACGCCATGCGGCGTGCGGATGGCGTCGCCCCAGTCGAGAAACGCCGGCGGAATGGGCAGCGCGGCGATGCGCTCGACCGCCAGGTGATTCTGTTCCGCGAAGGTTTCCGCCCGGGTGATGGCCGCATGATGGGCCAGGCCGCAGGCGATGAGATACGCGACGGCCACATACGTCCCGGCCTGGCACCATACCGCGCGCTTCACGCGGAATCCCCAGCCGCCGGCCGCGGGAGCGAAGCACACGGCCGCCAGCACCGCGCACGCGATCACGCCGGTCAACGCATGAAACGGATAGCCCGCCCCGCGCGCCGCCGCCCAGATCAGCACGGCGCCCAGACTGAACAGCACCCACATGCGGATCGCGCGCGCCAGGCTCTTCGCCGCATCGCCGTAAATCCACGCGCCCACCTGCGGGAGCAGGACGATGGAGGTGAACGAGAAGTCGATGATGAACAGCAGATCCCACGCCACGCGCTCGCGCGACAGCGGAAACCACATGCGCGTGCCGAACGACGTCATGCCGTCCAGAACAATGTGGCTGGCGATGCCCACGCCATAGGCGATCGTCAAAACCAGCCACGAGGGCGTCTGCCAGCCCAGCCGCCGCGCGATCCAGCGCGTCAGCCCCGCCAGAAGCATGGCGAAAAACGGCAGGGCCACGAACGAATGCGTGATGCTGCGATGGTATTTGATGATGGAGAGCGGATCGCGGGAGGCAACTTCCGCGAAGACGTCCACGTCGGGAAAAACCGAGCCAAGCGTGGCGGCAAAAACGGCCAGGCGCCCGTGGCGCTCGGAAAAATATCCCTTGCCGAGAAGCGCGCCGGTGATGCCGTGAGTTATAGGGTCCATGAGAAAGGGCTCGAAAGGTCAGAAGTGTACACGATTCGCGCGGTTCAGGCGACCTCGATGAGCGGGGAACGCTTAGGTAACACTTCGCCGATGTTCCGGACCGGGATGCCGCGGCGTTCGAAAGCCGCCATGGCCGCGCCGGCGGCCTCGGGCGCGACGGCCGCGAGCAGTCCGCCGGAGGTCTGCGGGTCCAGCAGCAGGGCGCGAAATTCCTCGGGCACGGCGGATAAGAATCCGGCGCAGCCTTCGAGGAATTCCCGGTTGTTGGCCAGGCCGCCGGAGAAACATCCGGCGCGCGCGGCCTCGATGGCGCCGGGAAGATAGCCGATGCGCTGGTGGTCGATGCGCAGGGAGACGCCGCTGCCGATGGCCATTTCGCGGGCGTGCCCCAGCAGCGCGAATCCGGTGACGTCGGTAACGGCGTGGACAGGCCGCGGATCATCGCGCTGTCCTGGGGCCGCGTCGTCGATTTCGTGCAGGGCCTCGGCCGCCTCGCGATTCAGGCGGGTCATCGAAGCGGTGGAAGCCTCGACCCAGGCGGGCTCGGCGCGGCCCTGCTTGAGCGCCGTCGAGATGACGCCGGTGCCGAGCGGCTTGGTCAGCAGCAGAACGTCGCCGGGGCGCGCGCCGACGTTGCGCCAGATTTTCGCCGGGTGGATCACGCCGGTGACGGCGTAGCCGAACTTCAATTCGTCGTCGCGGATGGAATGGCCGCCCACCACCACGCAATTCGCTTCCGCCATTTTTGCCAGGCCGCCGCGCAGAATCTCTTCGAGAATTTCCGGCGAACGCGAGGCGGGAAAGGCGACGATGGTCAGCGCCGACAGCGGACGCCCACCCATGGCGTAGACGTCACTGAGCGCGTTGGCCGCGGTGACCTGCCCGAAAAGCGCGGGATCGTCGACGATGGGCGTGAAAAAATCGACGGTCTGGACGATGGCGATCTCGTCGGTGAGGCGATAGACCGCCGCGTCGTCGCTGGTCTCAAAGCCGACCAGGAGATTGGGGTCGTGCTGCGGCGGCAACCGCTTCAGCACGGCGTCGAGGATGCTGGGGCTGAGCTTCGCGGCGCAGCCGGCGGACTTGGCGGTCGCCGTCAATCGAATCGTTTCGGCCAAGGGAAAGCCTCCTGCTCCTGAAATGCGCGCTCCACGGATTATAGCTCGCCGGCGGGCGTATCGGACCGAATCTCCGAAAACGCGGCCCTGGCATTAGAATGGAGGGCGCGCCGGGGCCTCGCTTCCGATAGCGGCTGCTGCGCGTGACTCCATGGCTCGAACAGCAAACCGAAATCAGCTGGGCTTGCCTCCCGGCCCCAAGGGCCGGCCGATCCTCGGCGTGGCGCTGGAGGGCCGGCGCGATCCGCTGGGGATGCTGCAGCGCTACGCGCGGGAATACGGCGACATCGTGCGCCTGCCGGTGCTGCGGCAAAGCCGCATCCTGCTGAATCATCCCGACTGGATCGAGCAGGTGCTGGTGGTGCAGCACGCCAAGTTTCACAAAAGCGTGCTGATGAATCGCATCATCGAGCCGATGCTGGGCCAGGGGCTGCTGCTGAGCGAGGGAGAATTCTGGCGGCGGCAGCGGCGTCTGGCGCAGCCGGCGTTTCATCGCGCGCGCATCAACGAGTACGCCGGGGCCATGGCCGAAATCGCGGAGGCGCACGTGCGCGCCTGGCGTGATGGCGATACGCGCGACGTCGCGCAGGAAATGATGGCGCTGACGCTCGAGATCGCCGTGCGCACGCTTTTTGGCACCACGCTGCCAGGCACCGCCGAACAGGTGGGGAGCGCGATCACGTTTCTCATGCGCTACCAGCTCACGCGCATGCGCGCGCCGCTGCGGATTCCGGAAACCTGGCCCACGCCGAAAAACCGCCGCGCCCGGCGCGAATCGGAAATGCTCGACGCGCTGGTCTACCGCATTATTTCCGAGCGCCAGGCTCAGAAAACGTCGGAGTCCAGCGGCGACCTGCTCTCGCTGCTGATGGACGCGATGGATGAGGACGGCACGCAGATGACGCCGCGGCAGCTCCGCGACGAAACCATGACGCTGTTTCTCGCCGGACACGAAACCACGGCGCAGATGCTCTCCTGGACGTGGTACCTGCTGGGCGATCATCCCGCCGCCGAGGCGCGGCTCCACGAAGAGTTGCGCGGCGTGCTGGGCGGACGCCCGCCGGAAGTCGCCGACCTGGCGCGCCTGCCCTTCCTGCACGCGGTGATGAACGAATCGCTGCGGCTGTATCCGCCGGCCTATTTGCTGGCGCGCACGTCGATCGAGCCGTGCGAAATTGGAGGCTACGATTTTCCAGCGGGCTCGACGTTTGTGATGGCGCAGTGGGTGATGCACCGCGACGCGCGCTTCTACGACGAGCCCGACGCCTTCCGCCCGGAACGCTGGCTCGACGGCTTGGCGCAACGCTTGCCGGCGGGGGCCTATTTTCCGTTCGGCGACGGGCCGCGGCGCTGCATCGGACAGGGATTCGCGCTGCTGGAAGCGGCCATTGTGATCGGCACGCTGGCGCAGCGGTTCGGGATGCGGCTGGTGGCGGGCCATCCGGTGGCGCCCGAGCCGCTGGTCACGCTGCGCCCGCGCCACGGCCTGCGCATGACGCTACGCGCGCGGGATTAGAGCTCTAGGTTTTGTAGAGGCCGGTCCCGGGGTGTGGGACCGGGCAGGTCGCACCGCAGAGACGCAGAAAAGCAGAGAAAGAGCGGAGAGAAAGCCGGAGGAGTGCCGGGCCGGCGGAAGGCGCCGGCCCGCCGCTACAAAAGCAAACCCGGCAGTGCTCCACGCGGCTACTGAACGAACTCGCCGCGGCCGCCGTGCGACCACGGGTCGTAGTTGAGGACGAAGCGGATGCGGTCGGGGACGGGCGGGTGGCTGTAAAACAGAAACACGTCCACGGGGTTGGGGTCGGGATCGGCCAGATCAACCTCGCCCAGAACTTGAAACGCCTGCGCCGCCACCTGGCCCGCGTCGGGCGTCAGTCCGTGCGTGACCTCGAGGCCGTACTGATCCGCCTGATGCTCAACGTAGCGGCTGAAGGCGCTGGTGGCGGGGTTGGCGAGGAACGCGAGAATCGTCAGCAGGAAAAGCAGCGCCGGCAGCGAGGCCCAATCGTTCACGCCGCGAATCTCCCAGCCCGCGCCCCAGCGGGACAACATCCAGCCGATGCACCGGTAGCCGATGTAAAAAAACGCGAGCAGACATCCGGCGTAGTAGGCGAGCCCTTTGACGATGTGGTAGAGCACGTAATGGCCGGTTTCGTGGCCGGCGACGTAGACGATTTGCGGCGTCGTCATTTTCGCGAGGGTGGTGTCCCACACGACCATGCGCTTGGAGGCCCCGATCCCCGTGACATACGCGTCCACGGCCGTTGATTTTTCCGCGGCGCCCATCCAGAACATCCGCTCCGGCGGAATGTCTTCTCCCGCGCGCCGCACCATGCGCTCCAGAGCCACCGTCAGCTCGGGATCCTTCTGCGCCAGCGGCGCGAATTTGTGGAACAGGGGATCGACCACCAGGGGCTGAAGAAAGACCACGAACACCAGGATGGGCAGCGAGGCCACCCAGAAATAAAACCACCAGCGGCGCGCGCTGCGGCGAATAACGGCGCGGAGAATCCAGACCAGAATGATGCCCAGCAGCAGCGAAAGAGATTGCCCCTTGGTCCAATCCCACGACCACGACGCCCAACCCTGAATGCTCAGGCCGAAGCGGTGCATTACCCAGTGCTGGGCGATGTCGGCGGGAATCTCCAGCACGGCCACCGAGCCGAGAAAGAGCGGGGCAAAAATCGCCGCCTGCAGGAATCGCGCCGAGGTGGCCCGTTCAGCCCACCTGCGATATCGCGGCGCCAGCCGCCAACGGAGGACGAGAAGCAGAACGCCGAGGGAGTAGACGAACACCACAAGTTGTCCCCAGAACGCGATCTGCCCCAGGCGGTGCGCCTTGCGATAGGTGTCGGGGGGAAGCGTGTACGCGGTGACGTGGCCCGGCGCTGGCTGCGGCGTGGCCGCGGGTGCGGGAGCGGGAGCCGGAGGCGCGCTGGGAGTGGCCGGCTGCTGCGCGGTCGCACCGCCGGAAGAGGACAGCGTGCCCGCGGCAGCCGGCGGAATCGAGAAGAGCACACAAGCCAGGGCCGCCCAAACGATCGCGCGCTTCTTCATTTCGCCTCCAGCGTCTCGGATCTGGGCAGGAGTATCTCGCGCGCAGGGCCGATGCGCAACCTGCGCCGCTTGCCGGCAGTTAGTCAGTTTCCGAGTACGCCGTGATCCGACCAGAATCCGTCGCAAGCGTCGCTGGGACTTGCAACTTCCCAGAACCGGACTTCTGGGGGCCATCGGGCATATGTCCGGTTACCGCGTTACTCAGGACTTTGCGATTAGTTCCGAGTTGCCGACCTTCTGGGTGGTGTCGCGGGTAAATTGTTTACGCACCTTACTCGATGCACAACGGACCACGCAGGGCCGGTTCTACGATGTTCAGTAGGGGTGCACAGGCGGTACCTTCTACCGCCCCGCAATGAATATTACGGGCAGAATGACCGATGCGTCAGTTACGGCCAGAGGTCATAAATTCCAGCACCCTAGCCGTTTGACCAGCGATCAGCGCCGCTGCCGCCAATAGCAGCATCGCACCGGCCATGGTAACCGGATCGTGTGGCCGGACACCGTACAACGTCGACTTAATGAAACGGTCCGCGGCAACAGCAAGTCCAAGACCGCCGAGGAGACCGATCGCAACCAGCCTGTCTCGCACTTCTCGCGCTGGGCGATGTCCTCCGCGGCGTACTTGCGGTAGTCGCCCACGGTGCGGCCGGTCGGCCGCACCGCCCCGGTGCGTCGTAGTGTCTGAGCATCCTGGTACTCACGCCCGAGCGGCTCGCGACCTCTCCGATCAGCACGGTGTTCCAGCCTTTCATTCCTTGCCGAGCGCGAATATCCGTTTCGCCTCGTTGACGGCATTCTCGGAACCGGCGTCCGGGTTGCGCAGGAGTCGCTCCGTAGCGCTCGCATGCGCGTGGACGCCCGGGTCGCCACACGCCATCGCCTTCCGGAGAGCCGGCCCGACCACTTCTTCTCCGAGGGCGACGAGGGCGCGGCTCAGACTGAGCTGCACTTCCCGATCGCCGCGACCGAGCTGCGCGGCCAGTTCCTCGGCCAAGTCCTTCTCCTGCCCGTCGGGCACGAGGACGACGGCGGCACGCCATGCGCTCCGGGCGACCTCATCGTCGGGGTCGCACAGCAGGGATCGAGTGATCGCGGGCCATGCACTGGAGTCCTTGATCTTGGACAGTGTATGCAACGCCTGGCTCCGGGCCTGAGCGCGCTCCGAACGTAGCTCCGCGAGCAGTCTCGGCACGGTGATCTCCGATGGGAGACGGGTCAACGCCCACGTGAGCATGTCGCGCACGTAGAAGTCGGGCTCGATCGCGCACCGCGCTATAAGGGTGTCGACCAGACCCGGTTCGGGATTGGAGCCGATCGCGAGGGCGGCCTTGAGCCGCGTCGACGCGTCGCCAGCGGCCAAAGCGGCAATCAGGTGCGTGTTCAGTGGTTTCATATCCTCGTTTTCCTTTCGAATCGAAAATGGGCGGGACACACGTGTCCCGTAAGCGTTTCTGGGGGTCGTTTGTTTCTGGAACTGCTTAAGCCTGCGCCGGTTTTTGATCGGCGAAGGCAAGTCTCACGGCGAAGTCGCGCACGTCTTCAGGCCAGTCGGCAATCAGCTGCGCGAACTTCCGCCGATCGTATGCAAAAAGCGCCTGCGTGGCTTCTTCGAATCCGGGCAGGTTGGTAGCCACGGCGGACATGAATCGGTAAGCGGCTTCCTGGGCCGCGCGGACCCGGTCACGATCTCCGCTCGTCCGCCGCGCCTCATCCACCAGCTTGCGCAGAGCGACCGAAGCGCCACCGGGCTGGAGATTCAACCAGTCCCAATGACGCGGCAAGAGCGTGACCTCTCTTCCGACCACGCCCAGCCGCGGTCGCCCGCGCCCGCGAGGCTCGACGCCCGGTCTCTCTACGAGATGTTTTGGTTTTCCTCCGATGTCAGCGAGGTCAATTTGCGTGCCCGTTGCATCATCGAAAACCAGGATGTCGCCCTGCGGCCGGTTCTTTAGATAGTCGGCAAGCTCCGCGGCGCTGCCGGATGAGACCCTCCGAAGACCTTGAAAGACCGTATACGCCATGGCTTAAATATACCCGGGTAAAATGTCGGTGTCAATATTATCCGGGTAAAACTCCACGATTAGGTACACCCACGGACGCGGTTCCCGCCGGATGACGGCCAAGGCGAAAGGAGTCAAACATCCATGACTAGTCGGGCGCCTTGACATTTGGTCCGGGCGCAGACGAAATGTCTGGCGATCCCGCCGCCTGCCGCTAAAGTAGCGCGTTGCGAAAAGGGGGGAATCGCAGTCGGGGTCCTCAAGGTGTAGTTGTATCCCACCGAACTCAGGGTAAGTCGGATTACCGGACAAGTAGCCGTCGCGGTCCACAAACGGGGTTCGAGGAGATCGAAGTGCAAGCACCATTCGGCATCGCAGCATTTCCCCCAAGCGGACTTGTCAGGAGTTAGCCCGGGTGCATCGCTAGAGAATACGTAGTGACAGCCAATCTTTAGTGTGTGAGAAGAGAACCTGGCTGAAAAAGCTTTCCATCAGTCACGACGTATTTGATACGACGGGTATTTCGGATATCGTCGAGCGGATTGGCTGCCAGAATAACCAGGTCTGCTCGTTTCCCGACTTCAACCGTTCCTATTTCGCGGTCTAATCCAAGCGCCGCCGCAGCGTTGCGGGTAGCCATTGCGAGAACATCCTGTGTGGGAATCCCTGCTTCTGAAAGTAATTCCATTTCCTGATGCAGACTGATGCCGGGAACGACCCAGCTGTTCGGCAAGTCAGAGCCTGTCGTAAGCAGCACCCCTTCGTGGTAATACAGCGCAACAATCTCCAGCATTTTGGGCCACGCCTTCTGCATACGAGCATAATCAGAGGGAGTCCAGTCAGCGGTGAAACCACCATCGATCCAGCTTTCCTGCATCGCCCTTGGGGCAAGGCTTACGTTCTGCTTCCCACGATATCTCTCCATTGGTATGAACTTGGTTTTGTAAGCAATCAATGTTGGGTCGACGGAGATGTGATGCTGTTTAAGAGATTTGATAATGCGATTCATCTTGGGGCCATTCACGTCCACGGATTCCAGCCAGAATATTCTGGCTTTCATTGGACCGAGATGCCGAACTTCCTCTTCGTACTCGTAGCGCTTTTGTGGTGGAAGTGCACTGGCAGACCAACAAACTCCATGGGTCACGAAATCAATGCCTAACCCGGCAGCTGTGGGCCAATCTGTAATTTGTAGGTGTCCGATTACCTTCAGTCCATGCTTGTGAGCCTCATCAATGGCTACTGCTGTTTGTTGTGGAGTGGAGTTGGCGTACACCTTGATGTAGTTGACTCCCACGGCAGCTTGCCGTTTCACTTCGGCGCGAATCTCGGCTTCTGTTGAAAATGGCTTGCCGTTTAGCGCCTCTCCGGCCGTCAGGATACGCGGTCCTAATATCTTTCCATTGGCAACATCATCGCGAAGCCTCACGCTTTCGACTGCAGGCGCCGCGGGGTTGCGGACAGTTGTAATTCCGTATGCCAGGAGCATCTTCAATACCTGCTCGCTCGTTGCGCGATCATAACTGGAGTATGAGTCGTCGCGGAGAAAGGTCACATGGGCGTGCATGTCAGTAAAGCCGGGAAGAACGTAATCACCTGAGACATCTATGACGTGACCGTCCGGGGGAACTGTTGGAGAGGTAGTGATCGATTCAATTTGTCCATCACGAAGAATGACATTTGCCTGAAACGGCGCCCGCCCAGTGAGGTCAACGACTGTCGCGCCTTTGAGATAGGTAACGCCGCTGTGTTGCGCGGATGTGTGAATGATGGTCGTCAAGAGGACGTTCAGGACAATAGAGGCGCATAAAAGCAGACGTTTCATCTTCAATCGAGTCATCGCTCTC
This sequence comes from Terriglobia bacterium, assembly GCA_020072765.1. Classification (GTDB taxonomy): domain Bacteria; phylum Acidobacteriota; class Terriglobia; order Acidiferrales; family UBA7541; genus Palsa-295. The sequence goes on from JAIQGD010000036.1 coordinate 23,274, forward strand.
GAATTTTGGATGACAACTGTTATTCCTAACCAAGTTAGACCTGGCCTTCGACATGACCGATCCGGTTCGCCAGTCCAGGGCCGGCGAAACAGTTTTTATATCACAGCCACGGGCGGTGAAGATGGGCTCGCTCGGCTATTCGCGCAGCCGGATTTCAGCGACTATCTTACCAGTATTTCAATGGCACAGGGTTACGGATAGGGCCGGGAGAATCCGTTTCATCGAGATGTCCATGTGGACACTGAGAGGTCAATTCGTCGAGTCATCTCTTCGCAACCCATTCGTCCCAAGCTGCGCGAGCGATTTCCGCAATGACTTCATCGCGGATTTCGTCCGATGCCTCGGCATCGATCACAAAGATTGCGATTGCCATATACCTGCCATCCGGCAATGTGACCAAACCCGTATCGTTGGTTGCGGCCGTGCGACCATCTTGCGTCCCCGAAGCGACCGTCTTATCCGCAACGGTCGTACCCTTGGGCAAGAGTTTGCGGATACGATTCTTCCCAGTGTCCGTTTCCTGCATATACTGAAGTAGAAGGTCGCGGCTTGATTCCGACCCGGCCGTTCCTTTTTCAAGGATCACAAGAAGTTGCACAGCAGCCTCGGGCGTGCACCAGTCGTCATATTGCCTCTGCCATGACATGTCCATTTCCGAATTCGCGATGACCAGATTGCTTATCCCTAGGGACCGGAGGTACTTTGTCACCGTCAATGGCCCGCCTGCCAGCCTTAGCAACACGTCAGACGCCGTGCCGTCACTCTCGACGAGCGAGTAGCGGACCAGCTCCCGCACGGTCTTGCGGGTCCCACTCGGGATGGCTCGGGCGGAAGCCGTTCGCGACCGGTCAAGGATTTGGTTTGGGTGTGTCGGTGGTGCTGGAGACTGACCAGAGCGATCTGATGCGACGCGGTGGCGTGGGAACGGCCAGTTGGCCGGGAGCGTACGGTGGGTGGTGGCAAGCCGACCCCAACGATGGATCGGTCCTGATTTTCTTGGCCCACAATATGGTTGACCTAGCGCAGATGGCGAAGGGCATCGGGTTTGGTGTCTGGGCCGCGATTGATGCATTTCAAACATTGGCAGCGGCCTCACAGCCCTGACGATTTGTTTCAGACCAAAACTCTTCGCCGACACAAATGACCGGGCGTCTAAGGCAAGTGATCGAGAAACGGGGTTATCGGAAACTGGCTCCCAGATTCCGGTAAGCCGCTTTCGCTCCCGAACACAGATTTGCCCCACAGCAAAGTAGAGTCTTATAATCATCCAATCGGCAGCCGTGCCGAGAAGGAGGTGATCCAGTGAGGTATTGGAAACTTTGATTGAGCTGTAGGGAGAGGCACTTGTGAGTCTGCCGAGTGCCTCTCTTTCTCCCGCATCCGCGAATCCCGCCCTAAGGAATACAGGTTATTTCGCCATCAAACAAGATACATCCCGCTAGACGGCGTTGTGGGAGGCGAAAGCTGAGGTTCAGGGCGTATCGCCAGCAACTCGGAAACGGACTTGCGAGCCGCGCGGGGCCCTCGCGCCCCCTGGCACAGTTGCCTCTTTCGATCATTTGGCGCGCGCCGTTTGCCACGGGCGCGGCGTCCCAGATACGATAAGCTGATAGGTAGCGGTCGGAGGGGAGGCGTGCCATGAAACTCGCACACTGGGGACTGATGCTTTTGCTGCTGGTGCCGCTGGGAACATCCTGGGCGCGGCCGCAGGAAACCTCCCTGGGCGACGCGGCGCGCGCCGCTCGCGAGCAGAAGAAGGCTCCGCCCAAGGCCGCCAAGGTCTGGGACAACGACACGATTTCGCAGACCACCGGCCACATCAGCGTCGTGGGCCAAACTCCGCCGGCAGCCACGGAGGCCAAGCCTGCCGCGGCCGCCGAGAAAGCTGCCGCTCCCGCGGAGGGGAAAACCGCCGAGATGACGGCCGCAGAGAAGGCCGCGCTGGAAGCCGAGCTGGCGGCGGCGAAGGACAAGCTCGCCACCGTGAAGACCGATCTCGATATTCTCCAGCGCAAGTACGCCCTGGACCGGCAAGCGTTTTACGGCAAGGCTGATTCCGCCTCCGACAAGGCCGGCGCCGCCGCCCTGCAAGACGAGCGGAGCCAGATCGACAGCAAGCAGCAGGAAGTCGCCGCCGCGCAGCAGAAAGTCGACGAGCTGCAGGAAAAACTGAAAGCCGCCGGCGCGGGCGGCGAGAAAAGCCCCTAGCGCGCTGAATCAGAAGTTCCTTGCACAACTACAACGAGCTTCAGGGGCTTCCCGACTCACAGCGTCGGGACGCAAAAGGCGCGAAAGCCCCATAAAACCGAACGCTTTAACGCCGGGGCTGAAGCCCAGGCCTCCTAAGAACCGTCCCACGACGGCTGTCCGAGACGCGAACAACGCGCTGAAGCCGCGACGCACAAGGCTCTCCGGGTAATTCAGCGTCCTGCTAGAAGCTGTTGCGCAACGCAAATTCCTGAGCAACCCGCCGAAGCGCCTCCGTGCCCTCTGAGCTTTCTCTGCGCTCCCTTCGTTGAATCCCTTGCCGTGGCCACTTCCCGGCTTAACACACAGGACACCGAGCAAGATCGTGGTGCCTCCGCCAGGCATTCGGCATGGGATTTTCCCCTCGGGAAAGTACCCCCCACTAATGGTATCGATTTCGATTGACACCCCTAGAGCCGATGGCGCACAATCCCGCCAGTTTTTTCGGGGCGTTTTTCCAGCATGAGCGCAGGGAGAATTTCCGCGGCGGACGCCTGCCGCCGGATGCCGGCCTACGAGC